>CANNCS010000001.1 GCA_947503115.1 uncultured Marivita sp.
TCGCACGACGCCGTCCTTTTTGAAGTCGGGACCGGCTTCGACGATCTTCTCGAGCTCCTCCAGTTGTTCAGCGCTCAGACGCCGCTTCGGTCCAGGCGACTTACGGTCAATCAGCCCGTCCGGGCCCTCCGCATTGAAGCGGTGGACCCAATCCCGCAGGGTCTGCCTATCCATCCCCCCGATCCGCGCGGCATCGCCGCGGCGCATGCCATCACGCACCGCTGCAAGCGATAGAAGCCGCCGGCTTTGGTTGGCGTCGGAACTCTTCGCCGCGAGCTTGCGCAGATCGTCGGCGGTGAAGTCAGTGCGAAGGGAAACTTTGGCAGGCATCGGAAACTCCTTTGCCGGCCATGGAATCAGAGCGCGGGCGAGCTGGGAACCTCAGAAATCCCTAATGAGTCAGAAGCCAGCCCCTTTGGTATCAGCCAGCGGATGTCGTTGCCTTGATCAATCACAGCCGAGCCCCCTTGGATGGTATCGTTCGTGACAAGCATAACAGGTCAGCCCGAAAAAGCAGTCAAAAACGCTGGAGCTGGTGTGTGACCCAAATCGTCTTGGTCTCTGCGACATGCGGCGAAACATAATCATTGACCGCGCGACGCTGCCGCCGTCCCATAGGCCGTCCCATAGGTTGTGCAGCATATCCAAAGGCCGAGAATGCAAATACCATCAGACCTTTCCCACTACATCCGCGACGCCTTGCAATCGGGTCAGTCACAAGGCGACATCGCCAATATCCTGCGCGCCGCCGACTGGACCGACACCGAGATCGACGCCGCCCTTGCAGGTTGGCTGTCACTGGACGGCGCTGATGCCGTGCCACGCCCGATGCGATCCACCGCAGCGCGTGACGCGTTGTTCTATAGCCTGCTCTTTGTGGTGTTCGGCATGGTTGTCGGCAGCACGCTCACCCTCCTGTTTGCACAGGTCAACATCTTGCTGCCCGAACCGGGCGAGTCGTCGACCTACGGTCAGTTGTCCGGACTACGCTGGTCGATGGCGGCTCTCATTGTGTTTGCGCCGGTGTTCTGGACCCTTGACCGCAAAGACCGCAAGGCCACAGCTACGGATCGCGCGCGTACGCATGGCACGGTGCGCCGCTGGCTGTCTGCGTTGGCAATGCTCGTGGCAACAATCACCCTCTTGGGCGACGCGCTCTATCTGATCTACAGCTGGCTCGACGGCCAGATCACCCTGCGTTTTCTGATCAAGTCGGCAACCGTGGCACTGATCGCCGGTGTGGTGCTCGCCTATTTTGGCGAAACCCGAAAAATGCCCACGGGGAAAGTCCCGCTCCCAGCAGGCTGGGTTCTGATCGGCTTGGCGGTCCTGTCCCTCGTGTTGGCCTTTTTGCGGGTGGGCGGCCCGGCACAGGGACAGTTGGAACAACGCGACCGTTGGCGATTGTCCGACCTGCGCACACTCACCAATGACGTGGCCCAGTGCCCCGACATCGACCGCGCCGCATTACCCGTCACTCTCGACCCGATGACCTGCGCGCGCAATCCGGCACGGCTGACCGGCTTTGCCAGCGAGATCGCCTACGAAAAAACAGCAGCCTCCGCGTTTTCGCTCTGTGTCCAGATTGAATACCCTGCGGCAGTGGACGGCTACGATGTGCGACTGGAGGCAAACACAGCCTGCATCGACCGACGCACGGACTAGGCCTCACCCCCAAAGAGACGCCTCGGATGGGTGCACGCCCGCCTCATCAAAGCGCAGCCCATGCGCGCGATCTTCGGCCAGCAAAAGCGGCCCGTCGAGGTCGGTGATCGCCGCTCCCTGCGCCACCAGAACCGCTGGCGCCATCGCCAATGACGATCCGACCATGCAACCCACCATGACATCGTACCCCTCGGCCCGCGCCGCATCGCGCAGGGCCAGCGCTTCGGTCAACCCGCCGGTTTTGTCGAGCTTGATATTCGCCATGTCATACTTGCCCTTGAGCTTGGGCAGCGATGCCCGGTCGTGGCAGCTCTCATCGGCACAAAGCGGCACCGGGCGATCCACACCCAGTAGCGCATCGTCTTCTCCGGCAGGCAAAGGCTGCTCGACCATCGCCACCCCCAAACGCAGCAAATGCGGCGCAAGATCGGCATAAACCTCAGCCGACCAACCTTCATTGGCATCAACGATGATCCGCGCATCGGGCGCCCCCGCCCGTACAGCCTCAAGGCGCGGCATGTCATCCGGCGTGCCCAGCTTGATCTTGAGCAAGGGCCGATGGGCGTTCTTCGCGGCCTGCGCCTGCATCACTTCGGGCGTTTCCAAAGACAGCGTGTAGGCCGTCACCTCCGGCAGCGGCGCTGCCAATCCGGCAAGGTCCCAAACCCGGCACCCAGCCTGTTTCGCTTCCAGATCCCACAGCGCACAATCCAATGCATTCCGCGCCGCACCAGCGGGCAACGCCTCCTGCAATGCCGCGCGGTCAATCCCGTCAGGTATCGTTCTGATCTGTGCCTCGACGCTCTCAAGGGTTTCGTCATAACGCGCATAAGGCACGCATTCGCCCCAACCCGTGACACCGTCCCGCGTCACCCGCACGGTCAACACTTTCGCTTCGGTCCGGCTACCACGCGAGATCGTAAAAACCTGCGCCAACCGGAACACATCCCGTGTCACCTCGATCATGGGCCCGCCTCCTGCTTCTTCTTTTTTCAAATATGCAAACGCGGCGCCACCACCGGCGCCTCGCCAAGAGACATTACAACGCGGCCAACGCCTCGGCCAACCGATCCGCCCCATGTCGGTAAGGGTCGACCGCAGGAAGACCCATCTTGTCCTCCAGGTCCTTGAGATACGCCACAGCTTCCGCTTCACCCATATGTTGGGTGTTGATCGAAATCCCGGCCACGACACATGTGGGGTTGGCAACTCGCGCCAACGGCAGCGCCATATCGCGCAACGCCTCCAACGACGGCAGATCATAGCCCGGCAAACCGCGCATATGGGTCCGCGTGGGCTCATGGCACAGGATCAGCGCATCCGGCTGCCCTCCGTGGATCAATGCCAGCGTCACACCCGAGAATGACACGTGGAACAAGCTACCCTGCCCTTCGATCACGTCCCAATGGTCGGGATCATTGTCGGGCGTCAGCCATTCGATCGACCCGGCCATGAAATCCGCAACAACCGCGTCCAACGGCACACCGTCACCGGTAATGAGAATGCCCGTCTGGCCAGTGGCGCGAAATGTGCTCTTCATCCCCATTGCGCGCATGGATTTGTCCATAGCAAGCCCGGTATACATCTTGCCCACCGAACAATCTGTACCGACACCCAGAACCCGCTTGCCGGACCGTTTGACGCCGTCCGCAATGGGGTATTCGACCTCGGGCACCCGCACATCGTGCAAGCTGCGCCCAGTGGCCTCGGCTACCGCCACGAGATCTGCTTCGTCTCGCAACAAGTTATGCAGCCCGGACGCCAGATCGAACCCTTCCTCCAGCGCCATAACAAGCACCTTCTTCCACGCCTGACTGATCTTGCCACCCCGGTTGGCCACCCCCACCACAAGCGTTTTGGCCCCGGCCTCTTTGGCCTCGGCAAGGGTCATGTCGGTCAAGCCAAGATCGGCCTTGCATCCCTCCATCCGGAATTGCCCTACACAATTCTCGGGGCGCCAATCCTTGATCCCTTGCGCCACCTTGGCGGCCAGCCCGTCCGGTGCGTCACCCAAAAACAAAAGATACGGTGTCTTGATCATTGTGATCCCCTGTAAAGCAGCGTCTTCCACAGAAGAATGGCAGGCCGTGGTATCAATTGTATTGCCTCCATCTGCGCCACACCCCCTGTTTGCACAAAATTTCCCCACAATACGCGAGTTTACCGGGAGAATCTTGCGTCGCGCAAAAACGCTGCAGGGCAGCAACGATTCCGCAGGTGCAAAATGCACTTGCAGAAAGTCGCGCAATTTCATAACTCCAAAGCACCATAAAACGCAATATCCTTACCAAGAGGCGCTCATGTCCTTCCGCATCCAGCCCACCCCGCCGTCCCGCCCGAACCGCTGCCAGCTTTTTGGGCCCGGCTCGCGCCCGGCGATCTTTGAAAAGATGGCCAAATCGGACGCGGATGTTATCAACCTCGATCTCGAAGACAGCGTCGCGCCCACCGACAAGGACAGCGCCCGCGAAAACATCATTCAGGCGATTGGCGACATCGACTGGGGCAACAAAACCCTCAGCGTTCGGATCAACAGCCTCGACACACCGTTCTGGTATCGTGATGTCGTCGACCTGCTGGAGCGGGCACCTGACCGGCTCGACCAGATCATGATCCCCAAAGTGGGCTGCGCCGAAGATATCTACGCCGTCGACGCACTGGTAAGCGCGATTGAGGCCGCCAAAGGGCGCAGCAAACGCCTTGCCTTCGAAGTGATCATCGAATCCGCCGCGGGCATCGCCCATGTCGAAGCCATCGCCGCGGCCTCTCCCCGCCTCGAAGCCATGAGCCTCGGCGCCGCCGACTTTGCCGCATCGATGGGTATGCAGACCACCGGCATCGGCGGTACGCAGGCGAATTACTACATGCTGCACGAAGGCGAAAAGCACTGGTCCGACCCGTGGCACTGGGCACAAACCGCCATCGTCGCCGCTTGCCGCACCCACGGTGTGTTGCCGGTCGATGGTCCGTTCGGCGATTTCTCGGATGATGAAGGCTTCCGCGCTCAGGCGCTGCGTTCGGCCACCCTGGGTATGGTCGGCAAATGGGCCATCCACCCCAAGCAGGTCACGCTGGCCAATGAAGTCTTCACCCCGTCCGAAGAGGCCGTAACCGAAGCTCGCGAAATCCTTGCCGCGATGGAAGAGGCCAAAGCCAAAGGCGAAGGCGCCACCGTCTACAAAGGCCGCCTCGTCGATATCGCGTCAATCAAACAGGCCGAAGTGATCGTCCGTCAGTCGGAAATGATCACCGCTCCATAAGAATTTTCGTACGAAAATTCGCAAGATCAGAGTCTTCGTGAGAAGACTCTGATCCCTTCAGTCAGACCAATCCTTACGCCCGTGCACGCCGGTTTCATCCAGCAAACCAAGGCGCTTGGCCTCATAGTAGTAGCCGCGCGCATACCAACCGACCGCTTCGGTCTCGTCCCCGTCCGAAACAAGCCACGCCCCGCGCAAATACCGCACCGCGTACCTCAGGTTGGTTTCGGCATCCAAAAGGTCAGACGGCGTTCCTTGAAACCCCATTGACCGCGCTGTGGCGGGCAGGATTTGCATCAAACCGAAATACGGTCCGTTGCGCGCCTCGGACTGGTGGGTGCTTTCGCGGATCACGACCCGCTGCACCAAAGACACCGGCACCTCGTTTTCTTGTGCTGCCGCAACGATCAATGCACGCAGTTCAGGCGTTTCGTTCGGGTAAAGGTTCCGCGTGGACACGGTTTCCACCGTCGACTCTGACGGGGGCGTCGAACATGCCGCAAGGAAAACCGCAACGCACAACGCAGATGAGACAAGACGCAAATGTTTCATACGCCAGCCTTGCGACGAAGCCCGCCGCAAGGCAATCCTGTCTTCAAACCATAGGCAAAGCTTTGCTCAGGCCTCTGCCCGTCAGGCTGCGTAATACTCTTCAAACACCGGTGATGGCTGACTGGTCCGCTCGGTTACCAGGGTCGGAAGCGGTGTGTAATACGCCCAAGCCTCGTTCAAAATCCGCAATGCTTCATCGGCGGCGATCAGGTAGGGTTGGTTTGGTTGTTTGGACAAATACTGTGACATGGGACGCTCCAAGCTGTGTGTCCCTCCCTTGCCCCCAACCTATGACCGCACGATCATGACACCAGAGCCAAAGACACAGGCGCGACATGCGTGTGATGCATGGCTCTCAGGCCCGCTCATCCTTTGGCGATCCCATCACCACATAAGAGGTGATCGCATTGACCTGTGGCAGAATCCCCAGCACCTCGGTATGGAAATGCTTGTACGCCGCCAGATCCGCTGCCTCGACACGCAAGAGATACTCAACCGAACCGGTGATATTGTGACACTCTCGCACCTCGGGGCTGCGCGAAATGGCGCGCTCAAAAGCCTCTTGTGCCGCCTTGGTGTGCTGGCTCAATCCGACGGTGACATAGGCCACGAATCCTATCCCGGTTTTCTCGGGGCTGAGCACAGCGCGATAGCCCGCGATGACGCCAGACCGTTCAAGCGCACTGACGCGGCGCAAGCACGCCGATGGCGAAAGCCCAACCTGCTCGGCAAGGGCCAGGTTGCTGATCCGGCCATCGCGGGACAATACGCGCAATATCTGGCGATCAATTTGGTCAATTTCAGTCATTAATTGCACCAAATACATGAAAACGATACAAATAAGCAATCTCTGCACAAAGCATTCGCCACATATTGCCCACCATGACACCCGATCTATTTTTCGCCCTTGCTGGCTTCGCCCTCGTCACCGTTATCACGCCCGGTCCTAACAACCTCATGTTGATGACATCCGGGGCGAATTTCGGATTCCGCCGCTCTATCCCGCATATGCTAGGTGTCGGCCTTGGCTTTCCGATGATGATCGTGCCGGTCGGGCTTGGCGTTATGCAGGTCTTTGACCTGTGGCCACTTTCCTACACCATCCTCAAAGTGCTGTCGGTTCTCTACATGCTTTACTTGGCATGGCGCATCGCCAATGCCGCCCCACCCGACGGCGCACCCCAAACGGGCAGCAAACCCTTGTCTTTCGTTCAGGCCGCTGCCTTTCAATGGGTCAACCCCAAAGCGTGGTCGATGGCCCTTGGCGCAATCACCCTCTACGCCACAGGACGCGACATCGCTGCCGTTCTGTGGGTCGCGGGGACCTATGTTGCAATGGGGTGCATTTCGACCACCACATGGACGGTGATCGGCCAACAATTGCGCCGCCTGCTCAACCGTCCAACCCGACTGCGGATCTTCAACTGGGCCATGGCCGCACTCTTGGTGGCGTCACTCATCCCCGTTCTTTGGACGTGATACCAGCGGCACACAAATCTCTGTCCGCAACGCTTCAGGCGCAACCTGAGTGGGGTCGTTGAGATACACCTCGAACGACGCGTGCTCTGCTGGTAATCGCTCCGATGCAGGCAAGGCATTTCCGTAAAGCGCGTCCCACGCTGCAGCCAATCCTGCATACGGCCCCACATACAGCATCACCGCATGCGGCCCACCGGGCAATATAACCTCCTCCAAGACATCCGGCATGTCGAAAGCCGCGTCAACCTGCACCCCGGCGTGGCTTCTCAAATCGGCCTCTGGCACCGATGACGGGTCCGAATGATATACCCCGACCATCGGCCCGGCCTGCGCCCAAAGCCCGCGGGCCGTGAAAATTGCTGCAATCTCCTGAAACGCCCTGCCGATATCCTGATACGCGCCTCTATGCGGCAAGGCTGCCAATCGTACGCTATCTCTATTTTGAATCTCGTATTCGACCATGTCGTTCTGCCCCATTCTGAAAAGTTGAAAATCCCCCGACACCCCGGCGGTCCGAAACGCCACTGGGGTGACACCGAATTGCGCCCGGAAGGACCGGGCAAAACTTTGATCATTGCGGTATCCGGATCGCAACGCGATCACCGACACCGGCCAATCTGTGTGCACCAACCAATGCGCGGCCTTATGTGCCCGGATGCGCCGGACAGCCTGCGCGCAAGTCTCGCCCGTCATCGCGACAAAGACACGGTGCCAATGAAACCGAGACATCGCCGCCACGTCCGCCAAAGCATCCAGCGAAAGATCCCCCGCCGGGTTGTCATGGATATAGTGAACCACTCGCCTCAGCCGAGCTTCATAAGGGATCACACGCGCCTCCTTCACTGCTGTCCGCCCAACATGCACCACACACAAGAGACAAGTCTTGCGGACCTGATACATGCCATCAGATTGCAAAAGCCAACCGTCCCGGCCATATAGCATCAAGGAACAACAGGCAGATCCACGATGACCAACTATCTCGATTTTGAAAAACCGCTGGCCGAAATCGAAGGCAAAGCCGAAGAACTGCGGGCGATGGCGCGCAAGAATGACGAGATGGACATCGAAGACGAGGCCCGCGCGCTCGACGCCAAGGCGCAAGCGCTGCTCAAGGACCTCTACAAGAAACTCACACCTTGGCGGAAATGCCAGATCGCTCGCCATCCAGAACGCCCGCATTGCAAAGACTACATCGATGCATTGTTTACCGAATACACACCGCTCGCCGGCGACCGAAATTTTGCCGATGACGATGCGGTTATGGGCGGCTTGGCCCGGTTTGACGATCAGCCGGTGGTGGTGATCGGCCACGAAAAGGGCCACGACACCGAAAGCCGCCTCAAGCGCAACTTCGGCATGGCCCGCCCCGAAGGCTATCGCAAGGCGGTGCGCCTGATGGATTTGGCCGACCGGTTCCGCATCCCGGTGCTGACACTCGTCGACACCCCGGGCGCCTATCCCGGTAAAGGCGCAGAAGAACGCGGCCAATCCGAAGCGATCGCCCGCTCAACCGAGAAATGCCTGCAAATCGGTGTGCCAGTGATTTCCGTAGTGATCGGCGAAGGTGGGTCTGGTGGAGCCGTGGCCTTTGCCACGGCAAATCGCGTGGCGATGCTCGAACACTCGGTCTATTCGGTGATTTCCCCCGAAGGCTGTGCGTCAATCCTTTGGAAAGACGCCGAAAAGATGCGCGAAGCCGCCGAAGCCCTGCGCTTGACCGCACAAGACCTTCTGAACCTTGGCGTGGCCGATCAGGTGATTTCCGAACCTCTCGGTGGTGCACATCGCGGCCGTGAGCAAACCATCCAATCGGTCGGTACAGCATTACGTGCCATGCTGAATGACCTGTCGCAGCACTCACCCAAGAAACTCGTCGGCGACCGCCGTCGCAAGTTCCTCGATATCGGAACCAAGGGATTGGCCGCTTAAGATGCGCGCTCTGATCCAGCGGGTATCTGAAGCCTCAGTCACCGTTGACGGCGATGTGCTGGGCTCAATCAATGCCGGACTGTTGATCCTGATCTGCGCCATGCAGGGCGACACCGAGGCACAGGCCGACAAACTTGCCGCCAAGATCGCCAAACTGCGTATTTTCAAAGATGAAGATGGACGCATGAACCGTTCGGTCGCCGACATTGGCGGCAGCGCCCTTGTGATCAGCCAGTTTACGCTGGCCGCCGACACATCGCGTGGCAACCGCCCCGGATTTTCCAGTGCCGCCGCCCCGGAAGACGGGAATAGGCTTTATGATTACTTTGCCGATCAGGTGACGGCACAAGGCATACCCGTCGCCAAGGGCCGATTTGGCGCGGACATGAAAGTACAACTGCTGAATGATGGCCCCGTAACCATCTGGATGGACACCGAGGACTGACCTCTCTCGGTGGCGCGGCGTCACGCATACATTTGCATATTTTTGAAAAGAAGAAGCAGCGACCAAAGTCCACCCCAGCCAAAGCGCCGTATTCGAGCGTAGCTCTTGGTCAGCCTTGGCGTGGGGCTTCTCCTTTTGCGGTCATCGGCATGCCTGCCTGTACCGCACCATTAAAAGTGGATGATTAACGTTAATGCGGCGTTAATCGAGGAGAGCGGGTTCCCCTTCTTCTTTTTGTAAATATGTAAACACACCACCTGCCACACGAAAAACGCTGACATTGGCGGCACAACCTCCGCACGCTCGAGCCGCAGGCGAGTAAGTCTGTCATGCCCGGCGCAGCCGGGTATGTCCTTAGGGTTCGCGCAACGCTTCGCGGGATTTGTAGAGCGGCTTCAGCAGGTATTGCAGCACAGTTTTCTCTCCGGTGTGCAACTCAACCGTAGCCTGCATACCCGGTCTGATTTCCAATTGACGCTGACGGTCGGTCAGCGAGGTCTTATCAACCCGCACCGTGACCTTGTAATGCGCCGGCGCTTCGGGACGGCGTTCGTCCTTGAACGTGTCCGCCGAAATCACGTCGACCCGGCCCTTGAGCGATCCAAAAATGGTGAAATCATAAGCCGAGAGTTTGATGGTCGCTTCCTGCCCGGGCCGGATACCCGCGATATTCTCGGGTGCGACCTTGGCTTCGACATAAAGTTCTTCCCCCAAGGGAATGATCTGGAGAATTTCCTCACCGGGGCGCACCACGCCGCCGATTGTGGTCACACCCAACTTGTTCACCACACCGTGCATGGGACTGACCAGAACCGTCCGGTTCAATTGGTCCTGACTGGAACGCAGGTTCTGCCGCAGCGTTGCCAGTTCCTTGAGCGTGTCGGAATATTCCTGCGCGCGCATCAGTTCGGTTTGGGTGATGATCTCATCCATTTTGATCTGGGCATCCGCATGCGCCTTGCGGGCGCGGGTGACTTCGATCAGGGCGACCACCTTCTTCTCAAGAAGGTTCTCCATCAGGTTCTTTTCCTGCGCCGCCTGCTCCAGAACCCGGCGTGCGCCGTCGTAGCGCGAATTGAAATCGAGCTGCCGTGCCGCCAGAAGCGCCTTCTCCGACGCCGCCATCTCCGGGCTGCGCTCACGCAGCTCCCACGGGATTTCGAACTGCACCAGACCTGCCATTTCGGCCTCAATTCGCAGGCGGCGAATGTCGAGCGCGGTGATCTGGTCTTCAAGATCATCCACCGACGACCGGAACTGCGTCCCGTATAACCGGGCGAGCACGTCACCGCGCATCACCTCGTCGCCTTCTTTGACCAGCAGTTCCGCCAGAATGCCACCTTCAAGGTTCTGGATGATCTGCGGACGCGAGGTCGAGATGAATTCACCATCGGCGCGCACGATCTCGTCGATCCACGCATAGGCCGCCCAGACAATGAACAGCCACACTGCAGCGCCCGACAGCCAGATGACCATCGACGGGCCGCGCAGGCGCCGGCCAAGCTGGGCGTTCAGGTCGGTTGTACTGACAGCCATCGCTTACGCCCCCTGTCCGGTGCGCAAGTGGTTGAGCACCTGATCGCGCGGACCGTCGACCACCAAGCGCCCAGACGCCAGAACGCTGGTGCGATCGGCAAGCGCAAGGATCGGCACGCGGTGAGTGGCAACGATCGCGGTGCGGTCGGCCAGCCATGTCTCCAACCGGGAAATCAGCGTCTTTTCCAGCGTCTGGTCCAAAGCCGCCGTCGGCTCGTCGAGCAGGCACACATCGGGGTCTTGCAGCCACAGCCGCGCCCAGCCAATGGATTGGCGCTGCCCGACGGACAGGCCTTCGCCGCCATCCCGAATGGGGAGGTCCAATCCTTGCGGATGGCCTTTGACGAATTGGCCCAGCCCGGCGAAATCCAGCGCCTCGAACAGACGGTCGTCATCGCGTTCCATCATGTTCAGGTTCAGGTTGTCGCGCAGCGTGCCGTGGAACAGACGCACATCCTGCCCCAGATAACCCAGTGATCGGCGGATATCGCGCATGTCGATCTGGTTCATGTCCGTACCATCAACCAAGATCGACCCGGAGGTCGGCGCATATAGTCCCGACAGCATCTTGAGCAATGTGGATTTGCCAGATCCATTGGTGCCAAGGATGGCCAACGTCTGGCCCGGCTGGATCACGAGGCTCGGGATATCCAGAACCGACGGGCTTTCTTCGTCATAGCGGAACGTGACTTCGCGCAGTTCGAACCGGCCTTCCAGCTTTTCGCGGCGCAGGTATTTACGGTCGTCAGACCGATCCTGCGGTAGCGCCGCGATCCCGTCCAACGCATCCAGCGCGGCTTTGACGTTGCCCCAACGCGCCATGATGCCGGCAAGCTGTGTCAGCGATGCCAGCGTGCGAGAGGTCAGGATACCTACGGCAATGATAGACCCCACGGTGAATTCGCCAGCAAAGACCAGGTAGGTACCCGCGATCACAGCTCCGACATATGTGGCCTGCTGCACACCTTGGCTCCAGAAGGTCAACGCTGCGGCAAGCCGTCGTTGTTCAGAAGACTTCAGCGCCTGCACCGAGGTCAGTTCTTCCCACTGGCGGGCAAAACGATCTTCGGCGCGCTGAGTCTTTATCGTGTCAAGTTCGGTCACCGTTTCATTTAGCAACCGCGATTGCTTGGTCGACGCGCCCTGCATTTCGCGGGTAATGCGGATCATCTTCTTTTGCAGGAAGAAGCCTGGGATCACCGTCAGCACGGCACCGGCAACCAACACCCAAACCACACTGCCGGCGATGGACCAGACCATCAGCAGGAAAAGCACGATAAACGGGATGTCGGCCAGCGCACCCACAGTGCCTGCAGTGAAGAACTCGCGCACCGATGAGAATTCACGCATCGAGGCAAAAAGCTGTGAAGGCGAACGTCCCGCCGCGTCCGAGCGCATGCCCAGCAGTCGGTTCAACAATGTCTGTTGCACCCCGGTTTCGATCTGCCGCCCTGCCCCGTCCAACAAGGTAGAACGGGCGACCTTGAGAAACGCTTCAAGCATCAGCGCCATCGCAGCCCCGATCGCCAGCACCCACAACGTGGCCGAAGATTGGTGCGGGATCACACGGTCATAGACCTGAAGCGAAAACAGCGCGACAGACACTGCCAGAATATTGGCAACGAACGAACCAACGGCAACTTCGCCGAATTGGCGGGTGTATGTGTTGAAGCTGCCCCAGAACCAATGCCCCTTGAGCCCAGCATCGGTATGCGTATCAACGAGGGTCTGAACAGGCGCTTCGCCACGCACCAGAAAACCACTGTAGAAAGGTGCAAATTCCGCGACATCGACCTGTTCGGTCTTGTCCTTGGCGGACGGATCCCAGATCGACAGGGTCATGCGATCCTGACTGAGGATCAAAACAGCTTGTCCATTGTTCATCAGCGCAATTGCCGGCCAATGGTCGGGCGTCGGGCGCGGCACATGCAGCCCCTGCGCCAGCATCCCGGCCGCTTTGGCCCCTGCGATCAACGCGGCCTCGCCCACAAGTCCGTTCTGATCTTGATGCAGGCTGATGGCTTCTGTGATGTCGGACGCCACGGTTGTCAGGCCCAAACGCCCCGCATAGGTGCGGATCAGCTCGGTTCGGGCGCGAACACGGTCGGAAAAGCGCGGCGCGCGCTTGGGTTCGTTGGCTGGTTTGACCCCTTGCGGGACCATGCGCAGAACGGCGTTCTTGGCGCGTCCCGACAGCAGGGTGATGTTACTGACGCCGCTCAAATTTTTGCTCCATCGGCAAGAACACCCAAACGCTTGGCTGCATCCAGCTCGGCGTGGGCGGCCTGAAATTTCAGGTCGAGTTGTTTTTCAAGCGCCCGAAGGAAGGTCTCGTAGACGCTAACCACATCCATCACCTGACGGGTGCCTGCATCATATTGGCGCTGGAACAGGTCAAGATTGGTTTTGGCCTGTGACGTCAGTCCTTCGGCCTCGGCCGCCTGCCGCTTCAGGGCGGCAATGCTGCGTTGATCGGCTTCGATGGCGCGGCGCGAGATATCCTCGGCCTCGGTCACCTTGCGATCCGCGGTGATCTTGGTGGCTTCGATGGCTTGCAGGGATGCGCCAGTGCCGATGCCCAGCATCTGTTCTGTGCTGGCACTCAGCGAGAGACCTTTACCACCATTGCGCAGGCTGCCACCCGCCGACAAGCCCGGCAGATGTGCCGCGCGGGCGATCTGGGCCTGTGCCAATTGCCGGTCGCGTTCGACCTTGGCGCGCAACACATCCAGCGACTGATCCGACGCTGTGCGGCCCATGCCGCGCAAACCGCGTTGATCCGAAAGAGACACCGCCGACATCGCATTCAGCTCAGCCACAGCGCGGGTGGTCTTTTCGCGTGCGGCCGCATCACGGGCCCGCAGATCAGCCAGTTTCTGTTTCAACACGTTCAGGTCCGAGAAATCCGACACGCCGCCTTTGACACGTTCATTCATCACCCATTCGAAATGGCTCATGTCCTTGAGGGCCTGACCATAGAGGTCGGCCGCTGAACGACCTTCTTCAGCCTGAAGGTAAAGAACCAGACCGTCATACACGCGATCATTGCTGCTTTCGGACAACGACACAGCGGCCAGTTCCACATCGGCCTTGGCCAGATCACGTTCGGCCTTCTTGCGACCATTGTCGAACAGCACCTGATTGATCACCAGATCAGCGACCAGATCACCCAGCGAGGTCAGCGTGATCCGTGGGGAAATCGTCGGCCACCAATTCTTAGAGGCCGCTTCGGCGCGCAGTTGCGCGACCTGTAATTCCGCTTCGGCCACACGGGCATCTGCAGCCAAGACACCTGCGGCCACCTGCGCATAGGGGCTGCCAGAAGTTAGAACGCTTTGCCGTGACGCCAGCTCTGCAATGACCGGGGATACATCCTGAACCACCTCCGCATTCGGAACGGCTGTCTTGGTCTCGCCTGAGATGTCTGCGTGCGCGTCCGGCTGTGCGGACAGGAACCGTGACACGGTCCCCTCTCCCAAATCCTGCATACATCCCGAAAGAGCCGTTACTGCAAGCACTGCTCCTGCTATGGCTCTTGTATTCTGCCTCATGTCGATTGAGCCCCCGCCTTTGGCTTTTTGTTGTGTCGGGGCTCGGGCCGTCACTGCAACGGCCCGAACGGAATTATCCTTTTCCTCAGATTGTTGAGACGTTGTTGATGTCGTCGTCGATCAGCACGGTTGCATCACCCAGATCGTAGACGTCGTAGTTCTGACCATCTTCGAAACGGGAACCGGTGCGTGTGGCGCCGGTGATCCGGACTGCGTCGTCGTTGTTACCCAGCACGCGAACCGTGTTGTCCTCGCCTGTCATCGCTACGATCTGCGCCTCTGTGATGGTGAGCGTCGCCTCTTCGGTGAATTCGAGGTCAATCGCATCGATCTGACGACCGCCAAGATTGCCTGCGAGGCTGACATTGCTTTGTGACGTGTTCGGATCATCAACCACCACATAGGTCCCCGAACTGTTGCCCGCAGCATCGGTCGCGGTAATCACAAGGTGTGATCCATCTGGAACCACCTGATTAAAGCTATAGGTGGTTTCACCAGTGAAACTGTTGTCTTGCTCATTGAAGTTGACGTTTTGCGAACCAGTGTTGCTGACACGTTCGATGACAACATCGTCGCCCGTATTTTCAAGTACGATGCCACGCACTGCCTGGCTTTGATCACGGGTGATCGCGGTCATGTCAGGCGCATCGGGAGCCACGTTGTCCACCACCATGGTTTCCGAGATCGACTTGGTGTTGCCCGCTTGGTCTGTCGCCGCGATCAGGATCGAAACGTTGTCGCCATCGGCGGTCGGGATCACGCTGGCGGGAACTGCCACGGACCACGTGCTACCGCTGACCTGTGCCTGCATCTGCTGACCAGCGATGGTGACCAAAACAGTGGAGCCCTGCTCAACCTGGCCCGTCAGGGTAAAGCCCTGCGTCGCTTCTGCCTCTCCGACGACACCGTCGGAACCGCCCGGTTGGCTGGTCGAAGTCAATGGAACGACTTCGGTGTCGACCTGGAAGGTCTTGTTGGTTGTCGCGGTGTTGCCGGCACGATCTTCGGTGCTGATCTGTGCTGTGGTGGTATATGTCCCATCCGGCAAGTCAAAGCTCGAGAACTGCGCAGTCCAGTTGCCTGCCGCATCGACGCTTGCCACGCGGCTGACGCCTTCGACGACAACGGTTACTGTTGCGCCCGGCTCGGTTGTGCCGCTCAACGTCACGCCTTGCGCCTGTTCTGCATCGTTCACAATATTGTCGGCGGTCACCGGATTCGTGCTGACAGCAAAGTTCCGCACCAAAGTATCGACGGTCACGGTATCAGAGCGGGTCAGCTCGTTACCTGCCGCATCCACTGTGTACGCGGTGATCTGGGCTTCGTATTCGCCGGGGCGGATTTCGCCGGCCGCATAGTTGGCGCGCCAAGTGCCAAAGCTATCGGTCTGGACCGTCTTACTCACACCATCAAGTGTCACGTCGACCATCGCAAACGGTGTCGATGTGCCAGTGATCACAACACCGTCCGATGCTTCGACATGGTTCACGATGTCGTCGGTTTCGATCGGCGCCGGGCTGATTGTCAGCAAACCTGCATCTGTGTCGAAGATCACGCTGCGGGTTTCGATCGCCGTGTTGCCCGCAAGGTCGGTCGAGCTTGCGGTGAGTGTCGCTGATTGCTCGCCACTGGGCAATTCCCCAGCAGAAAAGGTCACGGTCCAATTGCCGTTCACATCCACGCTCGCGTTGCGTGACGCACCACCCAGAGACACCGACACAGTCGCGCCCGGCTCGGTCGTACCAGTGACAGTCATGCCCTGAGTCGCCTCTTCGGCGTTCACGATGCCATCTGCGCCGCCAGCTTGGCTGGTGATGTCAAAGTTTCGAACCCAAGTGTCCAGAACCACCTGCCCCGTGGCATTGCTGGTGTTGCCCACTTCGTCAGTCGAAGTCGCGTTGATTGTCAGGTTCTGTTCGCCCACCGGGATTTCGGTGGCGATAAACGTCACTGACCAGTTGCCCTGTGCGTCCACAAACGCGGTCCGGGTATAGCCATTCATTTCCACCACAACGGTAGAGCCGATATCGGTGGTCCCGTTGATTTCGACCCCATCAGACCGCTCGTCTGCGTTGATGATGCCATCGGTTTCGATGGTGGTTGTGTTGATCGTGACACCAGAAACGGTATCGATTTCGATCCCGTCATTGATCGTGGTCGAGTTATTAAAGCTGTCTGTGGCGACAACCTGAATATTTTCAATGTATTCGCCACGTTCAAACGTCGAACTGGTAAGCGTTACGCTCCAGTTGCCCTGCACGTCGACATCCGCAACATGGCTGACGCCACCTGCAATCAAAACAACGGTCGCGCCGATTTCGGTGGTGCCCGTCACGGTCGCGCCGCCGTCGAATTCGATTTCGGTGATGATTTCACCGCTGGCCGTCGTACCACTGGTGATCGCAAGCGGCGGAGGCGTGGTGTCGATGATCACGGTCGGCCCGGTCAGAACAGTCGTGCCACCACCGCTTCCGGTGATGGTCACATCCGCAGCGTATTCGCCATCAGCCGGAAAGTTCGGGCCGTTGAAGATCACTTCCCAATTGCCGTCAGTGCCAGTTGTGGTCGTCTGCGTCTTGTCACCGATCACGACAACAACTGTGTCGCCAGAATTCGCCGTCCCGCTTACCAAAACCGTACGATCGTCTTCGGTAAGACCGTCGCCACCGATCACATATTCGCCGTCGTTCACCGTCGGATCTTGAGGCCCGCCGCTTTCGCCATTGTTGCCAACGAGGCCACCGCCGCCGCCACCACCTTCGCCGCTGCCGCCAATCACCGCAGCACCGGTTGCCACAGCCGCACCACCAGCAAGCCACGGCAACATACCTGTGCCCGCAAGCAGGCCCGCCGCCAACATGGAAACGCCGCCCTCGTTCTCGGCGGCAACGTAGTCAGCCGCGACCACCTCGGCGCGATCAAAGAAGATCATAGCGTCGTCGGGGCTCCATTTGCCCCAAGCTGCAACATCACCGTACTGCGCAAAAAGCGCGCCGCCATCACCCTCGGCAAAGGCCACTTCGCTCAGGATGCCGTCGGTGCTCAGAAACAGGCGCCCACCGTCCGAACCAAAGTAGTCCTCAAGGACAATCACCCGGCCATCTGCCAGCAGGATGTGCAGATCGTCGGCCACGCGATCATAGCTGCGCAGGTCGGACCTATGAAGATTAAGGGAGATTTCGCGGCCGCCAGATGCGTCGATCAAGTACCCCAGATCATCAGCACCAACTACACCACGCTCGATCGAATCCGTACGTGTACGGACAACGAAATTAATCGCATTCATAACAACACCGCTCTACCTCAAGACCGCCCGTTTTCGGGTTCGGCTTATTTTTGCTCTATCTTTTGATAGATTAAAAAAGCTTTCGATCAAAGAAGAGATTGTGGCGAAATTTCGTTTTTTTCCCCTTACTGGCAGAGTGTTGCGGGAAAAGCCCGCCCTAAATATGGTCAGATTTTGTCGACAACACTATGAGATTGGGCGGAATTCTGCGCAGCAAGCCCCATTCGAACAGCCCATGCCCCATCCACTATTGACACCTCTGGCGCTCCACCATTTCGCACCAAATCAAGAAAGCGCGCGTGCTGGTAAAAGGTCGATCCGTTGTGGTCTCCCGCATCAAGGATCGTCGGATCAACCGGAATGTCGACCGCCTGCGGCCCCTTCGGATGGCGAGGGCTGATAATCACCTGCGCCACCGGAGGCTCACCCAGATGGGTTGGCCAGAACCGCCCGGGACCGGGAACAAAGGCTTCAATCTTGCCGTTCGGACCGACGGCGCTGATCTCTTCCTGATATCTGGAGCCCTCGGCATACATACACAATTCCAGCATCGCCCGCGCGCCATTGGCGAAATCGACAATCACATAAGCGCTGTCCCAGATATCTGGCACCTCGCCGTCGTAAGTCTCGTCCAGATGGTTGACCTCCTGCCCCGCACTTGCCGTCACGCGCACCGGATCGGACCCCAGGATCAGCCGCATCAGATCAAAGAAGTGACAGCACTTCTCGACCAGTGTGCCCCCGGTGTTGCGATTGAACCGATTCCAGTCGCCGACCTTGTGCAGAAACGGAAAACGATGCTCGCGGATGGTGAGCATCTTCACCCCACCCGTGGCGCGCTGAACCTCTTCTGCAAAGGTTTGGACAGGGGGCATATAGCGATATTCCATCGCCACCCAGATTGGCGCTGGGTAATTGGCCGCAATTGCCTCGACCCGCGCGATGTCGGCAGGATCGGTGTAAAGAGGCTTTTCCATCAACAGCGGCAAAGGGTTCAGTTCGGCAATCCACTCAAGCGCATCAATGTGACGATGGTTCGGACTGGCCACCAAAAGACAGTCCAGATCATCCCGCGACAGCAGGTCTTCGATCGACGCCTCCAGTTTGGCATTGGGAGCAATCGCTTTGGCCGCCGCCGCCATGATCTCGTCCGGTTCAAAGATGGCCGCCACCCGAGCGCCGTCCAACAAGGCGATA
This sequence comes from uncultured Marivita sp., assembly GCA_947503115.1. Classification (GTDB taxonomy): domain Bacteria; phylum Pseudomonadota; class Alphaproteobacteria; order Rhodobacterales; family Rhodobacteraceae; genus Marivita. The sequence goes on from CANNCS010000001.1 coordinate 18,901, forward strand.
TTGCGCAGGTGTTCCTGCCCCATCATGCCGCATCCGATGATGCCGTAATTGATGACTTTCATTTTGGTCCTTCAGGTGATGCGCGCGACATAGCGCGGCCTAAGTGATGCGCGCGACATAGCGCGGCCTAAGTGATGCGCGCGACATAGCGCGCGACGTCTGTGTTGATCCAGTTCCACGAGGCCTCCGCCGCCTCGCCCTCGGGGCCGTAACTGACCCGCGTCGCCCGCATGCAGGACTGCCCGGCGGACAGGCCAAAGCTGGCAGGTGCCCAATCTGGTACTCCCGCCAGATCCAGCCGATCCACCGCCTTGGTGATCCACAGCCCCAGCGATTCTCGGTAATAAAGGTAAAGCGACTCGCGCAACGCCACTGCGTCGATCTGATTGACGTAACTGCCATCAAGCCAGATCTCCTCAAGCACTGCAGGCACACCATTCAAACGCCGCAACCGGCGAATCCGGTGGCCGTCCGATGAGGTGCCAAACCCCGGCAAAGCTTCTGGCTTGGGCAAACGATCCACCGAAAGCAGCTCTGCTGTCGGCAAGCCGCCCCCTTCGATCAACTCGACCCGAAAAAAGGCATATACCGACTGTGTATCCTCTTGCGTGCAAACATAATTACCCGACCCCTGCACCCGCTCTAAAAGGCCCAACCCGGTCAATTCATCCAGCGATTTGCGCAGTGTCCCAACGGATATCCCAAGGCGCGCCGCCATGTCCCGTTCGGGCGGAAGTCGCTCGCCATCAACCAAGCGGCCAGCCTGAATATCCCGGATCAGCAACTCGCTGATCTGGACATATTTCGGCAAGGCGTGGGTGTCGGACATTTCTCGCACCAAAAATTGATACACTATTGATCTACATTTTTAGCGATGCTACGCAAGAGGAAATGATGCCTTCCGGAGACACCTTATGACCATCGTGCCGATCACCTCCCCCGACCTCGACGCGGTAGAGGTCTCGTGGTTTGCGGCGCTGTGTTCAGATGATTACGAATTCCTCGGCGTGCCGGATGGCACCCTGCGATCAAGTTTTGCGCATTGCTCGTCGATCGTGAAAGAGGCCGAAGCGCAGGGCTTCCGCAACATCCTGTGCCCGTCGTCTTATCAGGTGGGTCAGGACACCCTGTCCTTTGTCGCAGGCTGCGCGCCAATCACCGACAAGATCAACATGCTCGCCGCCGTGCGTTGCGGGGAGATGCAGCCGATCATGCTGGCCCGCACCATCGCCACGCTGGATCACATGCTTGAAGGGCGACTGACGGTGAACATCATCTCGTCGGATTTCCCGGGCGAAAAGGAAGACAGCAAGCTGCGTTACCAGCGGTCGCGCGAAGTGGTCGAGATCCTCAAACAGGCGTGGACGCAAGGCGAGATCACCTACAAGGGCGATGTCTACAACTTCGAAGGCCTGACTACCGATCCGGCAGTTCCCTACCAAACGAACGGTCCACTACTTTATTTCGGCGGCTATTCCCCCGACGCGCTGGAGCTATGCGGTCAGCATTGCGACGTTTACCTGATGTGGCCCGAACCAAAAGAAGCGCTGGCGCAGCGGATGAAAGACGTGAACGCGGTGGCCGAACGCTATGGCCGAACGCTGGACTACGGGCTGCGCGTGCATGTGATTGTGCGCGACACCGAGGCCGAGGCCCGCGAATACGCGCAGCACATCGCCAGCAAGCTGGACGACGAACAGGGCAAGACGATCCGCGAGCGCGCGCTGGATGCGACCTCGTTGGGGGTGTCACATCAGTCGAAGAACCGCGAACTGGCGGATATGGAAGGGTTCGTGGAACCGCATCTGTGGACCGGTGTGGGGCGCGCGCGGTCAGGTTGCGGCGCGGCTCTTGTTGGATCCACTGATCAGGTGCTCAGCGAACTTGAGCAATACCAGAAGATGGGCATCCGGGCATTTATCCTGTCGGGGTATCCGCATCTGGACGAATGTCGCCATTTCGGCAGCCGCGTCTTGCCGCAGCTGAAGACCGTTCAACTGAACGAAGCGTATGGACGCGTCCCGAACGGAACCCCGATGACACCACTAGGCGCGGGAGAACGCCGGTGATCGTTCATCCCACTTCACCAGAATTTAATGGGTCGGGTACAGATTCTTCTGCGAAGAATCGGGCGCCGGGCACAACGGACACGACACTCCGAACGAAACTCGAAAAGACACAAGGATGACCATGGACCGCGTAAAACTCAACGACACCCTTGAAATGAGCCGCCTTGTCTATGGCATGTGGCGGCTGGGTGACGATGCCGACACCAGCGTGGACCACATCCGCAACAAGATCAGCGCTTGCCTTGATCAAGGCATCACCACGATGGATCAGGCAGATATCTACGGCGGCTATGAGGCCGAGGAAATTCTTGGCACCGCGCTCACACCCGAGCTACGCAATCAGATCGAAATCGTCACCAAATGCGACATCGTGGCCCCCGTCGGTCGTTATGCCGAAGCAAAGGTCAAATACTACGACACGTCCCGCGCGCATATCCTGTCTTCGGTCGACCATTCTTTGCGTCTGATGAAGATCGATCACATTGACCTTCTGTTGATCCACCGCCCCGACCCGCTGATGGACCACCACGAGACGGGTGCCGCGCTGGACGAGGTTGTGGCCAGCGGAAAGGTCCGCGCCGTCGGTGTGTCGAACTTCCGTCCGTGGGATTGGGAATTGCTGCAATCGGGTATGAAAACACCACTGGTCACCAACCAGATCGAAATCAGCTTACTGCACCACGCGCCGTTCACCAATGGCGACATCGCGTTCCACCAGCAAAACGGCCAACCGCCGATGGCGTGGTCACCTTTGGGTGGTGGCGCCTTGTTCGACACCAAGTTGTCTGGCCTACACGGAGCGCTGCAAAACATCGCGACGGAGCATAACGTTGAAATCGCGGCGGTTGCAGTCGCTTGGCTCTTGGCGCATCCCGCCCGCATTCTACCTGTCCTCGGCACCAACAATCTGGACCGCATCGCCCGTATCGGAGATGCTGCCAACATACAGATCGACCGGGAGACATGGTTTGACCTTTACACCCACGCCCTTGGCCATGAAGTGGCCTGAGACACGCGATGAACGCCTTGACGCATAGTTTTGACCCCGCACAGGACAACAGCCGCGAGTTTCGCGCGGCCCTTGGCCGTTTTGGAACCGGAGTTACGGTCATCACATGCGATGCGGGCGACGGCCCTTTGGGCATCACCGCCAACAGCTTTGCCAGCGTGTCGCTTGACCCACCTTTGGTGCTGTGGTCGCCGGCCAAATCTTCGAGCCGATATCCGTTCTTCATGGCAGCAGATCATTTCGCGATCCACGTCGTAGGCGCCGAACAGGCGGGCCTGTGCACCGCCTTTGCCCGAAACGGCAATCCCTTTGACGATTTCGATTGGGAAATGGGCGAACATAACGTCCCGCTGCTGAACGGCTGTCTAAGCCGGTTCGAATGCACCAAGACCGCCGAGCATGATGGCGGGGACCATACTATTATTATCGCGCGAGTGCGCCGGGTGACCACGCGGGAAGGAGACCCGCTTTTGTTTTACAGCGGCCGCTACGGGGGATTTACTGAAGCGACATAAACTGCCCCGATAAAACACAACAAGCGGGGCCACCGGCGGGGAGGCCGGTGTGGGACTGGGAGGAGGCCTGATGGCCATTTTGCTCTGGCTGTTGAAGCCATTGGAAGTTGTGCTCGACATAGTTTTGCGTTTTGGGCGCTGGATCGCAATTGTCGCGATCGGCCTGATGGTGTGTGCGATCCTTCTGCAGGTCTTTTTTCGCTACGTTTTGGGCAATGCTTTGCCATGGCCCGAAGAGGCGGCGATTTTCCTGATGCTTTGGATGACCGCTGTTATCGCCCCCTCGGCCTATCGACGGGGTGGGTTTGTGGCGCTTGAAATCCTGTCCTCTGCTCTGTCCAAGCGCGGAGCAGCGCTGCTGGCGCTAGTGTTACTGCTGATCTCGGGTGTGGTGCTTTATATTGGCGCGCAGATGGGGCTGACCGAGATGAATGGTCTTGCGGGTAAATTCAAAAGCGCCTCACTGAAATACCCCACTGCCGATGGCTGGGCGAAGATGCCCAACTCCTGGCAGATCGCTTCCCTGGTGTTTGGTCTGTGGATGCTTTTTCTCGTCAATATCGAATTGATCCTGCGCAACATTATCACATTGGCCGGAGGGGAGGACCGCTTGCGCTCCAACCTCGATGCCGAATTGACGGCGGAGTAAGCCGATGCTGGTCTGGTTCCTTCCTCTTTTCCTGCTGTTCCTGATGGTCGGTCTGCCGGTGTTTTTCGGAATGCTGGCCGCACCGGGCATCCTGCTTTGGCTCAACGGTCAAGACCGCGACCTGATCCTGCTTTACCGTAATGTCTATAACGGCATGGCCAGCTTTCCGCTGATGGCGATCCCATTCTTCATGCTGGCTGGCGAATTGATGAACCGGGGCGGCATCACCATGCGGCTTGTGGAATTCAGCCAAGCCATGATGGGCCATTTCCGGGGCGGGCTGGCGCATGTGAACGTGCTCTCCTCGATGCTGTTCGCGGGTCTGTCCGGCTCTGCCGTCGCGGACACCTCGGCACTGGGATCAATGCTGATTCCGGCGATGGAAAAAGAAGGCTATACCCGCAAATTCGCCGCTGCGATCACTGCGGCGAGTTCGGTGATCGGCCCGATCATCCCGCCTTCGGGCATCATGATCATCTATGCTTACGTCATGGGCGAAAGCGTGGCCGCGCTGTTCCTTGCAGGTATCGTACCCGGTATCCTTGTTGGCCTAGGGCTGATGATCATGGTCAAGATCATGGCCGATAAATATGACTTCCCCGCCTCGCGCGCCAAGGCAAGCTGGGGCGAACGAGGCAATGCCTCGCTCAAGGCGTTCTTCCCGCTGATGACCCCTGTCATTATCCTGGGCGGTATCCTTGGTGGGGTCTTCACCCCGACAGAAGCCGCCGCCGTTGCTGTAGGCTACGCGATCATCATCGGTATGTTCGTTCTCAACACACTCAAGATCAAAGACCTCCCGGACGTGTTCATGCGCGCCGCCATGACATCGGCCACGGTGTTGTTACTGGTGGGTGCGGCCATGGCGTTCAAGACGGTGGTGTCGCTGTCGCACACACCAGAAATTCTTGCCGAGTTTGTACTTGGACTGAGCGAGAACCCGTTGATCCTCCTGTTCCTGATCAACCTGCTGCTGTTCGTCGTCGGGATGTTCCTCGACGCGGGTCCGGCGATCATTATCCTTGGTCCAATCCTCGGGCCGATCTTTGTCGACCTTGGCGTCGATCCAATTCACTTTGCCATCATCATGTCGGTCAACCTGACCGTGGGGCTGGCCACGCCGCCGATGGGCCTCGTGCTCTTCGTGGCATCCTCGGTGTCCGGCGAACGGGTCGAGACCATTTCCAAGGCGATCCTGCCGTTCCTTTTCATCGAAATCGTCGTGATCTTCCTGATCACCTTCGTTCCAGAAATTTCAATGACCATTCCGCGACTGACCGGGTTTGCGGACTGACACCTGCGGGTCACATGACCCGTGTAACCGACCATAGAAAGCAACAGGGAGAATACTCATGCTCAAAGGTCTTACCACAGCGGCCCTGACCGCAGCACTGCTCGCAGGCAGCGCCATCACCGCAGCAGCGCAGGATTTCACCATCCGCGCCACCGCGAACTCGAACGAAAACGACGAAGACTATGACGGACTCGTGGTCTTCAAGAACCATGTCGAAAACGCCTCCAACGGCCGTATCGCGGTGGAATTGTTCATCGGCACGCAGCTTTGTTCGGGCGGCGCGGAATGTCTGCAGGGTGTGTCCGACGGCTCTATTGACGTGTTCGTGACCACCTCGGGCGGTGCTGCAGGCATCTTCCCATACGTTCAGGTGCTTGACCTGCCGTACCTGATGTCAGACGACCGCGTGGCAGAACACGTGCTGTCGGGCGACTTCACCCGCACCATGCGCAACATGGCACTGGAAGACAGCGGCGACACGATCCGCATCATGACCATCGGCAACACCGGCGGCTGGCGCAACTTTGCCAACACAAAGCGCCGGGTGCAGATGCCATCCGACCTTGAGGGTCTCAAGATCCGCACCGTGGTTGCTGACCTGCCGCAGGAAGTTGTGAAAACGCTTGGCGCAGCCCCGACGCCGATCAGCTGGCCGGAACTGTTCACTTCATTCCAGACAGGTGTGGTTGACGGGTCCAAGAACGGCATCACCGACATCATGGGCATGAAGTTCCCGGATGCAGGCCTGAAATACGTCACCTTGGACGGGCACGCCTACATGGGTGCGATCTGGGTGATGAACAACGAAAAGTTCATGGGTATGCCCGAAGACATGCGCCGCGTTGTGGTCGATGGCTTTGCAGCGCTCCAGCAGGCGACATTCGCATCGCCCAAGCGCAAGTCGATCCAAGCGTATCAGGACTTCGTCGCAGGCGGTGGTGACCTTTATGTGCCGACACCTGACGAAAAGGCAGCCTTCCGCGATGCGGCGGCACCGGTGTTTGACTGGTTCCAGGCAAATGTCGATGGCGGCCCGGCGATCTTTGACGCGTTGACCAAGGCGGTTGAAGCGGCCGAAGCCGATCTGGCAGCGGAATACGAAGCCGACCTGAACTGATCAGGATTGGAACAGATGAAGGGCCTCGGAGGAAACTCCGGGGCCTTTTTCATGCGCGTTTTTGATCCGGTCGAGACCTGCCCCGCCGGTTCGTTTCAAACCAAGCGTCGTCTTGGCATATTTATAAAAAAGAGAAGAAGCGGCGCCGCCCTTATGGGCCTGACGGTTCTCTTATCTGCAGGGGTGTCCCCCGGGACCTGTGCCCGTGTCAGGGCATTCGTGAAACCGGTTTCTCATGGTCGCCCCTTTCGGGGATCAAGAGAGTGTCAGGTTGTCGTGTCGCGGCATGGGAGTGACCCTTCCCGCTCAAAAGCTTTTGTGGCGGCAGGTATGCCGGAGAGCGGTTTAACGATTGGGTAACCGTGCGTTCGGTGACCGCTCCGCCGCCGGCAACACAGGTCACCACATCCTCTCGTAGATCCCCATGATCTCGTCGCGCGTTGGCACCCGTGGGTTGTTCTGCGGCGAACCGGAGGCCAGCGCCTGATCCGCCATGAGGGCAAAGCGAGTCGGATCCGGTGCATGGCCGAGGGCAGTGGGATTGGGCACCTTCAGATCGTCGTTCAACCGGATCAGGCCATCGACCAGCTTGCGGCAGGCGACGGGATCGCTGTCGATGTCTTCTGCCCAACCCATAACGCGGGCGCAGATCGCGTAGCGGTCCTGGGCAGAATCCACCGAGAACTTGGTAACCTCGGGCAGGAGCATTGCGTTCGACAACCCGTGAGCCACGTGAAAATGCGCGCCGATGGGACGGCTCATGCCGTGCACCAGCGCCACCGAGGCGTTCGAGAACGCCATTCCCGCTTGTGACGCCGCCAGCATCAGAGCCTCGCGCGCGACCGCGTTGTCCGGGTCCGCGCAGGCTGTCCGCACATGGGTGGCAATGGCGGGCATGGCCGCCACTGCAAAAGCATCCGTGTAGGCAAAAGCCTTGCGGCTGACGAAAGCCTCGATGGCGTGGGTCAAGCTATCGACGGCCGTGTCGGCGGTGATGCGCCAAGGCTTGGTCGTGGTGAAGGTCCAGTCGATCAGGGCAGCGGTCGCGACGCAGGCCAGCCCCGAGAGGTTGTATTTCTCGGTTTTCTCTGTGTCGGTGATGACGCACCAACGCGTCAGTTCAGACCCGGTCCCACCCGTGGTTGGGATCAGGATGACCGGCGGTCCACAGCGATCGATCTGCGTCGGCGCCTTGTAATCGCGCACATGGCCGGGATTAACGCTCATGAAGCTGATGGCCTTGGCCGTGTCCATCGGGCTGCCTCCGCCAAACCCGATGACGCAATCGTAATTACCAGCGCGGAACGCCGCCAGCCCGGCCGCGAGGCATGTGTCGGTTGGATCCTCGACGACGCCGTCGAAAAGCGCCCATCGCACCGTCTCCGCATCGAGCCCATCGGTCAGTACACCCACATGGCCCAATTGGACAAGATTGGTGTCGGTGACGATCAGCGGCCGTTGCAGCCCCAGCTGCGCTAATACCTCGGCGGTTTCCCGAACCACCCCACCACCGATCCGAATGATCCGCGGAGATTGTATCCGCCCGATCGCCGTTCCAGACATTAGACCGCTCCCTTCGCTCTCCGACGGCCAACTTGGCGGGGTCGCGGCGAAAGGACAACAGGGATTTCAGACCGAATGGACCGTCGTATCGCGCCACATGACCGCCACGCAAAGACGCAGACCGCCACACTCCTGCCACTTGCCCCTGCTAGAGCAATCCGCGAAACTCACCGAAACGGGTAGAGCCAGACCCGGTAGTCATCCACGAGCTGTTGCGCATGTTCGATCTGTTCCGGCGTCATCTTCTTGACCACCTCTTCGACCGAGATCGCGGCATCCGGGTCTCCGCCTATGGTGCTGAGTTGGTACCAGAGGAACGCGCGGACGAGGTCTGGGGCGGGCAGGCCCAGCCCGGTCTCGTAGTACCAGCCAATGCCCGATTGCGCGCCCGGGTGGCCTTTCATCGACGCGCGCAGGTACCAGTCGAAGGCACGAACGTAGTCCTGCTCAACCCCCAACCCCAGCGCGTACATGACGCCGATCAGTTCTTCCGCTTCAGCATTGCCCGACCGCGCGGCGGGCCAAAGCGCTTCGCGGGCTTCCTCAAAGCGGCCCTCTTCCATCAGGTCGCGCGCATCTTCGATATCGGCCAGCGCCGGTGCAGCCAACAGGGCGCAGGCAAGGGTCCATCCCGTCCAATTCATCTTGGTCTGCTCGCCTCTTTGTCTTTGACCGCACTGCCCGCGGTGGCACAACCCATAACGGCCGAGGATTTCATCGCCTTTGACGCAGATCAGGCGCGATTGGGTCAATTGCTGTTTTACGACAAGATCCTAAGCGGAAATAGGAATATTTCCTGTGGAACCTGCCATCATCACGATCTTGGCGGAAGTGACGGGTTGTCGCTGGGCATCGGCGAAGGCGGCACGGGATTGGGGCCAAGGCGCACCCCCGGTGACGGGCCAGATCGCATTGCCAAGCGTATCCCGCGCAATGCACCCGCGCTGTGGAACCTTGGGCACAAGGATGTGCGCGTGCTGTTTCACGACGGGCGGCTTGAGATCTCGGACATTTATGGCAACGGGTTCGACAGCCCCGCCGAGGAATGGCTGCCACCGGGATTGCAAAGTATGCTGGCCGCGCAAGCCTTGTTCCCGATGACCGCACAGTTCGAGATGGCTGGGAACACCGGTGAGAACGAGGTGATCGGTGCGGTGACGGATCGGATTGACCTTGGCTGGCCGATCTTAGCCAAGCGTGTGCGCACGATTCCCGAATATGGTCAGATGTTCGTTGACGCCTTCGATCATATCGATCGGTCCGAGGATGTAACCATCGTCGAGATCGGCAACGCTCTTGCCGCCTTTATTGGCACCGAATGGGCGAATTACGACAGCCCCTACGATGCGTTCCTGACCGACGGCACACCGCTACCCGACACTGCGGAACGCGGTCGGCAGTTGTTCTTTGGCGAAGCGCGCTGTGCGCAATGCCACAACGGGCCGCTGTTAAGCGATCAGGACTTCCACGCAATGGCCCTGCCCGCCTTTGGCCCCGGGCGCACTCGGCAATGGGATCCGATCCCGCGCGATGTTGGGCGGATGGGTGCCACCGATGATCTGGAGGACGCCTACCGCTTTCGCACGCCGCCGTTGCGCAACGTGGCGCTGACCGGGCCGTACGGGCACAATGGGGCCTATACGCAACTGCGCGACATGGTGCGCCACATGGCTGATCCTGTGACGATGCGCACCGAATGGACGCCTGCGTTGGCGGCTCTGCCGCAGGTGCCGTGGTTGCAGACGATCGACTTTGTGATCCAGTCAGACCAGCTGGAAATGGCGCGTCATGCCGCGACGCTGGACGTGAAACCGGTGTCGCTGAGCGATGCGCAAGTGGATGATATCGTGGCATTTCTGGAAAGCCTGACCGGGGTTTCCGCGCTTGACCTCCCACTGGGACGCCCGGCCACGGTGCCAAGCGGATTGCCTGTGGATTGACGCCACAATGCGATACACCAAATCCGTTAACGGAATAGCCCTCGTTACGAGGCTTTGAGAAATTCCCGGATGATCGGCTGTTTGGCTGGCTTGTTGGATAGGCTCCGCAAAAGCTCGGACAATTTTGGTTCGTTGACCCGCTTGGCCGCACCCTTGGCACTGAACCATTTGCGTTTGCGCTGATCCCGTTCTTTCCAATTGGTTTTGAGTCTTTCCACCACCATCGGGTAGACGTCGACTTCGCATTTCAACGATGTGCCATCTGAGAGTTTTTTCTTGTAGGTGTAGGTGCCGATCACTTCCTGACCGATATAGCCAACCGCGCCCGCCTCTTCCAAGGCTTCGATTTCGGCGGCGGCCCACGGCTTTTTGCCGTCCATCGTCCAACCTTTGGGCATGATCCAGCGGCGCGTTTCGCGTGACGTCACCATTAAGACCTGAAAGGTCCCGTCTTTTTTCCACCGCATCGGCAAGGCGGCGATTTGCTTTCCGACTTCGGGCACATCAGCCCCCACAATTTATAGTTATTGTTACTGCTATACATACAACATACGCCAAAACTACAAATTCTGCAAATTAACATAGGATGAGCGCATCACGCTCAGAGGCCAGACACGCGCTTAAGGTGCCCCAAAACTTCGTCCACACCTTGGTCATGCCGGATCGCGGCAAAGACAAACGGACGGCCTTCACGCATCTTGGTGGCGTCGCGGTCCATCACTTCAAGAGAAGCCCCGACATGCGGCGCGAGATCGGTTTTGTTGATGACAAGAATATCCGACCGCGTCAGCGCAGGCCCGCCTTTGCGCGGAATTTCCTCGCCTGCTGCCACGTCGATGACATAGAGCGTCACATCCGCCAATTCCGGGCTGAACGTGGCCGACAGGTTGTCACCACCGCTTTCGATCAACACCACTTCGACATCTGGATGACGTTTCACCATCTCGGCCACAGCCGCCAAATTAATCGACGCATCTTCGCGGATTGCCGTATGCGGGCAGCCACCAGTCTCAACCCCGATCACCCGATCCTGCGGCAGGATCTGCATCCGCATCAACGCCTCAGCGTCTTCTTGCGTGTAGATGTCGTTTGTGATCACACCAACGGAATGCGTGACTTTCAACCGCTTGGCGAGCGCCGCCGTGAGCGAAGTTTTCCCTGCACCTACAGGGCCACCAATACCAACACGAAGCGGGCCATTGCGGGTACTCATGTGCGGAAAATCCTTGGGCTGAGGGTTTCATGACGCATCGCTGCGATATCGGCAGCAAAGCTTTGGCTGGTCAGATCGTCAAGCGTTTGCGTTTCGGTTTGCGCTGCAATTTCAGAGCAGAGCGGGGCCAAGGCGGCAACAATGCGCTGCGCCTCGGTCTGGCCCAGCGCCATCAATCGCTGACAGGCGGCGACCACCGCGCTGACCCAAGCGTGCAGGTACATCTGAACCGCCATGGTCAGCGGCAGGCCAAGGTGTCTGATCCCGATGCCCAGGGCCACCGGATAAGTGAGGTTGGTGGCGTCGATGCCCCAGTTTGACCGCAACTGATCACAGAACGCAGTCCCCTGCGCGTCGATCTCCAACAGGCGTTCGCGGCTGGGGCAGAACGCGCGTGCGGTTTGGTCCACTTCCACCTGATCCATCCCGCTGGCCGCCGCGCGGATGAGGATCGCATCGCTCACACCGTTGCCGTCACGCAGCATGTCGGACAGCCAGTCCTCAACCGTTGCAGGTGTCACAACCTTGTCGGCAATTGCCTGCTCCAGCCCACTGGAATAGGCGAAGGCCCCGATAGGAAAGCCAGGCGACAGCCATTGCGCCAGTGTCAGGATCGGGTCAGTGGGCGTGCGAATGGGTCCGTCCATGACCATAAGCGCCTCCTTCCGGGGTGAAGGGTTCCATCACTTCCGTAAGCTCCGCCCCCAAGAGGTGCAGCATGTCGCGAATGACGTGATCACGCTGGATCAGCAATCGAGTTTCTTCGATTTGGCAGGGTGTGTGCCTATTGCCGATGTGCCAGGCAAGCCGGTGCAACGAACCGCCTTTGACTTCAAGCAGGGGTTCCGGGGCCGCAACAACGGCGATTTCGGACCCATCCTCCAGAACCAGCACACCGCCATGGTTGAGCGATGTGGTCTTGGGAAGGTCCACCAGAACGCTGCTGCCATCATCAAGGTCAAGAACCTTGCGGCGCAGAAAGCGGTCTTCATAGGTCAATTGGATATGCCCAACTGGGGTATGGTGGGCATGATCATGATAATTCTGTGCAACACGCTGAGGGGCAGTCATAGCGCCCCCCGCTGCGTATGGCTTACAATTCGCCGCTGGACAGGGCGCGTTGCACGAGCTGTGCGCGCGTGATGCCCATAGACAAGAGCTGTTCGTCCGAAATGGCATTCAGCTTTTTCACTGTCTGCGCACGCGACGAATTTTCGCCCATCCGAACAATCGCATTCAAGATGCGTGACAGAAGCGTGGTGGATGGAATGTGGTCGAGTGTGTGTGCCATGAGACATGTCCTTGGGATCGTTCAGACTGTCTCCTCCCTGACTGTGCAGGTAACACGGGTGTTCCGGCTCCAGTAGCGCCATGACGACATGCCGGGATTGCAGGGAATGCATATACGAACCTCTTTGCATGATCATCTGTCAGAACAGGAAATAGCGCTGCGCCATCGGCAGGACCTCGGCAGGTTCGCAGACCAGCAATTCCCCATCGGCGCGCACCTCATAGGTTTCGGGGTTTACCTCGACCTTGGGTGTGGCGGTGTTCAGCTTAAGATCGGACTTACCGATCCCGCGCGTGTTCTGAACCGCGAGTGTCTTTTTGGCGAGCCCCAGCTTTTCCCCGATCCCGTCGGCCTGCGCCGCCTCTGACACAAAAACCACCGCCGAGTTTTCGACGCTGCGCCCATAGGCGCCCCACATGGGCCGTGTGTAGACTGGCTGCGGTGTCGGGATCGACGCGTTCGGATCCCCCATCTGGGCGCAAGCAATGGTGCCACCAATTAGCACCATCTCAGGCTTCACCCCAAAGAAGGCCGGATGCCAAAGTACCAGATCGGCGCGCTTGCCTTCTTCGATGCTGCCGATTTCGCGGCTGATGCCGTGGGCGATAGCCGGATTGATGGTGTATTTCGCCACATAACGGCGCACACGCATGTTGTCGTTGTCGCCGGTTTCCTCGGCCAACGCGCCGCGCTGCTTCTTCATCTTGTCGGCAGTCTGCCATGTGCGAATGATCACTTCGCCCACGCGGCCCATCGCCTGACTGTCGGACGCGATGATGCTGAACGCGCCCATGTCGTGCAGGATATCCTCGGCCGCAATGGTCTCGCGGCGGATACGGCTTTCCGCAAAAGCGATGTCCTCGGGGATGGATTTGTCGAGGTGGTGACAGACCATGAGCATATCAAGATGCTCTTCCAGCGTGTTCACCGTGAAAGGCCGCGTCGGGTTGGTCGAGGATGGGAGCACATGTTCTTCGCCGCAGATCTTGATGATGTCCGGCGCATGGCCACCGCCCGCCCCTTCGGTGTGGAAGGCGTGGATCGTGCGGCCCTTCATGGCCTTGACCGTGTGTTCGACAAATCCGGATTCATTGAGCGTGTCGGTATGGATCATCACCTGCACGTCCATCGCATCAGCCACCGAGAGGCAGCAGTCGATGGCACCCGGCGTGGTGCCCCAATCTTCGTGCAGTTTCAGCGCACAGGCGCCGGCCTTCACCTGCTCTTCCAGCGCGGCAGGCAACGACGCGTTGCCCTTGCCCGCAAAGGCAAGGTTCATCGGGAAAGCATCCGCAGCCTGCATCATGCGCCCGATATGCCACGGGCCGGGCGTACAGGTGGTAGCCAGCGTGCCGTGCGCGGGGCCGGTGCCGCCGCCCAGCATGGTTGTCAGGCCCGAGTGCAAAGCGTCCTCGATCTGCTGCGGGCAGATGTAGTGAATATGGCTGTCAAACCCGCCTGCCGTGAGAATGCGCCCCTCACCGGCAATCGCTTCGGTGCCGGGTCCAACGATGATGTTCACACCAGGCTGGGTATCCGGGTTGCCCGCCTTGCCGATCTTGTAGATGCGCCCATCGCGCAGCCCCACATCGGCCTTGTAGATGCCGGTATAGTCGACGATCAACGCATTGGTGATGACGGTATCCACCGCGCCCTCGGCGCGCGTGGCCTGCGATTGGCCCATCCCGTCGCGGATCACTTTACCGCCACCGAACTTGACCTCTTCGCCATAGACCAGTGCGTTTGCCCCACTGCCCCCGGCGGTCGCCGCCCCCACCGCCTCAGCGGTCAGGTCGCGTTCGACCTCGATGATCAGGTCGGTGTCGGCCAGCCGCAATTTGTCGCCCACGGTGGGGCCGAACATGGCGGCGTAATCGGCGCGTTTGATCTGTGCTGGCATATCAGGCCCTCTTCAATCCACGTTTCGTCAGGCGTTTGTGATTGGCACGCGTCGCCTGCCGGATCGGTTTGATCGCCATGGCAGCAACCACATCGGGGCTTTTGCCCGCAAGCGCCGCCAAGGATGCGTCAGTCCCACCTTTGAGAAAGGCAAAGACCTTTTCGTTCAGCATCCGGCTGTTTTCAGTTTTGGGCACCGACCAGAGCTCCATTGCCCCCATCGTGCGCATTGCGATCACGCCTTGCGCTTCGGCCATGATCCAGCCGACCTGCATGGCGTTTGACCAGTAATCCATTGGGGTGACGACGCGCGACATCACAGGTCTCCCATGACCTGCTGGTTGAAGCCGATCACCCGGCGCGCGCCGGAGAGCGGGATCAACTGCACTTCGCGGCGCTGGCCCGGTTCAAACCGCACAGCCGTGCCGGGTGCGATATCAAGACGGTGTCCATGTGCGGCATCCCGATCGAAATCAAGCGCCGGGTTGGTTTCCGCAAAATGATAATGGCTGCCCACCTGCACCGGGCGGTCACCAGTGTTGGCCACCATCAGCGTCATCGCCGGGCGGTCGGGGTTTAAAGTCAGTGCCCCCTCTGCCGGAAACAGTTCTCCGGGAATCATGGGCGCGCCCGGGTTTTGGCACATGCCAATCCGCCCGCCACGGCGATCAGCCCCAACGCACTGATCAAGGCCAACCAATGCGCGCCGTCATGCGGATGCACATGCGCACCAGGGTGCGCCATTGCTGAGGACGCCCAAACCAAGGACGCTGCTGCCAAAGCAAGACTGTTTTTCATCTCGAAACCCTTTCGCTTCTTCTTTTTACAAATATGCAAATTCAACGGATCGGATTGTGCACCGTCACCAGTTTGGTGCCGTCCGGGAACGTCGCCTCCACCTGCACCTCGTGGATCATCTCGGGCACGCCCTCCATGCACTGATCGCGTGTGATGATCTGCGCGCCAGCCTGCATCATGTCGGCCACGCTGCGCCCGTCGCGCGCGCCTTCGACCACAGCGTCGGTGATCAGCGCAATCGCTTCGGGATGGTTAAGCTTTACGCCCCGTTCAAGGCGTTTGCGCGCAACCATGGCGGCCATGGCGACCAGAAGCTTGTCTTTTTCGCGGGGGGTCAGGTTCATGTTTTAAAGTCTCCAGGATCGCGGCAGAGCGTCACCACTCAACCGATCAAGAACAGGAATGAGAGTGCGGCGCAGGGCGTAGCCATCTTCGGCCAATGCGCGAAGGATCAAAACGCCATCCCGCACCAACGACACGCCAGCTGCGGGTGGAAGCATCGCGCGGATCGGATCGAGATGCGCTTCGGCCTCGGGCGCCGCGAAAAGGATCAACGCCATCGCGCGGGCACCGCCGCCCAGCGCAGGTTTGTCGAGACATGCCGCGACATCACCGTTCAGCGTACTGGCATCACGGAACACCAGTTCTCCGTCGCGGTGCAAGGTCAGGCTGTCAGCAAAACGCGCTTGGGTGACCACCTCACCCATGGCCAGACGGCCAAAGAGCACAGGCTCGACAACAAGCACACGGGCGTCAGCGGCCATCTTGATATTCAGCGACCGTCGCAACGCACCGTTCTGGAACAAAATGGTTTCCTGCGGCAGCCAGTCTATGCGCCCACCGGCTTCAACCGTAAGGATATTTCGCACGCGAGCTGTGGTGTCGTCGGCGGTGCGATAGACCCGCTCGGCGGCCTGCGTTGTCAGCCGCAAACGCGCGCCTGTTTGGGCAGTGGCGGCTATGGACAGGGTATCCCCCCCAGTCAATCCGCCAGAGGTGTTCAGTATGACACCTTCAACAGCATCACGTGCCGGGGTCATCAGAATCTTGGCAGAGCCTGTCTGGTGCAGATCGGACAACGCCGATACGCCATCCCCGCGCGCCTTGGCGGCGATGTGCAGCTTGCCATGTGATCGCGGCGGCAACGTGGTAAGGGTGGTCAATTGAGTCATGTTGGCGAGACGCTAACAATCCGCCGCGACCGAGTTCCAACGCATTTCGCGGGCAGCCTTCAAAACAGCCGTATTGCGCCACTGATGGCGGGGGTTTTCAAAAGGAAACGCCACCAAATTAGGCGACAACACAAATTTCGCACATTATTCAGTCAAAATTGAAACGGCAACTTTACGGTTCTGGCGCACATTCAGGCAGTTGGGCCAGCACCATGTCGCGGGACGGGCGAAACCCGTCGGGCAAGTCCTGTAACACCTCATCCACCACCTCTGCACTGAGCGCTGCGACTTCACAGGAATAGTCGGACAGTGTGCCATCGGGATTATCGGTCTGCCAGTCGCTGAAATCCTGCGCCTCAAAAGCGACAGCAGCGCCGGTGCCCACCAATGGGATCGCCACAAGCACACGGCGCAGCCGCGCCTTGGCCTTGGCTTTGGACACCGCCTTGGCCAAGTCTTTGCGGTGGCGCAGGGCGGCGGCGGATGCACTGGCCGTCACGGTCGCGACCTGCGCCGACAGCGTCAGCGCCTGTACCGCTAACGTCAAAGTGCTAACCGCCAAGGCACCGCATAGCCACATCAGGACAACCGTATTGCGCAACCATCCAAGAACGCGAAACACCAGACTAGCGCAGGCTTTGCAGAAGCGCTTGCGACGGTGTACCGGTTACGGCCAGCCCCTGGGTTGCCTGATAGGCGCGGATCGCGGTTTCGGTGTTTGATCCGATCACGCCATCGGCACCCTGCGTGTCGAACCCCCGCGCAGTCAGGCGTTGTTGCAGGGTGATCCTATCTGCCTTGGTCAGCCCGTTGGCATCAGGCGGGAAAGCAGAGCGCAGCGGACCTGCCCCGCCGATCCGGTCTGACAGATGGCCCACCCCGATCGCGTAGGCGTCGGAGTTATTGTAACGCTTGATGACCCGAAAATTCGCGGTCGTGGCAAAGCGCGGCCCGCCCGGTTGCGGCTGCAACGATCCGTTGGGCGATTCAGCCCCCCACGTGACCCCGCGCTGCCAGCCATTGCGTTGCAGGTAAGCCGCCGCAGAGGCCAGCGCATCAGTGGGATCGTCCGACCAAATATCGCGCCGCCCGTCGCCGGTATAATCCACCGCAAACTGCAGGAACGAGGTAGGGATAAATTGCGTGTGCCCCATCGCACCTGCCCAGCTTCCAGTCATGCGTGACGCCGGGATATCGCCGTTCTGGACGATGCGCAGCGCGGCGATCAATTGCTGCTCAAAGAACCGCCCGCGCCGCCCGTCAAAGGCCAAGGTCGAAGTGGCCGAGATCACCGGCACCGCGCCTCGCCGCTCACCATAAAAGCTTTCCAGCCCCCAGATCGCGCAAATAATCTTGGCATCGACACCGTAGCGATCCTGCAATGCGCTCAAGGTACCGCGATGACGTGCAAAGGCCGCGCGCCCTTTTTGCACACGTTCATCCGAGGTGGCGATGGACAGGTAATCCTCCAGAGTTCGGCTGAACTCGGTTTGATTGCGATCGCGTGTGACCACGCCGGGCAAGAACCCAGTGCCGCGAAATGCGGCATTCAGCGTCGATTGTGAAATTCCCTGTGCCGCCGCCCTGCCTCGGAAGGACGCAACCCACACGTCATAGGCCGCGTTCGGCACTGGCCTCAGATCAGCAGGAAGCCCGGTGGGCGTGCTGGTGCTCACGCTGCCCGGAAACGCGCGGGAACATGCGGACAGGCCAAGGCCCAAAAGCCCCAACCCGAACAGGCGTCGATTGATCTGCATCGGTCTGCTCACCTCGTGATGCGTTTTGGTCCTATTGTGAGGCCAAGTCGCGCATCACACAATGGGCCGCTTGATCAGCAGGGGTTTTGCGCGGATGCCCACAAATCCGGCACCCCGCCCCAAACCGTAGCCTTATTCCATCACCGGACTTTTCTTTTAAACGATTCCCCGCCAATCTGATGCAAAGTCTTCAGGAGGGACCGATGGAGGCCAGCTTTTCACGCCGCAAACTGCTGACGCCAACTGAACTGCGCAGCTTGACAGAACGGTCGGACATTCAGGGCGCGATCCAGATGGGAAGCCATCTGGGTGCGATCGTCATCGTTGGTGTGCTGCATGCACAGGTTATGGGCACCGCGTGGGCTTGGATCACCGGGTTTGCGCTGGGAGTGTTGATCAACTTCCTTTACGCGGCACAACACGAACTAAGCCATGCGACAGTGTTCAAGACGCGGGCGCTGAACGAGGTGTTTGGCCGGATCATCGGGTTCATTCAAATCTTCCCACGCGACTATGACCAGATCATGCATTTTGCGCATCACCAGTACACGCAGGATTGGGAGCGCGATGGAGAGCTTGTGCGCGAACCCTATACACTGACGACCTACCTTCTGTGGTTGTCGGGCGTCACCTATTGGCGCAACCGTGTCTTCGGCGTGGTGCGGCGCGCACGGGGTGTGATCGTGGAGCCGTTCATCCGCCCCGAGGAAGAAGCCAAGGTGATCCGCGAAAGCCGTTTGCATCTGGCGCTCTATGCGGGGATCGCGCTGGCTTCGCTGATGACGGGAAGCTGGGCCGCGCTGACCTTTTGGCTGATCCCGATGGTGCTGACCAAACCGGTGCACCAGTTGCAAAACACCATCGAACATCTGGGGCTTAGCCACGAAAGCGACATTCTGGAAAACACCCGCTCGACCCGCACCAATGCGTTCTTTCGCTGGCTCTGCTGGCAGATGCCCTATCACACCGCACATCATACCTTTCCTGCCGTGCCGTTCTGGAAGCTGCGAGAATTGAACGACAAGATAGAAGACAAAGCAGGCGACGTGCACCGCATGGGCTGGATCGAGTTCCAGATCGAGGTCATCAAAAAGCTGATGGCCAAGGACGAAAGCCAATACCCGATGAACGAGGTCTGGATCGTACCCGTGTCGGGTGGACGCACCCGGCGGGTGCCTGCCGAGTGAGGCGGCTTCAGGTCTACACCTCGCTCTGGGCGATGCAACCGCATGACCCTTCCGGGGTAAAACTGCCTTATGATCAGGTTTGCGAGATGGTCGCTGGCGCCGGGTTTGACGGTATGGCGATTGATCTCGGAGCCTCGGATGTGAAGGTCGCCCACGCGGTACGCCCGCATATGGAGGCAAACGGCCTGACCCCACTGATCGTGGCGTTCCCCAAGACGATTGAGAGCCTCGAGGACACGCTGCACATGGCGGTCGATTTCGGCGCGCCCTTTGTCGATGTGATCGGTCAGGTGATGCCGATTGCTCTGGACGACATGATCCCGGTGATCGAGACATGGATGGCGATGTCCGACCGTATCGGTATGCCCATCCAATTCGAAACCCATCGCAACTGCATCACCAACGATCTTTACACGACCTTGCAACTGCTCGACCGCATCCCCGAGATGCGCATTTGTGCCGACCTGTCCCATTACGTGGTGGACCGGGAATTCTGGTTTCCGATGTCGGATCATGACCTTGGGCTGATCAGCCGCGTGCTGCGACGGTCAGACAGCTTTCAGGGCCGCGTGGCAAGCCGCCAGCAGATCCAGCTGCAACTGGATTTCCCGCAGCATCAGAAATGGGTCGACCTTTTCAAGGGGTGGTGGCGCGAAGGCATGGCGGATTGGCGCAGCCGAAACGTATCCGGCGATTGCATCTTCGTCTGCGAGCTGGGCCCACCGGAATACGCGATGACCGGTCCTGACGGGCGCGAGATGTCGAACCGCTGGGACGAAGCGCAGGTCATCCAGCGCTGGGTGCGCGAGATTTGGGAAGATCTGGGCGGCGACAGCTAGGTGCACGAACCAGTTTGACACTGGTTGGTTTCCTGCCAGAGTACGCGCCAAAATGTTCCAAGGACTGCCCCAAAATGACCACCCCTTGCATCATCTGCGTTGCCATCACCGGATCGGTGCCGACCAAAGCCGACAATCCCGCCGTTCCCACCAGCGTGTCCGAGCAGATTGAAAGCACACATGAAGCCTTCGAGGCTGGTGCCGCCATCATGCACGCCCATGTGCGCAATGACGATGAGACGCCCAGCTCGGACCCGGAAAAGTTCGCCCTGCTCAAGGAAGGAATAGAGAAACACTGTCCCGGGATGATCGTGCAACTTTCAACCGGCGGCCGGTCAGGTGCCGGACAAACGCGCGGTGGTATGCTACCGCTCAAGCCCGATATGGCTTCGCTGTCTGTCGGGTCGAACAACTTTCCAACCCGCGTGTACGAAAACCCACCTGATCTTGTTGCGTGGCTCGCCTCAGAAATGAAGACCTACGACATCAAACCCGAGATCGAGGCCTTTGATCTGTCCCACATCTTCCGCGCCGCCGCGATGTACGACGCGGGTGAAATTGCACAGACACCTTACGTGCAATTCGTGATGGGGGTGAAAAACGCCATGCCGGTCGACCGCGACGTATTCGACTACTATATCCACACGGTGAAGCGCCTGTTTGGCGATGACGCGCCGTGGTGTGCTGCCGGGATCGGGCCGAACCAGATCGTGCTGAACGAATGGGCAATCTCATCAGGTGGACATGCGCGTACGGGCCTCGAAGACAACGTCCGCCTGGATCGCGACACGCTTGCGCCATCGAATGCTGCGCTAGTCAAACGGACGGTGGCGCTTTGCGAACAGTACGAGCGCCCGGTGGCCACATGGCAGCAAGCGCGCGAGCTACTTGGGTTGCGTCAGGTCGCCTGACCTAAAGCGCGCCTTCTCTGTTTCGAAAATATCTCGGGGGGACGGCCTGTGGCGGGCGGGGGCAGAGCCCCCTGTTTCCTTCAACGAAACCTTGAAGGTCCGTAGACGCATCTCTCGACCGACCGTCATCCAAAAATGAAAAGCCCCCGCATCATTGATGCGGGGGCTTTCATTGTCTCAGCTGATCAAATGGATCAGTTGTCGTCGCCCGACTTGAGCGCCGCGCCAAGAATGTCGCCCAGCGATGCGCCGGAATCGGAGGAACCGTACTGCTGTACCGCTTCCTTCTCTTCGGCGATCTCGCGCGCCTTGATCGACAGGCCCAGACGGCGGGTCTTGCTGTCCACGTTGGTCACGCGCACATCGACCTTATCGCCAACCGAGAAACGCTCAGGGCGCTGTTCGGCACGGTCACGGCTGAGGTCGGAGCGGCGGATGAAGGACTTCATGCCTTCGTATTCCACTTCGATCCCGCCATCTTCGATTGCGGTTACCTGAACGGTGATGATCGAACCACGCTTGGTACCACCAACGGCTTCGGCAAACTTGTCACCACCCAGCGCTTTGACGGAGAGCGAGATGCGCTCTTTCTCGACGTCCACTTCGGTGACAACGGCCTGAACCATGTCGCCTTTGCGGTAGTTCTGGATCGCGTCTTCGCCACGCTCGTCCCAGGACAGGTCGGAGAGGTGAACCATGCCGTCGATGTCGCCGTCGAGGCCAACGAACAGACCGAATTCGGTGATGTTCTTGACTTCGCCTTCGACCTCGGTGCCCTCGGGGTGTGTTTCTGCAAACACTTCCCACGGGTTTCGCATGGTCTGCTTGAGGCCCAGGGACACGCGGCGCTTGGCACCGTCGATTTCCAGAACCATGACTTCGACTTCCTGCGAGGTCGACACGATCTTGCCCGGGTGGACGTTCTTCTTGGTCCAGGACATTTCAGACACGTGCACGAGACCTTCAACGCCCGGCTCCAGCTCAACAAATGCGCCGTAATCGGTGATGTTGGTCACGCGGCCCATGTGTACCGACTCGAGCGGGTACTTGGCAGCAACCAGATCCCACGGATCTTCCTGAAGCTGCTTCATGCCGAGGCTGATGCGGTGGGTGTCTTTGTTGATCTTGATGACCTGAACCTTGACGGTTTCCCCGATTGTGAGGATTTCCGACGGGTGGTTCACACGGCGCCATGCCATGTCGGTCACGTGGAGCAGACCGTCTACGCCGCCAAGGTCAACGAACGCACCATATTCGGTGATGTTCTTGACCACACCGTCGACAGCCTGACCTTCGGTGAGGTTGCCAATGACTTCGGCGCGCTGTTCGGCACGGGACTCTTCGAGGATCGCGCGGCGCGACACAACGATGTTGCCCCGGCGACGGTCCATCTTGAGGATCTGGAACGGCTGCTTGAGACCCATGAGCGGGCCTGCGTCACGCACGGGGCGCACGTCAACCTGCGAACCCGGAAGGAACGCAACAGCGCCGCCGAGATCGACAGTGAAGCCGCCTTTGACACGGCCGAAGATCGCACCATCGACGCGAGCGTCGTCGGCATAAGCCTTTTCAAGGCGATCCCATGCTTCTTCTCGGCGCGCCATTTCGCGCGAGATAACCGCTTCGCCGCGCGCGTTTTCTGCAGAGCGCAGAAACACCTCGACTTCGTCGCCGACAGAAAGGTCGGGCGCTTCGCCGGGGTTTGCAAATTCTTTAAGATCAACGCGGCCTTCCATTTTGTAGCCTACGTCGATGATGGCTTGGCCCGCTTCGATTGCGATGACCTTACCTTTGACAACGGACCCTTCGTCCGGTGTGTCCATTTCGAGGCTTTCATTCAAAAGCGCTTCGAATTCTTCCATAGATGCGTTCTGAGCCATGTGGCGTCTGTTTCCTTTACGTATCGTTTTTCTGGCCGTGCGGTTGTCTCCGCCGGTCTGGGGTGGTGTCCGCACTTGTGGCGAACGGGATTGGTCAAGGCATCTGCAAAACAAAGAGGGCCGATGATTGCCGACCCCTGCTCGATCTTCGTTCGCGGCATTGTTTGCCTTCTAGCGACGCGCGCGGGTTAGCAGAGCAAGCGCCAACTGGCAAGGGCTCATGCGATTAGCAGGGCTGGATCGGCGCGGGGCTGCCAGCCAATCTGTGCGGAAATAAACGGCCATGGAGGCCAGCACTAGTGGCGGCTGCGTCTGCGTTGCGAGACGCCCTGGCCGAAACACGGGCAACATAGCGGCGCTGCTTTTTGGCAGAAAGCAAAGGACGCACTGGTTCGCGGGAAAGTGCTATTGCCGCAGATGATCCTAGAACTTCGGGTGCCGCACGTATGCTGACCTCTGCATTGAGTAGCGTTTCGGCAGGCACTCCATTGGCCCGGATGAGCTCGTGGTTTCGGCAGAGGATGTGGTGGTAGGTGATCACCTGACCTTCGGGTTCAAGCGTGATGCCGGGCAGCCCGATCAGATGGTGCGCCGCAACAAGTGCGCCCGGAGAATCAAACATCCGCTGCGCCACCGGCGAGGTCATGTAGACGCGGTGTTGGCGAGAAAGCCGCAGAGGTGCAAAAGGCAGGCCTGCGCCCAATGCACCCGAAGCAATGTGCACGGGGGCAGTTCGGCTGGTTGCAACGACCGACCAATGATCGTTCCGCACAACTCGCTGCGGTCCCCGATCCTCAGTCAGGACAAGGTCGCCTGCCGATATGTCTTCGATCCGGCGGTGCCCCGACGGCGTTTCTATCCAGGTGCCTTTGACAAAACAGACCACGGTCGATGTGCTGGATGCATTGGTGGTAATCCTGTCATAGCCATCGGCTACCATCGACGAGATGGTCAGTTGGCTGATCTCATACCCGTCAGGTAAACGAACGAAGGTAGCCCCGTTCTGCAACTGATAGACACTGAATGTCATAGGCTGGGGTGTGGTCGATCCCGCCGTGATCACCGACCCTGAAAAACGCGCTTCACCATCAAGTCCACTGGTGATGGTTCCCGATCCCAGATTGTACGTGAAGGTATCCGGTGTGGCGCCGAAATCATCGCTATACGTGGATCCCGGAGTGAAATTGTCCGACATCGCCACGCTGACAACCTGCATCGCGGTGGCCTGATAGGTGCCGTACATGGCGCCAGGCTGTTCATTTGTAGCATTGCTTTCGAACGTATCCATCGAAGGCCGGATGCCGATGTAGATAAGGTCAGCCAAAGGTGTTCTCCGAAGTCGCGCGACGTGATCGCACCGTGCCCGAAAGTCTAGAGCGTACTCAGTTGCTTAACGGTAAACGAGAGAACAGTTTTAGTTCGGCTGACCTGCTCCGATTCAGTCACACCGCGCTGTAACGGCAGCAATGGCCTGTGCAACGGCTTCGCCAATGCTGAGTTCCGAGGTATCGATGGTTACTGCATCTTCTGCTGGGCGCAGCGGTGCATCAGCGCGGGTCATGTCGCGGTCATCGCGGGACTTCACATCTGCCAGAACGGTGTCGAAATCCGTATCAAAACCGCGCTCTTCGAGTTCGGCGAAACGACGCTGGGCCCGCACAACTGGGCTGGCCGTCACGAATAGCTTCACCTCGGCCTGCGGACAGATTACCGTGCCGATGTCGCGCCCATCGAGAACCGCACCACCCGAGCGACGGGCGAATGCGCGCTGAAAATCCAGTAGAGCGGCACGGACTTCGGGGATCACAGCCACTTTCGAGGCCGACTGAGCGACAGCGGCGGTACGTAGATCGGGATTCTCCAGGTCCGCGGCCATAAGGCTTTCCGCCGCAGCAATCGGGTCTTCACCCTGCAACATACGCGCCCCGACAGCACGGTAGAGCAACCCAGTGTCAAGATGCGCAAGGTCGAAATGTGCCGCGACCGCCTTGCTGATCGTGCCTTTGCCCGCAGCGGCAGGGCCATCGATGGCAACCGTGAACGGAGACATCATGCCGGTTTCCGGAAGGTCATATAGTGGGGCATTCGCCCTTCCCGCAGCGCCTTCATTTCGTACCGTGTCGAGTGCCAGTCACCCCAAGGATGCCGCCAGTCGCCGGGCCCTTCGGCCAGCCATTCGAACCCAGCCTTGGGCGCTTCGATCAAAGTTTGACGGACGTAATCAGGAATGTCTGTCGCAACGCGGAATTCCGCGCCGGGCTTAAGAACGTGAAACAATGGCTCTAGATGTTCTTGAGTGACAAAGCGACGGCGATGATGGCGCTTTTTCGGCCATGGGTCGGGGTATAGAAGAAACGCCTTTTCTACAGAGCCCGCGGGCAGCACATCAAAAAGATCACGGGCATCGCCAGGATGGACGCGCAGGTTCGAGACACCGGATTCGCGAATCTTGCCCAAAAGCATCGCCACCCCGTTGATGAACGGCTCGCAACCGATGATGCCGACCTCGGGGTAGGTCTTCGCCTGATGAACAAGGTGTTCACCGCCACCGAAGCCAATCTCGACCCAAAGCGGTTTGCCGCCGAATACAGCGTTCAAGTCAAGCGGCGCGCGGTCTGGGTTTACCTCCCACGAGACCGCGCCGGGACTAAGCGCGTCGAGATCGCTTTCGAGGTAGTCCTTCTGGTTCGGGCGCAGGGTCTTGCCCTTGAACCGGCCATAAAAGTTGCGCCACGGCGCACCTGAGGGGTGTTTGGTGTCTGTCATGGCGCGCGGTTTAGCGATTGCGACCGGTTCTCGCAACGGAGGTCTGCGTTTTTGTCGAGGTCAGGGGTCCATCACGATTGACCCCAACACCTCAAGTGCATCGCCCGCGTGTCGCACCACAAGCACTTCGCCAGATCGGGTTGTCTGGCCGGTCAGGGCCCGGATGTTAACTTGATGGGTGACGACAAACGGACGGTCCGTGCGATCTGCCAAGAGGGTGAGCGCTTCGGCTGTTTGGCTATCGCGGGTCGAAAAATCTTGGAAAAAGGAATTGAAGGCAGGCACCCCTTGCACCGGACCTAGAGTCAAAAGATCAGCAGTGTCGCGGCAGCGGCACCACTGACTGGTCAATACCATATCAAAGGAATGCCCCGATTGCGGAATGCCTGACCAATGCGGGTGGCCTGTTCCCTGCCCTGCTGGCTTAGATTGCGCTGGGTGCCGCAGTCTCCGACGGTCAGATTGGCCGGATCGCCAGTGCCGGGGGCCAGTGCGTGGCGCATGATGGCAAAAGAACCGGGTGTGTCGAGTGCATCCCAATCATTGGCCAGCACGGCACTCGGCAGCATCAAGATCAAAAAGAGAAGATGTTTCAGCATTCCCTGCCCCTGTTGGTGTTCTCACCTCGGGACATAGAGTTGTGCCGCAAAAGGAAAATCGGGCCGGGCTGTGTGCCCGGCCCGATGTGTTACCTCAGACAGACGACTTGAGCGCGTCGACCAGATCGGTGCGTTCCCAGCTGAACCCGCCATCCGCTTCGGGTGCACGGCCGAAATGGCCGTAGGCCGCAGTGCGTTCGTAGATCGGTTTGTTCAGTTCCAGATGGGTTCGGATACCGCGCGGGGTCAGGTCCATCACCTTGGGGATCGCCGCCTCAATCGCGGCTGCGTCGACATCGCCGGTGCCATGCGTGTCGGCATAGATCGAAAGTGGCTTGGACACACCAATCGCGTAGGAGAGCTGGATCGTGCAACGTTCTGCCATACCAGCAGCCACCACGTTCTTGGCCAGATAGCGTGCGGCATAAGCGGCAGAGCGGTCCACCTTGGTCGGGTCTTTGCCGGAAAACGCACCGCCGCCGTGCGGGGCGGCACCGCCGTAGGTGTCGACGATGATCTTGCGACCTGTGAGGCCCGCGTCACCGTCCGGCCCACCGATTACGAAGGTGCCTGTCGGGTTGACCCACCACTCCGTCGTGTCGGTGATCCAGCCCTCGGGCAGGACTTCGCGGATATACGGCTCTACGATCGCGCGGATATCAGCAGAGCTTTGGCTTTCGTCTGCGTGCTGTGTCGACAGAACGATCGAGGTCACGCCCATCGGCTTGCCGTTCTCATAGCGCACCGAAATCTGCGATTTCGCGTCGGGGCGCAGCAGCGGCTCGGCCCCGGATTTGCGCACCTCTGCCAAACGGCGCAGGATCGCGTGGCTGAATTGGATCGGCGCGGGCATGAGCGCGTCGGTCTCGTTCGTCGCATAGCCGAACATGATGCCTTGATCGCCTGCGCCTTCGTCCTTGTTGCCGCTGGCATTCACACCCTGTGCGATATGCGCGGACTGTTGGTGCAGCAGGTTGGTGATCTCGCAGGTGGCGTGGTGAAATTCGTCCTGCTCGTATCCGATGTCCTTGATACAGGCGCGGGCGATATCCGGGATACGCTCCATGTAGGCGGCAAGACGGTTCTGATCCGACAGGCCCACCTCTCCACCGATGACGACACGGTTTGTCGTGGCGAAGGTTTCGCAGGCAACCCGTGCTTCGGGTTCTTCGGATAGAAAGGCGTCGAGGATCGCGTCCGAGATGCGGTCACAGACCTTATCCGGGTGGCCCTCGGAGACGGATTCCGAGGTGAAGATATAATTCTGTCGGGACATGAGTGCTCCAATAGGGTCTGCCGTCACGTCAGGAAGCCGTTGTGACGGGAATGATTGCTTGCGTTACGCCTGCGCGTGCTCCGGGTCAATGGGGTTGCGCCGTTTCCACAGCTGCAGAGTCGCAAATGCCACGATCAGCACCCCCAACGAGAGCAAATCGCCGGTTCGGCTATATAGCGTCGGGGCGAGAGGCGCAGGCAGTGCCACGTCGAGAAAACCAGGGCGCCCCAAAGGCAACGAGTCCACGATGCGGCCTGCCGGGTCAATTACAGCCGATATGCCGGTATTGGCGACCCGGATCATCGGTAGCCTTTGTTCTATGGCGCGCAGCCGCGCTTGGGCCAGATGCTGTTGCGGGCCAGCATTCACACCAAACCACGCATCGTTTGTGATCTGGAGCAACATATCGGGACGCGCAGGGGCGCCGTTCACATCCTGAGGAAACACCGCTTCGTAGCAGATGAGCGGCAATGCTTTGCCCAAAGCCCCAAGATCGATAAGCTCAGGGCCGTGACCCGCAGTGTATCCAGCATCAGCCCGCGCAGCGAGACCCAGGATATTGAACCGCGCAAATAGCGCGGCCGCGGGCATGTATTCTCCGAAGGGGACTAGGTGATGTTTGTCGTACAATTCAGCTAAGCGACCGGATGGGTGCAGACTGACCAACGAATTGAAATACCGCCCCTGTTCTTCGCGCTGAATACCCAACACCACCGGAGTGCCAGCCGCTGCCTCTGCGATCACTTCGAACGCTGGCTCGGCATTGTCGAGCAGGTTCGGAACTGCCGTTTCAGACCAGACGACCAGATCAGGTTTGGGCAATTGCGCTGTAAAATCGACCTGTCGGTTGAAGAACATCGGGATGAAATCGCGATCCCATTTCTGATGCTGGGGTGCGTTCGGTTGGATCAATCGGACGGTTGGGCGGTCTGACAGGTCAGGCACGGGCGGCGTTATCCCATTGCCACCAAACCAAAGCACGGCCGTAAAGCCAAACGCGAGCAATGCGGTTGGCAAAGATTTCTTGTGCACTGCAACTGACAGGATTGCTGCCAACCCCAAAGTCACCAAGGTGACCCCATGCGGTCCGATAAACGCGTGCCATTGCGCCACCGGTGTCGGAGCCCAGACGTAGCCTACAAGCCCCCAGGGAAAGCCGGTCAGGATATAGGCCCGGGCAAGTTCGATAAAGGCCCAGCAAAGAGCGATGCCGAACGGACCAGAATGCAACCAGCGCCCCAACCCGAATGCAATGCCCCACAGCCCGCCCAAGCCAGCGGCCAAACCGACCAGCGCAAACGGGGCCATCCAGCCAGTGCTTGCGGCATCGACCTGAAACGGTTCGAGAATCCAATGCATCGAAAGCAAGAAATAGCCGACACCAAACAGCCAGCCTGTCAGGCTTGATGCTCTGGCATTGGCGTCAACCTTGGCAAGGACCAGAACACAAACCAACGCGGTCAGAGCAAGTGCCCATAGGTCAAACGGAGCCTGCCCAAGCGCAAACACGGCACCAAGACAAAGCGCGCCAAGGCGGCGAAGTATCGGCATCGGATCAGGCGGAGCGCGCGGTGGCTGTTGCTGGCTCGGCGGCGTCGCGGGCGCGAGCCGCTTCACCGGCGGCGGTCGCCTTGAGGCGCACGCGCATGCGTTTGATGCGGCGTGGATCGGCGTCGATCACCTCGAATTCCGGACCTTCGGGATGCGGAACCACTTCGCCACGCGCGGGGACGTGACCCGCCAACATGAAAACCAGACCGCCCAGTGTGTCGATTTCCTCACCGTCGATGTCGTCGTGATTGGTCAGATTGAGACCGATCTCGGCTTCGAACTCTTCCAGCGGGGTACGGGCAAAGGCCATGTAGACCCCCGGCTTTTCACGCGAAAAGTTGGTGCCTTCGTCGAGATCGTGTTCGTCTTCGATTTCCCCAATGACCTGTTCAATCAGATCTTCGATCGTCACCAGCCCATCGACCCCGCCATATTCGTCGATCACCAGCGCCATATGCCGCCGCTCGGTCTGCATCTTGGTCAGCAGAACACCAATGGGCATGGAGGGCGGAACAAACAACAATGGGCGGAGCATCTGTTTGAGATCGAAATCACTGCTCTTGCCGTTGAAGCCGTGTTTGAGCGCGAGATCCTTGAGGTGCGCCATACCGACTGGCGTATCGAGCGTGCCAGTGTAAACCGGCAAACGGGTCAGACCGCTTTCGCGGAAGACATCGACCAGTTCTGCTTTGGTGATGGTGTCTGGAACCGACACGATGTCTGCGCGCGGGACCGCCACGTCTTCGACCCGCATACGCCGCAGGTTCATCATGCCATGAATCGGAGACATCGACCGGGCGATCTCGGGCGTTGGCGCAGTGTCGGCATCCTGTACCGTCCCGCCAAACCACGTGCGTAGTTTTGAAACGAAGCCAAGCTCCGGTTGAGTATCTGTCATCTCTTGCGCGCGATGCGCTGCGTTAGACGAGTCGTCGTTGTCGCCCATTTTTTCCTGTTCCGGTGGAGGCCAATTGGCCCGTACTACCCCTTATATGGGTCCGCAATACCCATTTTGCCAAGTATCTTAGTCTCCAACCCTTCCATCAGCGTGGCATCACGGTCACGTACATGATCATAACCCAGAAGATGCAACACTCCGTGAACGATCAAATGGGTGACATGATCGGCCATGTTTTTTCCTGCCTCGTTCGCCTCAGCAAGGCAGGTATCATAGGCAATAGCGATGTCACCAAGGCTTTCGCCCATCAGCAGGTCTGGCGGTGGCGGCGGGGTTGGTGCCGCGCCGTCTTCATCGGCGGCAAGATCGTAGCTTGGCCAACTGAGGACATTGGTGGGCGTCGGTTTGTCGCGGAATTCAGCATTCAGATCAGCGATGCGTGCATCATCACAAGCAAGGACTGCGATTTCGTAGCCTTCAACTGGAAAACCCAGATGCTCCAGTGTGTCGACCCCAGCGGCCTCGGCCAGAGCTTCAAGCTCGGCCTCTTCCCAGCGAGGGTCTTCAATCACAATATCGGTCAGCGTGGTCACTGCTTATCTATTGGGGGCTCTGCCCCCAAACCCCCGGAGTTTGTTTGGCAAGATGAAGATCAGGGCGTTTCCGCGTCTTTTTCGTAAGCCTCGATGATCGCGGCCACAAGCGGGTGTCGCACGACGTCCTTGGAGGTGAAGTAATTAAAGCTGATCTTGGGGATCATCTTGAGTAGCCGTTCAGCATCAGACAATCCCGAAGCCACGCCGCGCGGCAGATCGATCTGGGTGCGGTCACCAGTGATGACCATGCGCGACCCTTCACCAAGGCGGGTCAGGAACATTTTCATTTGCATCGAGGTGGCGTTTTGTGCCTCGTCCAGCACCACAAAGGCATTAGACAGGGTTCGACCCCGCATAAAGGCGAGAGGCGCGATTTCGACAGTCTTTTCCTCGATCATCTTGGCCAGTTGTTTTCCTGGAAGAAAATCATTCAGCGCGTCGTAAAGCGGTTGCATGTAAGGGTCGACCTTGTCCTTCATGTCGCCGGGCAGATAGCCCAATTTTTCACCAGCCTCGACGGCAGGGCGACTAAGGATGATCTTGTCCACCTGCCCGGTGATGAACATGTTTACGCCCACCGCCACAGCCAGATAGGTTTTGCCGGTGCCTGCGGGGCCGATCCCGAAGGCCAGTTCGTTTTCGAACAGCGACCGCACATAAGCTTTTTGCGCGTCGGTGCGCGGTTCTACCAGCTTCTTGCGAGTCTTGATTTCGACCGGGCCGCCTTCGAACATTTCAATCTGTGTATCCGGGCCGATTTCTTCGGGGGCCATGCGGAATTCACGGTCAATGTCACCCGGGGCCACGCTGCGCCCTTGTTCGAGCCGCTGGTAGAGCGCCATCAGAACCTCGCGTGCCTCAGCCTGAGCGTCGGGCTCGCCGTGGATCGCCAACTGATTCCCACGGCGAAGGATCTGCACGCCGAGCCGGGTTTCGATTTCGGTGAGATTTCGGTCGTATTCACCGCAAAGATCGATGAGCAAACGGTTATCTGGAAATTCTACAAGCGCTTCTGACAAGGTGTCTGTGGTCACGCGGGTCTCCGGTGCAAGGGTGTCAAGAACAGGGTGGCAAGTTCCATCACGCAGTGCAAGCGGTCACCCCTTCCGTCACAGTGCATCTCCAAATCTGGAGCCACTTTTAAAGGCACCTATCGCGGTGTTCCGCTCTGCGCTGTTGCCCGAACAGACGGGCTTACCTGTGGGATCGAGCCGTGGCGAAAGATAGCCTTCCACCCCATCGTCAATGATCCAGTGGTCACAACCGTTCGGATCAATCCAGATGCCTGCCTGAAGCTGGCTCAGCGGCTTACTATCGATGCCGCGATCAATGTTTTTTTCGTCGCCGACGGATTCGCATCCGGCCAAGGCGATGCACAAGCCGACAAGTGAGAGGGCGCGGATCATGGTCGGTCTCCTCAGCGCAGGCACAGGATTTCCACTCGGCGGTTCTTGGCCATTCCGGCGGCGTTTGCGTTGCTCGAGACGGGGCGGCTTTCCCCGAAGCCACGAACAGAATAAACGCGCGCGCCAGCCTGCTGCGCAACCTGAGCGACCGCTTGGGCGCGCCGTTCGCTGAGCGCCATGTTGGACGCATCAGAGGCGCGGCTGTCGGTGTGACCTTCGATCACGAAACCATTGGCGTTGTTGGACGAGAAGAAATTGCGCAGACTGTCAGCCCCGCCGGGTGCAATTGCCGCGCTGCCGGTGGCGAACATGGTGTCGGTGGGCACAGTCGCGCAGCGGCTGACCTTGTGGCACACCGGAGTGCCATTGCGGCGCAGGTGGGGGCTCATGAAACCTTCGACCCCGTCATCCATGACCCAGTGCTCACACCCATCAGGATCGATCCAGATACCTGGGATATACCGTTCACCCTGCTGCGCGGACGCGATCTGCGGCGCGGCCATCGCAATACACAAAACCAATGCGGACAACCGTCCTATCATTCCCGCATCTCCCGGCAGTAGCGGCGTCCCATCCGGGGAAAGGATGCCCGATTCACGGTCATACTACCAAAGACAGCGGTTCAGGGAAGAGCTAACCTCTATATATCGCGGCGCACCCGTAGATGATGTGTCATTCGACCAACGCCCCCTTAAGAGAGTTGCGCCCCGAGTCGATGATTTTTACGCCGCGCAAATCGCCAGCTTTCAGCCCGTCGGCTTCAACATGGACGGCATGAAGGTGATCGGATTTACCCACCATCTGGCCGGGCAGGCGACCCGGCTTTTCGAAAAGCACGCCGACTTCCTTGCCGACCATCGCGTCTTGTGCGGCTTTTTGCTGTTCGGTGATCAGGGCTTGCAACCGCTGCAGGCGATCGTCTTTGACGTCTTCGGGAAGCTGGTCACGCTCTGCTGCTGGGGTGCCGGGACGGGTGGAGTATTTGAAGCTGTAGGCGTAGCCGTATTTCGACGCGCGGATGATATCGAGAGTGGCCTGGAAATCCTCTTCGGTCTCTTCTGGGAAGCCGACGATAAAATCGCCAGACAAGAGCAAATCTGGCCGCGCCGCGCGCAGTTTGTCGATGAGCTCAAGGTAGCTTTCCGCTGTGTGCTGGCGGTTCATGCGCTTGAGGATGCGATCAGAGCCAGACTGCACGGGAAGGTGCAGGTACGGCATCAGCTTCGGGCACGTGCCGTGTGCTTCGATCAATTCATCGGTCATGTCATTGGGGTGGCTGGTGGTGAAGCGAATACGTTCCAACCCATCGACGTCGTTGAGCGCCCAGATCAGGCGCGCCAGGGACCAGTCGCCGCCTTCACCGGTGCCGTGATAGGCGTTGACGTTCTGGCCAAGCAGAGTGATCTCGCGCACGCCCCGTTCCACCAAATCGCGGGCCTCATGCAGGATGCGGTCAGCGGGACGGCTGACTTCGGCACCGCGTGTGTAAGGCACAACGCAGAAGGCGCAGAATTTGTCGCAGCCTTCCTGTACAGTAAGGAACGCAGTCGGGCCGCGCTTCGCCTTGGGGCGATTTTTAAGAACCTCAAACTTGTCCTCTTCGGGGAAATCCGTATCGAGCGCCTTTTCACCGCTGCGCGTCTTGGCCTCCAATTCGGGCAAACGGTGATAGCTTTGGGGGCCGACCACCAGATCAACCATTGGCTGGCGGCGCATGATCTCTTGGCCTTCGGCCTGCGCGACACAGCCGGCGACGCCGATCTTGAGGTCCGGCTTTTCTGCCTTCAACCCTTTGTAGCGCCCCAGTTCGGAATAGACCTTTTCCGCCGCCTTTTCCCGGATGTGACAGGTGTTGAGCAGGATCATATCCGCATCATCGGGCGACTGGGTTTCAACATAGCCCTGCCCGCCCAGCGCTTCGGCCATGCGTTCGCTGTCATAGACATTCATCTGACAGCCGTAGGTCTTGATATAGAGCTTCTTCGGTTCGGACATGGACCAATCCTCCGGGGCAGGTTTCAGGGCGTGCCGATACCGCATGTCACCCCTGTCTTGCAATGCACGGTTTTTTAATTGAGTCTGTGCAAAACTTCCGCAGAGGACCCCTCATGCGTTACCATAGCGTCAACGATTTGATTTCCCAGAACCCCGGCGCGCTCGCTAAGGGGCCAATTGCATTGGTCTTTGCCGAAGACGCCGTTGAGATCGACACAACTGTGCGCCACAATCTGCATCTTGGGTTCAAAACCAATATCCTTTTCATGCCTGCCGAATTTGATCTGGCAAAGGACACCGCGGAACAGGTCATTCGTGTCGACAATGACATCACCCGGAAGGGCAACCGCGAAGAGATCGTAAATACGCTTATCGCAAGAGCGCCAAGCGTGTGGATGTATGTCTGCTATAATGCGGAATACCTGTTCTTCCCATTTTGCGAGACACGCACGATTGGAGAATTGCTGGCATTTCACACAGAAGAACGCCGCGATGCGATGTTGTGTTATGCGATCGACCTATACGCCGGAGACCTTGATACCTATCCGACCGCGGTCAGCATCGATGATGCGTATATCGACCGGTCCGGGTATTACGCTCTTGGACGCAATGATCCGAACACCACCTACCCCAAGGAACGGCAGCTTGATTTCTTTGGCGGGTTGCGGTGGCGATATGAAGAACATGTGCCCCCAGAGCGGCGCAAGATCGACCGGATCGCTCTTTTCCGGACAAAACCGGGACTTCAGATTCGTTCAGATCACACCTTCAATGACGAAGAATACAACACCTATGCCTGCCCATGGCACCACAACTTGACAGCGGCGGTGGCAACGTTCCGAACGGCGAAGGCGTTAAAACGCAATCCGGGATCGGCCTACGAGATCGAGACATTCCGCTGGCACAATTCGGTGCCTTTCGAATGGCATTCGCGGCAATTGCTGGATCTGGGGCTGATGGAATCCGGGCAGTGGTTCTAACCCGCGCCATTCAGCGCCCGGCACATGTATATTATTAGGCCAATCCAAGCGCGTAGGCCCAGCCATCGGGTTTAGTAAACACCCGATGTTGGGTGTCATCCGCTCAGGACAGAGTGTCGGGCCGCATCAAAGATGCTCGTATTGCGGCATGCCCAGAACGTGGAACCCGCCATCGACGCGAACGATCTCGCCTGTGGTGCATGCGCCTGCATCCGAAGCAAGGTACACGGCCGTCCCACCCACCGCTTCAAGCGTGGCATTTGAACGGAGCGGTGCATTCTGATCGGTGTGCTTGTAGGTTTTGCGCGCACCGCCAATGGCCGCACCGGCAAGGGTCTTCATCGGGCCGGGGCTGATCGCGTTGACGCGGATCGCTTCGGGGCCAAGATCATTTGCCAGATACCGCACTGAAGCTTCCAACGCGGCCTTGGCCACACCCATGACGTTGTAGCTTGGCGTCACACGGGTGGAACCCATGTAGGTCAGCGTCAGCAACGTGCCGCCGTTCTCTACCATAAGCGGATGCGCCCGACGCGCCACGTCGATGAAACTATAAGCTGAAATATCGAGCGAATTCTTGAAGTTGGCACGGCTTGTATTGAGGATGCGCCCCTGCAGTTCGGACTTGTCAGAAAACGCGATGGCATGGACAAGGAAATCAATCGTGGGCCAACGCGCGCCAAGCTGTTCGAACGCCGCGTCGAGCGAGGCATCATCTGTCACGTCCACATCGACCATGAAATCCGACCCAACGCTGGCCGCAAGCGGCTCGAGGCGTTTGCCGAAGGCTTCACCTTGATAGGTGAAGGCAAGCTCTGCCCCTGCCTCGGCCATCGCCTTGGCAATGCCCCAAGCGATGGAACGTTCATTCGCAACGCCCATGATCAGGCCGCGTTTGCCTTCTAATTGTCCAGTCATTTTCAATCCATGTACTTCGACAACAACATCGACCCGTTGGTGCCGCCAAACCCAAAGGAGTTGGTCATCACTGTATCAAGACCTGCATTTTCCACCAGCGTTGTGGCGATCTCATCCGGCTTCAACGCCGGATCCAGTGTTTCCACGTTGATCGACGGAATGATGAAATCGTCCCGCAGCGCCAGCAGGCAGTAGATTGACTCTTGCGCGCCGGTGGCGCCTTGGCTGTGCCCGGTCATGGACTTGGTAGAACTGACGGGCGGAGTGCTTCCCTCACCAAACACGCGCCGCACCGCTTCGATCTCGCCCACGTCGCCCACGGGCGTGGAAGTGCCATGCGCATTGATGTAGCTGACTTTGCGACCTTCCGGCAGCGACTTGAGAGCGCCGCGCATCGCGCGTTCGCCACCCTCGCCCGACGGAGCCACCATATCTGCACCGTCCGAGGTGGCCGAGAACCCTGTAACTTCGGCATAGATCGTTGCACCGCGCGCCAACGCCCGCTCGAGCGGCTCAAGCACCACCATCGCGCCACCGCCTGAGATCACGAATCCGTCACGCCCGGCATCAAAAGCCCGCGACGCTTTCTCGGGGGTGTCATTGTATTTCGAAGACATGGCGCCCATCGCGTCGAATAGGCAAGACAGTGTCCAATCCAGTTCTTCACCGCCGCCTGCGAACATCACGTCCTGCAACCCCAAGGCCACCTGCTGGGCCGCCATTCCGATGCAATGCAGCGAAGTCGAACAGGCCGAGGTGATCGAAAAGTTCATGCCCTTAATTTGGTAAGCTGTCGCAAGGTTCGCGCTGACCGTCGACGACATGGTTTTCGGCACCGCAAACGGCCCAATCCGCTTGGTCGCGCCAGTTTTCAGCACGGACTGATGTGCGGTCAACATGGCACTTGTCGACGGTCCACCCGAACCCGCAATCAGACCGGTCATTGGGTTCACCACCTCGTCCGGTGTCAGACCAGCATCCGCAATCGCCTGCCCCATCGCGATGTGCGCGTAAGCAGCGCCCGGCCCCATGAAACGAAGCGTTCGCTTGTCCACATGCGCGGACACATCAAGATCGATGGCCCCGGCAATCTGGGACCGGAACCCATGTTCAGCCATATCGGCATTAGCGGTGATCCCGGACCGGCCTGTTTTCAGGCTCGCGGCCACCTCTTCGGCATTATTCCCAATGGAGGAAACAATTCCCAATCCTGTCACGACAACACGGCGCATCACGGCTCCTTACAATTGTTGCATGCGTGTGTAGGGGAAGGTGGGGGGAAGGAGCAAGCAGATTGGATGCAAACAAGGCGATCCCGATCATTCCAACCATGCTTGCGGAGAACACCGCCAAGCGCCACATATCGGCGCGGATTGGGACCAGATGCAAAAATGTCCACGATTTTCTGGCCGATGCTACATTTACAGTGATCTGATCCCTTGCGCCTTATGCGCGGAATCACGACACATCATGCACCCGACACACGGCAACCAGGGATCACACATGACAGAACAACCCCGCCTTCAGGACCGTCCCGACTGGCTATACCTGTTGCGCGACTATTACGAACTCTATCGTCGCTTATCCGCAGGCGGCAGCACTAAGATCCGCAGCCACCAGAAAACGGTTCGCGATAGTATCAGTCGTGTCATCAAAGCGAATGCCGAGGTTCATGAACACGCGCCTCTGGCCAAACCTGTGACAGCGCATTGGCGGCGTGCGCTCGACAATGGCCGGATGGAGCGCCACGCGCCCTTCATTCGTGCATTAGAAAGCGTTCAGTCCCATCTGGTCTGGCAATACGGTTATGAAAAAGTACCCCGTGGGTTGGAACGGAAATACGCCTATGCCGAACTGGTCGGGCCAACCGGGCCGGTGATCACCGACGAGGTAATCCTTGGGCTGGTCCTGTTTGCCCCGGGATGCACCTATCCGGCACATGCGCATGACGGGATATCCGAAAGCTATATCTGCCTGTCAGGTGCAGTGTCCGAAAACGATCAGGGCGTTTATGCTCCGGGATCGCTGATCTTCAACCCACCCGAACAGCGCCACCGCATCACTGTCGCGGATCAAAACCCCGCGCTCTTGTGCTATGCATGGACCGGGGCGCGCGAAAAGCTGGCGAACCAGAAAATGGTGTTCAGTCGAGGATCAAGGAAATAACGCCTGCGATCTTAACTCTCGGACAGCGCGACCTTCATGTCCTTGACCTGATAGATAACCTCACCATCGGCCTCTACCCGACCATCCGCGACACCCATGGTCAGACGACGCGTCTGAATCGCCTTAGTGAAGTCGACGTAATAGGTCAGCATCTTGCGGTCAGGGCGTACCATCCCAGTCAGTTTGACCTCACCAACACCCAGCGCATACCCGCGTCCCTGCCAGCCGCGCCAGCCAAGATTGAAACCGGTCAACTGCCAAAGACCGTCAAGCCCAAGACAACCCGGCATGATCGGATTGCCCGGGAAATGGCAATCAAAGAACCAAAGGTCGGGGGTGATGTCGAACTCAGCCACGACATGGCCTTTGCCATGCGCCCCACCATCACCCGAGATGTCGGTGATCCGGTCCATCATCAGCATGGGCGGTTCGGGAAGTTGCGCATTGCCGGGCCCGAAAAGCTCTCCACGCGCGCATTTCAAGAGTTCGTCACGGTCGAAGCTGCGAGGATATTCAGTCATGTTCGACAAGGCTCCCGGATTGATAGGCGAAATCCCGCTTCCTCTATCACCCCCGCTGCCGCGCGTGCAAGCCCACCGCTTTGCAGGGTGTGAGACAAGTTGTTGCAAGAAATTTATTTGAACTGCGGGCAATTCGCACCCTATATACTTGTTGAGAAGGAGCAAATTCGGCATGTCTTCACGATCCATCGACCGCGGAACCGATTGGCTTTCCAAAGGTGGCGTGCGCCCGACACGGCAGCGCGTGGCCTTGGCGTCATTGCTCGTTGGAGACGGCAAGAACCGCCATGTCACTGCCGAAAGCCTCTTTGCAGCCGCTCAAGACACCGGCGAACAAGTGTCGCTGGCAACAGTCTATAACACGCTTCGTGCTTTCTGCGATGCTGGCTTAATGCAAGAAGTCACTGTCGATGGCGCACGCAGCTACTTTGACACCAACACCCATGACCATCCCCATTTCTATTGGGAAGACGACGGGCGGCTGACAGATGCGCCTGCGGACGAGCTTGAGATAGCCCGTATCCCTGGACCGCCGGACGGCGCAGAAATTTCGAGCGTCAACGTGGTGATCAAACTGCGCCGAACCTGACGGGTCGCCTGCAGTTTTCTCTGAAGCCAGAAGACTAAGTCGGCATCATGCGTCTCAAAAAGCATGAGCCATGCGGCTCCGATCCCAACATTTAGCCTTAAACTCTTTCAAGATCGCACCTGCGCGACTCGGAGACTACATGGTTCAAGTTGTGCCGTGCACAAGGGCTTGGCCACGCACAGTTTTTCTATTGTGATGTGAAATCTAGCCACGTTGTTCGCTCGTCTTCCAGACCACTTCAATTTTCCGAAAACCCGCTCTTTAAAGCCACGTTCACACTTGGCTCGCCATCACTCTCCACGGGGGCGTTTTGGATGAGTGGAGTGGGGCATGGAACCCTTGACCGACGTATTCGGAACGCAGACGTCTGCGGCGGGCCTTTCGTTTGGGTTGCGCGGGATAGTGGATTGGAGTGTTCAGCAGCCGTTTTTGGATGTTTTCAAGACAGCGCGAGCTTGGCATGGGCATACGGAGAGCCAATGGGGCGCCTACATGGGCGACGATCTGGAGGCGATGGGGGTTCTGGATTCCGAGGGCTGGATCACCGATCTGCCTGCCGGTGTTGACCGGGTCGAGACCTTCCTTCTGACCGAGATGCCTGCAGAGGCGCTGTACACGGCAGGCACCTACCGTCTGAGCTATGATGGCACGGGCGAGATTTCCGTCCATGGCGCCGAGATCGTATCGCAATCGGATGGTGAGATCTGGTTCGACTACACCCCCACCGGTGAGGGCATGGTTGTCGTCTCGATCACCGAGACCGATCCGCAGAACACCGGCGACTACCTGCGCAATATCGAGGTGGTCAAACAGGAATACATCCCCGCCTTCGAGGCCGGCGCGCTGTTCAACCCGCTCTGGCTCGACGTCATCGGCGACGCCCAGGGGCTGCGCTTCATGGATTGGCAAGAGACCAACAATTCCGAGCTGCAAAGCTGGGCTGACCGACCCACCGTCGGCACCTACAGCTATGCCGAGGGGGTCCCCCTCGAAGTCATGGTCGCGTTGGCCAATGCCACCGGCACCGAGCCGTGGTTCAACATCCCCTGGGATGCCGACGAGACCTATATCCGCAATTTCGCAACCTATGTGCGCGACAACCTCGACACCGATCTGCGCGCCCATATCGAGATGTCCAACGAGGTCTGGAACTGGATGTTCGAACAGGCCCGCGACGCCGCACAGGCCGCCGAAGACCGCTTTGGTGAGGACCTCGGCGATGGCTGGATGCAGGAATACGGCGCCCGTTCCGCCGAAATGGCCCGCGTTCTCGACAGTGTCTATGCCGGCGCCGAGGACCAGTTGGTCAAGGTCATCGCGACCCACACCTACTGGCCCGGTCTCGAAGAGCCCGCGCTGCAGGCTCCGAACTGGCAGGCCCTCAGCCCGGACAACACCGCGCCCTACCTGTCCTTCGACACCTATGCGATCACGGGCTATTTCGGCAACAGCCTCGGCACCGACGAGAAAGCCCCCGCCGTGCTCGACTGGATCGCCCAAAGCGAGGCACAAGCCCGTCAGGACGCCGCAACTCAGGGGCTCAGCGGGTCTGCCGCAGACGCCTATATCGCGGCACACCGCTTTGATCTGGCCGAAGACCTGGCAGTGCGTGAACTGCGCGACGGGTCCATCACCGGCAATGCCGAGGATTCCCTGCAAGGGATGTTCGAACTGTTCGCCTATCACAAGTCGGTCGCCGACGCGCA
This sequence comes from uncultured Marivita sp., assembly GCA_947503115.1. Classification (GTDB taxonomy): domain Bacteria; phylum Pseudomonadota; class Alphaproteobacteria; order Rhodobacterales; family Rhodobacteraceae; genus Marivita. Next base: position 59,971 of record CANNCS010000001.1, read on the forward strand.
TGGGCTGGATCTGGTGATGTACGAGGGTGGCACCCATGTGGTCGGCATCGGCCAATGGGTCAACAATGACCTGCTCACCGAGTTCTTCACCCATCTCAACTATTCCGCTGGCATGGGTCAGCTCTACACCGAGCTGTTCGAGGGCTGGGAAGCCGCCGGCGGCACGCTCTTCAATGTCTTCGTCGATGTCTCCGAACCCAGCCAATGGGGCAGCTGGGGGTCGTTGCGCCATCTGCAGGACAGCACCGCGCGACATGACGCCGTGGTAGACTTCATCGACAGCCATCCCGCGCCCGCCACCATGAAAGACGGCATCGACGGAAACGCCGTCTTCGACATCTCCCCTCCGCCAGTGCCAACACCCGTGGACGAAGACGACGAAAACCCCGCACCAACACCGCAGCCAACACCCGAACCCGAACCAACCCCGGACCCCACACCGACGCCCGAGCCCACACCGGCCCCGACCCCGGCCCCGCAGCCGACCGCCGAGGTCCGCGAATACGTCTTCGGCAATGATCTCTTCGCCTGGGGCAACGGCGATTCCGAAGTCTCGGCCCCATACTGGACCGAGATGCTCGCTGAGGCGGCAGGCATCTCTTACGCCACCGCCATCCAGACCGGCATGTTGACCAGCCATGACGATCTCCCACCGAACCCACATCTGTGGATCAATGGGGTCGATGCATCCTGGGAGCCCGAAAGCGGTCAGAGCTTTGCCGAGGCGGGCATCACCCAGATCACCCTCTCGGCGGTCAACTTCGTGCAGGACCAGTCCCCCGACAGCCCTTATTGGCACGAGCCGGCCACCTCGCCGCTCGCCGCTGCGCTGCAGATCATCGATTGGGCCCAGGCCCGCGCGCCCGGCGCCGCCATCAACATCTACGAAACCTGGCCCGAACTGGACAGCTACCCGCCCAGCCCCCAAGACTTCGCCGCCTGGACCGATCTGATGACCGGAGAATGGCATGCCTGGTGGGTCGATCTCACCGAGATGATCCAGCAGGCACGCCCCGATCTGGATGTGCGTCTGATCAGCGTCGGCACCCAGGTCGCCGACATGCTCGACACGCCCGAACTCGGCCTCTCCGCACTCTCCGCCGAAGACCTCTTCCTCGACAGCGAAGGCCACGCAACTCCCTCGCTCTCCTTCCTCGCAGGACTCCTCCACTTCACAACACTCACAGGAAACCAACCCCCGCAAAACATCGAAATCCCAAACTCCATCCATCCCGACATCGCTCAAAACTATTCCCAAATCATACAGTGGATCGGGGTCACGGAAGGCCTTGCACTGCCCGCGCCGTTGGTGGACCCGTTTTCCGAAGAGTCCGGTGGTGGAGACGAAAACAGCGAAGATCTGAGCCCCGGAGCAACTGCGGGTGATGACATGATCCGGCCTGGGGTGGATGATGTTCTGATCAATGGTGGAAGCGGGTTCGACACCATTATGATGAGCGGAGACCAAGCGGATCATTCGCTGCATTTTTCGGGGAACGCGGTTTGGATTGAGAATCGTGTCGCGGGCGTGGGCCCGTTGCAGCTGCGCGACATCGAAAGGATTGAATTCGACAGGGACGTTCAACCGTTCAATGGCGATGGTGTGTCGATCGACTTGTTCGACGGCATGGCGCAGTTGGAGGGCGACGCGATGGCGGCGCTGACCGAACTTTACATCGCCTATTTCAACCGGGCGCCAGACGCAGTTGGTCTTTATTTCTGGGGCAACCAGTTGGCCGATGGCCTTGGTCTTGAGGATATTGCCGCGCTGTTTTTCGATCAGCCCGAGACCCGCGCGCTGTATGGTTCGATGGACGACATGTCGGCTTTCGTAACGGCCGTTTATCAGAATGTATTGGGGCGCATGCCTGATGTGTCTGGTATGGCGTTTTGGTTGGACGCCTTGAACGGGGTCTCTGGCCTTGCGCCCGAGCGATTCATTCAAGCCATTCTGGATGGGGCGAAAGCTGAAACTGGCAGCGCCGATGACGCGCAGTACCTTGCGAACAAAGTGGCGCTGGGTGGGCATTTCGCCGTGACGCTTGGCATGTCCGATACAGCCGCAGCACAAACGGTCATGCAGGGGTTTGACGGATCGAACAGCAGCCTTGACGAGGGTTTGGCGCAGGCAGACGCCCTTTACGCCGATATCGTGAGCGCAGAGACCGACGGGTTCCTGATGCAGCTGGTTGGACTGTCTGATCCGCCCTTTGCGATGTAATGGCCAATCTCTGGGCGCATCGGCGTACCGCATGTCGGCAAGGCAACACCTGAACGGGAATACATCCACGTATGTATGCATCGGACAAAGGCCTTTCCCACTAAATTGGGCCGGGCCGCCCAAGTGCCGCCCCGTTCTGGCACCGAGGTCTTAACAACCAGTTTCGCTAAGGCGTGAACTGCGTCGAATTGGGTGCACTTGCACAAAGCCAATTGATTGGAATCGCAGCTTCTGTGACAATGCCGATCGATGGTGGACAGCGTGAGAGCGCTGTCCGAATAGGGAATACGGTGCAATTCCGTGACTGCCCCCGCAACTGTAAGCGGTAAGTGCTTCGCGCAAGACCACTGGGCTGAATAGCCTGGGAAGGTGCGAGCCGCACGATGACCCGCGAGTCAGGAGACCTGCCATCACATGTGAACTGAACCCGGGCGGGGTGCACCGGAGGTCGATATGCCTTGCGCCGATCCGGTGCGATACATGAGTGCGACCTCAATGTGACCCGTCCTTGCGCGGAGGGCGCTGATATGTCGATCGAACAAACCCTGACCCAGTTGCAGGTCAATCCACGCACGGCGGAACGTGCGCGTGAAATTGGGCAAATGGGCTATATGCAATGGCTAGGCGGATTGCCTACCACGGCCTGTTACCTGACTGAGGCCACCTGCGCCTACATGGCCGCAGCGCCGTTTCGGGAGACCGATCCGGCCGTTGCGGAATTTTGCAAGCTGTTGAAGGCGTCTTTGGATGCGCCGCTTACACCGCTTGATCTGGCACTGCCGAAACCGCGTCGGCGCGGGGGTGCCAGAGAGCGGCGACTGTCGTTATGAACTCTGGCTTGAGGCGGCGGCTTCGAAAGCGGCGGCTGCCTCTTGGGTCATGGGGTCACTGAACAAGTTCTGCGCAAGGTCTGGCGACAGTGTGAAACAGTCCAACCCGCGGGAGGCGAGCGCCACCATTTGATTGGCGGTGCGCAGCGATGCCACAAGGATGCGGGGCTTGCCACCAGAGATGGCCTGCATTTTTGACAGGTGGTCCAAAGCTGGCAATCCGGCCTCATCCATGCGGCCGAAATAGGGGGCCGCGAAATCGGCACCCAGCGCCTTGGCCACGATCACCTGTTTGGGATCGTACACAGCGGTGAGCAGGATCGGACCACCCAGTGCCTTGATTGACGGGACTGCGCGCAAAGCGTCGAATGTCATCGGAATTTTGACGACTGTTCGCAGACCGGCCGCTGCGCCAGCGTCATAGAGGCGTTGCGCCCAGTCGACATAGGTCTCGATTGGGCCAAACACTTGACCATGCAGTTCCTGCGCACCGAGGTCATACGCGCGCTGTGCCATCTCGAGCCAATTGATCGCCGGGTAGTCCAGCCCTGCGCGCTTTGCCAGAAGCGGGTTCGTGGTAATGCCCCGAAATAGGCCCGTCGGCATGAGGTCTGCCCATGCCGCGCGGTCCGCCGTGTCGAGGTAGAGGTCCAAAATATCAGCCGACCGCAGCCATTGCGGCGTCGAGTTCTGACAATGTCGGAGGGTTACACCCTGCGCGGCTGCAATTGATGGCCGCGGCCATGCCTGCACGGCGGATCAAGGCTTCGACCTGCGCAGCGTCAAGACCATCAAGCGCAGAAGGTGCCAGCGCGTCGGTCCGCGCCAAACCGGCCAGTAGGGTTGCCATAAATGTGTCACCTGCGCCGACCGTGTCGACAAGTCCGGGCACGGGCGGCGCGGGGATGTTCACTGTGTTGTCGCCGCGCATGGCAATTGCGCCGTCGGGGCCTTTGGTCATGACAAGAAGCGACGCAGATGTCTGGCTGCGCACATGGGCGAGAGCGGCATCCTGCGGCATATCCGGGCACAAACCTTCGAGGTCTTCATCGCTGAGTTTGAGCACATGCGCGGCCTTGATCATTCGGAAGATGCGCGCACGGTACGTGTCGATATCGGTGATCACTGACAGGCGGACATTCGGATCAAGGGAAACAAGTGTGCCGGACGCATAGGCGGTTTTGCAGGTCTCTTCCCAAGCTTCAGCATCTGCGCCATCGGTCAGCGCCAGCGATCCGGTGTGCAAAGCTGTTGTTCCCGCTGGCATTGCAGCGGCCAGTGAAGCCGCGGTGACGCTGCGTTCGGCGGTGCCGTCGCGTTCGAACACATAGGATGGGATACCGTTTGTCACGGTCACGCGGGCAATGGTCGTCGGCGCATCGACGCGCCCACCGGCAAGTTTCACACCGGAGGCCAGCAGTGTGGCGGCCAACGTATCACCCCATGTGTCGGTCGAAATCGGCGTCAGGTAGCGCACGTCGGCCTGTTGTCGGCCCAAAGCCATCGCAACATTGAAGGGCGATCCACCGGCAAGGGCAGACACCTCTCCATCGCGGGTGACGTGGTCAATAAGGTTTTCACCGCCGACGCAGATAACGGGGCTTGCAGACATGACAGGACTCTCGGTTTTTGGTTCAGTTGGTGTTCAGGTGCACGTCGGGCAACGTATCAAGCGCCTGCTTAAGCGCATTGCCCCACTGAGTCGAGATCGCCTGAAACTCGGGATTGTCTGCTTCGACGCGTCCAACGTGCTTTTTCTCAAGGCTGTCGGTCGTGTAGCAAAAATAATCAAGCGGCGCTCCGACTGACAAATTCGCTTTGAGCGTAGAGTCAAAGCTGACCAACAGCAGTTTCAGCGCGTCAGCGAAACTGAGATCGGGATCATAGGCGCGCACGAGAATGGGGCGCCCGTACTTGATCTCACCTATCTGGAAGAACGGAGTGTCATCGCCTGCTTCTATGAAATTTCCCTGCGGATAGATCAGGAAGAGGCGTGGCGGGCTGCCTGCGATCTGTCCACCAAGGATCAATGTCGCCTCGAACGCGCTGTCGGCGCGTTGACCGCCTTCGCGCAGGCCTTTGATGACCTCGCGCAGCGTATCGCCCACCATACAGGCAGCCTGAAACATCGACGGCGCTTTCATCAGCGACGGCGTCCGATCTTCGGGCAATTTACTGCGCTCATCCAAGAGGCTTACCACAGCTTGGGTGGTTGCCAAGTTGCCAGCCGACATCAAGGTCAGCACCCGTTCGCCGGGTTCTTCCCAGATTGTCATCTTTTTGAAGGTCGAGATGTTATCCAACCCGGCATTGGTGCGCGTGTCCGACATGAACACCAAGCCGCTGCGCAGCATCATTCCAACGCAATATGTCACTGGATCGCCTTTATTGCTGAACCACCTGGATGCTGACGTGCAATTCCTCGTTCACACCGCCAATCCGCGTACCAGATATCGGGGCTGCGTCGGAATAGTCCAGCCCTGTTGCAACACGCACGTAGCGTGTGTCAGGAGAAACACCATTCGAGACATCAAACCCGACCCATCCAAGATCGTCGACATGTACTTCGGCCCAAGCGTGCATGGCGTCCTGTGTCGTGGTTTCGTTCAGCATAAGGTAGCCGCTGGCATATCGTGCCGGCAGTTCCAGCGCCCGGGCGCAGGCGATCATGATATGGGTGTGGTCCTGACAGACGCCCTGCCCTGCCTCGATCGCGTCTTCGGCGCTCCAATCCGGTGCGGATGCGCCCAAGGTGTATGGCACCCGCGAACGGATATGTTCGGACAGATCATGCAGCTCGGGGATACCGGGTTTCGTATCCATCCCTTTGACCATTGCCCGTGTCCCCGGTCCGAAGTCAGTGCGTGGGGTTGCCATGGTATAAAGCCAAAGCGGCGTCATTCCGTGATGCGAACCCAGAACGCCTACATTGTCGGTGATCTCGACTTCGCCTGAACTCGATACAGACAATTCGGTGACGTTGGGATCGAAACTGATCAACTCGGTCGTGTTGTGATGATGATCTTCAAACGTGACTTCCTTGCGACCGCCCAAAATGTCAGTTTCCCACGTGATCACTGACTGGTTGTAAGACGATTTCGGCGTCTTGCGCAGTTGCTGCAAGCCGTAGACGACAGGCGTATCGAACCGATACACCGTGGTGTGGTCGATCTTCAGGCGCATGTAGGCTGTTCTGTTTGGTGCCTAGGCATAAAAGCGGAAATCCTGTTCGATCTGGCGCGAAATCATCGAAAGCTCTTCCAGCGTTTTCTGAAGGAACTCGTGCAATCCAAAATCGAAGATATCATCAATGCTTTTTGACAGCATCCCGTTTCGCAGCATTTCAACCTTTTCGCGTGTCGCGGCACCCGCATCGTCCTCGTTCGCCAGATACCCGAGGTTGTCGCTCAGCTTGCCCACGCAGAACGCAAGCGATCGCGGCATCCGTTTGTCGAGGATCAGGAAGTCGGCGATTTCTTTAGGACCTCCTCCAGCCCCGTACTCCATGCGGAATCCGCCTCGCGCCGAAACCGAGCGCAAGATTGATTCCCACTGCACGTTGTCGAGCGACGTGCCAACGGCACGCGCCGAAGGCAGCAGGACGTAGTACTTCACGTCCAAAATACGTGCGGTATTGTCAGCCCGTTCGAGAAATGTGCCAAGTCGGGCGAAGTCATAGATATCATTGCGCAACATTGTGCCATGCGTCACGCCCCGCACCAAAGCCGCGTGATGGCGTATCAGACGCAGTACGCTTGGCAAATCGCGCTCTGAAACCTTACGTGCGAGCGCCTTCTTCAAAGCCATGTAAGCCGAATTCACGGCCTCCCAGACTTCGCCGGTGATCGCTGTACGGACCAAACGCGCGTTTTGGCGCGCCGCATTAACGCTTGTGACCACCGAGGACGGGTTATCTTTGCTTCGCAGCATCCAGTCGACAGCCAAATCGCGTGAGATTTCGTCATGCGTTGCTTTAAATCCGTCAAGGCAATCAGCAGACTGCAACACGGATAGCCATTCTTCGTCAGTCTGGTTCAATCTGGTCAAGGCAATGCGCTGACCGGTTTCGATCAGGCGTGCGGTGTTTTCGGCCCTCTCCATGTAGCGATACATCCAGAAGAGCCCATTGGCGGTTTTTCCCAACATGGCGCTATTCCTCCAGAACCCAGGTGTCTTTCGTTCCCCCGCCTTGGGACGAATTGACAACAAGAGACCCTTTCTTGAGCGCCACCCGAGTCAGACCCCCGGGCGTGATTTTGATGCCATCGGGGCTGACCAGCACATAGGGTCGCAGATCGACATGGCGCGGCGTTAGACCGGCCTTTGCGAAAATCGGAACCGTAGACAGGCTGAGCGTGGGTTGGGCGATATAGTTCTTGGGACGCGCCTTGAGTTTTTTGCGGAAGGCGGCGATGTCTTTTTTCGTGGCAGTCGGCCCGATCAACATCCCGTAGCCGCCAGACCCGTGTACCTCTTTCACGACAAGGTCTTCGAGATTGTCGAGCACATAGGCCAGCGACTCTGGCTCTGAACACCGCCATGTTGGCACGTTCTGCAACAAAGGCCGTTCGCCGGTGTAGAATTCGACGATTTCCGGCATGTAGGAATAAATCGCCTTGTCGTCGGAAATCCCCGTACCGGGCGCGTTGGCGATGGTGATGCCACCTGCGCGATAGACATCCATGATGCCCGGCACACCCAACTGGCTCTCGGGGTTGAAGTTCAGCGGATCGAGGAAGTCATCATCGACCCGGCGGTATAACACATCGATCGGTTTATACCCGTTGGTGGTACGCATTGCGACGCGCCCGTCGATCACCCGCAAATCGTGACCTTCAACCAGTTCGACACCCATTTGATCCGCAAGGAACGCATGTTCAAAATAGGCCGAGTTGTAGATACCCGGCGTCAGCACCGCGACCGTAGGATCGGATTGCGCCATGTTGGGCGCACAAGCGGCAAGCGACCGACGCAGATCAATCGGGTATTGCTGCACAGGTTGCACGCGGTTCTTCGAGAAAAGTTCGGGAAACATCTGTAACATGGTTTCGCGATTCTCGAGCATATAGCTCACCCCAGACGGGGTACGTGCATTGTCTTCGAGAACGTAGAATTCACCCGGCCCGGTGCAGACAAGGTCGATGCCGACGATGTGGGTATAGATGCCACCCGGTACATCAACGCCAATCATTTTTGGTTGAAACGCCTCGTTCTGCGAAATCATCTCGCGCGGGATGCGCCCGGCCTTCAGTATCTCCTGGGTATGGTAAATGTCGTGCAAGAACGCGTTGATCGCGCGCACCCGCTGTTCGATCCCGCGGGACAGCTTCGCCCATTCAGACCCAGAGATAATCCGCGGTATGATGTCGAATGGGATCAGGCGCTCTTCAGCCTCGGATCGGCCATATACGTTGAAGGTGATACCCGTTAGGCGAAACAGGTCTTCGGCCTCGCGGTTCTTGGCCCTTAGACGCTTGGGATCTTCCTGATCGAACCAGTCGAAAAAATTTCGATAGGGGGCGCGGACTTGCGCATCGCGACCCAGCATTTCATCGAAGACAGAGTGTTCAGACATACCTGACGCTTGCTCAGTGCTTGGCCAAGTGCAAGACGATCTCGTATCCCCCGCGTGTTGGCGCTCAAAAATCTTGCGATTTGCCTAAATTTAAGGCGAAGTTCGTCGCTGCGGATTATCAGAAAATCAAAGAGCAGTGTTCACTCACCCTAAGATAGAACTGCTCTCGTCGATACTTGGTTTATCGTCACGCAAACGAAATGCGGTCACCCCAGGCCCGGCAACCAAGTCGCCAGCGGTGGGAACAGGATCAACAGAGCCACCACCAATAGCGAACACAGGATGAACGGAAACGCTGCGCGATAAATTTCGCGCATCGTCGTGTTGGGCGGAGCGACACCCTTCATCACGAACAAAAGCAGGCCGAACGGCGGGGTCGTAAAACTGATCTCGAGCGCAAGCAACATGATCAGGCCAAACCAGATCGGATCAAACCCCAGCGTCTGGGCCAACGGAAAGAAGATCGGCACGGTCAGCAACATGATCGAGATCTGTTCCATGAACATGCCCAGAACCAAAAGCACGCCGAACATCACCAAGAGCATCAGCGTCGGGTCAAGATCGAACCCCGTGGCCCAGTTGATCAACCCGCGCGATGCGCCCGAAAATGCCAAAAGCTGGCTGAAGGTCGCGGACCCAAAGACGATCAGGTAAGCCATCAGCGTCACGCGCAATGCGCCACGGACGGATTTCTTGACCGAGTCCCAAGTCAGGCAGCGGTAAAACGCGGCAAGGATCAGCACGCCCAGCGCCCCGAATGCAGCCGCCTCGGACGGGGTGACGATGCCATTGATCATCATGATGACGATGGCGACCATCAGACCGATCATCGGCACCACGTCGCGCATCAGGATGCCGATTTTCTGCACAGCCGTCATCGGCTCCACATCGTATGCGGGGGCAGCATCTGGGTCGATCTTGGTTTGCAAGTAGATCGTCGCGACATAGAAACTGGCAAGGATCAGACCCGGGATTACCCCCGCGATCAAAAGTGCGCCCACGTCGATCTTGGCCAATGTCGCCAAGAGTACGGCCAGCGCCGAGGGTGGGATAATAATCGCCAAACCACCCGTGCCAAGAATTGGACCGATGGACATATGGCTCTTGTAGCCACGACGGTTCATCTCTGGCACCATCAGCGACCCAAGCAGCGCGGTCGATCCCATTGACGACCCCGACAGCGTGGAAAAACCGGTGCCACCCAGTACGGTGACATAGCTTAACCGCCCCGGCAGTCGCCCCAGCAGCTTGTCGATGGCTGAAAACATGCGACTGCCCAAACCAGTCTGAAAGAAAATCTCGCCCATCAGCAGAAAGAGCGGGATCGGCACAAGCGCGAAGATCGTCAGCGCACCCCAACCATTGTTCAAGAGCGCGACCACCCCGCGGTCACCACCCATGAACACCCAAGCACCGATGATGTTGGCGGCAAGGAATGCCAAGGCAACGGGCATGCCAATCGCCATAAGGAACATGATGCTGCCGACCAGCAGACCAAGGGCTTCAAACCATTCCATTATTCGTGAATCCCCGCTTCACCCGAGTGCATGAGGTCTGACCCGAACACAAACCGGGAAAACTCGATCGCCATGACCGAAAAAGCGATGGGAAAGGTCACGGTCAATAGCCAACGGGGGTAATAATAGGCGCGCACATCGTAATTGTTGCGCTCAATATTCGTCAGGAACAGTTGCAGCCCATACCATGCAAGGATGACACAGACGAGCACGCAAAGCGCAGCAACCAGACGGCTTACGAACCGCCGCAGCGGTCCCGGCAGGGCGGCGGTCACCAGCTCGATATGCACATGCCCCTTTTCGCGCACCAGCCAAGGCGCGCCAAGCATGGTCATGTAAAGAATGCCGTATTCAGCTGAGGTGAACAGCCATGCGAAGGGCTGAAGCCCCAGATTGCGCATCAGGACGGAAACAACCACCGACACCATCAGCCAGACAAGCGTTACAGCCGCGATAAAGGCCATCGTATAAAGCAGGGCGTCATAGACGCGGGTTACGGCGCGCATGGGGTCATCCGTTCGCTGAGAGGCGGGCCGGGGCAAACGCCCCGGCCCGGTGGTCTTAGTTGTCTGCGGCCGGATCGTAGAACTTGGCGATCAGGTCGTCATAGCTCGCAACGGACTGCGGCTCTGCTTCCATCAGCTCTTTCATACGCGCCCATGTGGTTTCGCGGGCGGCGGCGAGGTAGTTGGCTTTCGCCTCACCTTCGAGCGAAACCACCTTCATACCGGCGGCATCAAGCGCTGCGAAATCTTCGTCCCGCTTGGTGCGCAGGGCGTTCACGCTGTCGATTTCGTGCTGGATCGCGGTGTCCTGAAGAATGGTTTTGGCTTCGTCGCTCAGACCGTTCCACGAGTCGAGATTCACGATCACACCTAGGTCGGTCGAGAAGAAGCAAGGCTCGATCCGGTAGTTCAGGAACTCGTTCCACTTGAGGTCGATCAGGCCGATCTGAGTCCAGCCTGTCGCATCCACTACACCGTTCTGGAGCGCAGAATAGACCTCGCCCGTCGGCAGGTCGATCACCTGTGCTTCGAGATAGTTTGTGAAGAACGCGTTATAAACCGCGTTGCCGCGCAGACGCAGACCGTCCACTTCGAGATTGCCATCGGCGTCGAACGACGGCTCATCCCGAGTCCAGAGGTTGTAGCAAACACCACTGTCGAACCAGCCGAGGTATTTGAGGCCCATACGTTCCTGATGGATCTGGTCGATCAGGTCGATCCCGCCGTTCTCGCGGGTTTCAACTGCCGTCAGGTTCGACGCCACAAGCGCGTCTTTCTCAGGCAGCGCACCACCGTAGAACGATCCGGGCGTGTAGACCATGTCGACGATACCGTCACGCACTGCGTCGGGCTGCTGGAACATGCCGATGGCCTCGGGGCCGCCGCGCACTTCGATCTGGATCACGCCTGCACCTGCCGCGTTCACCTTGTCGACGAAGGAAAGAAAGCTTTGCGTGTAAATCAGCGTTTCGGGAAACGCGTGCACCGCTGTAATGGTCTCTTCCGCTTGGGCCACGGACCCGAGCAGCACGCCACCGGCAAGGCAGCCTTTGAGCAAGTTCATAGTCATGGATAGTTCCTCCTACACCCTTCGGCCGTCATGGCCTGTGATACTGCGAAACGGTGTCCCGTCCCGCGCTTCTGAAGTTGGTCTGTTGGACTGGTATGGCCCACGGCATCCGCTGCACATGCTGCGCCCGGAATGCCGCGATGGCCTGTTTATGGTTCTGGGTCAGGTCGATATCGTCCCACCCGTTGATGAGTTTTTGTTGCCAGACATCGTCCAGCGTGAACTCGATTGTGGTGTTGCCAAACCGAATTGTCTTGTCGGTCAGGTCAACCGTCACCTCTTTTGCGCCGTCCGCCAGCATTGCGATAGCGGCGTCGACCTCTGCCTCCGACACGCGGGCGGGCAGAAGGCCGTTGTTCACCGAATTGCTGGCGAAGATGTCGCCAAAACTGGGGGCAATGACAACGCGGATGCCGAAATCCACGAGCGCATAGACCGCCGCTTCCCGCGACGACCCGCTGGCGAAATTGCGGCGAGACATCAGAATGCTGGCGTTGGGCACTGCATTCAGCGGGAAGTCCGGCGTCGGGTTTCCGTGTGCGTCGTTACGGAAATCATAGAGCAGGAAATCGCCATAGCCTTCAGACCGAGGTGTCGACATGAATCGCGCCGGGATCAACTGGTCGGTGTCCACGTTCTCGCGGTCCAAAGCCACGGCAAGTCCGGTATGGTTGCTCCACCCGCTCATGCGACCTCCCGCTCTTTCAGAAGCTCGCGCACATCCGTGAGATACCCGGTCACCGCAGCCGCTGCGACCATCGCGGGCGACATGAGATGCGTGCGTGCGTCGCGCCCCTGACGCCCCCGGAAGTTGCGGTTGGTGGTCGAGGCGCAGCGCTTACCCGGCTCTACATGGTCGCCATTCATCGCCACACACATCGAACAGCCGGACCCGACCCAGTCGAGCCCTGCGTCGCTGAAGATACGATCCAGTCCTTCTGCCTCGGCCTGTGCTTTGACCAGTTGCGACCCCGGCGAGACGATCCCCGGCACCTTGGCCCGTCGCCCTGCCAGCACTGCCGCTGCCGCGCGCAGGTCTTCGATACGCGAATTGGTGCAGGAGCCGATGAACACCTGATCGACCGCAATATCGGTCAGCTTTTGCCCCGGCGTTAACCCCATGTAGTCCAGCGCATTTCGCGCCCGGTCCGCAGCGCTGCCCTGCATGCGCGCGGGGTCAGGGATAGTGGCTGTCACCGGCAAGGCGTCTTCCGGCGTTGTCCCCCAAGTCACAATGGGTGCAATCTCGGACGCGTCCAGCGACACTTCCGTCTCGAAGTCCGCATCAGCGTCGGATGGCAGCGCAGACCAAAGCTCAACCGCGCGATCCCAATCCGCGCCACTTGGCGCAAATGGTCGCCCTTTCACATATTCGAACGTGGTCATATCCGGCGCGATCATTCCAAACCGGGCACCGCCTTCGATGGACAGGTTGCACAGTGTCATCCTCCCCTCCATCGACAGCGCCCGCACGGCTGGTCCGGTGTATTCGATGGCATGACCCCGTGCACCGTCTGCACCCAGCTTGGCAATCCACGCCAGCGCCAAATCCTTCGCTCCGACACCCGCCCCAAGCCGTCCGGTCACGTCAATACGCATCGCCTTGGGTTTCTTCTGCCAGACCGTTTGTGTCGCCAGCACATGCGCCACTTCGGTTGCGCCAATGCCAAAAGCCAAAGCTCCGAATGCACCGTGGGTCGACGTGTGGCTGTCCCCACAGTTGATGAGCAATCCTGGCAGTGTCAGCCCCTGCTCTGGCCCAATCACATGCACGATACCCTGACGCGGATCGTCGAGGCCAAAACAGGTGATCCCGTGCTTTTCGGTGTTAGTGGCGAGCGTGTCGATCATCCGCGCAATCGCGCCACTCGCAGGCCTCCCGCGCGTCGGGGCATAGTGATCCGCGACTCCAAAGGTCAGGACCGGTTCTGCCACTGACACACCCCGCTCTGCGATCTTGGCAAAGGCGTGGTGTGACCCTTCGTGGACCAGATGGCGATCCACCCAAAGCAGGCTTGTCCCATCTTCGCGGTGCAGAATCTCGTGTGCATCCCACAGCTTGTCGAGAAGACGGCGCCTAGTCATTAGGATACATCCCCGATGACCGGTTCCCAATGCCGAGCCTCACCAGCGCCGACACGCGCAAGACTCATCTCGAGCCGGAAAAGATCGGGCCGATAGAGTGCAGAAAGGTGTTCGACGCCCTGCCCGTTTGCGTCCCGCACGATACGCTGCACAAACAAAAGCGGCGATCCGACCGACACTTCCAGCGCGTCCGCCACATCTGGCGTTGCCAAAGCTGCGGTTACTGTCTGATGCGCACTTTCCACGCTCACACCGCTTCGTTCAAGCAAGCGGAAGAGCGGTTGCGTCGCAAGATCGGCCTCATCATAGCTGACCGCAATGTCTTTCGGCACATAGGTGGTCAGGTGCGAGAATGGCTGACCGCCAGACGATCGAACGCGCACCGCCTTTTGCACATCCGCGCCCTCAGGAATACCCAACGCATCAGCCACGACCGCTGGCGCGCGATCATAGGAGAACGACAAGAGACGTGCAGTTGTTTTACGGTCCATTTCGACCAGATGCGGGATCAGCGTTGCGAAATCGGCGGAGAGCCGTTGCTCGGCCTGTTCCTGCGCACGCACAACCGAGCCAGCACCTGTCTTTTTCTCAATCCAGCCATCGGCGGCCAGGGCTTCCAGCGCGCGACGTATCGTAATGCGGGAAACATCGAATTGCTCGGCAAGCTTGTGCTCGCCCGGCAAGCGCACGCCATCTTTAAAAACACCGTTTGATATTTCGTCACGCAGCAACAGGTAAACCCTGCGGGCCTTACCGCCTTCTGGAAGTCCGGAATGCGCGTTTATCGTCACGACAGCGCGGCTCCTGTTGGTTGATGATCCTCGCAGTCAGTTGAAAGACCCGACGAAGATTCTTCGTTGCTAGTCTTTCAATATACCAAAACCTGTTATATGAAAAGTGCAGATTTTGGGGAGGATCACATGCCAATTGTGGAAGCACATATCCTTGAAGGATACAGTCCCAGCGAGAAATCCCGCCTTACATCAGCCCTCACAGACGCGATTCGATTTGTCGTTCCCGCCCCGGATGAGGCGATCACCGTGATGCTGCATGAATACCCATCCGAGGCCTATGCGCGTGGCGGCCAACACCGCCAGCCTGCCCCGGCCCTACCCGATCCCACCCAGATCGTGCGCGACTATCTCGCCGCGATGGAAGCCCGCGATCTGGCCACAGCGGAAGGGATGCTGGGCGACGGTTTCCAAATGGTGTTCCCTGCGACCCAGCCGATGACGCAGCTTTCGGAACTAATCGAATGGTCCAAGGGCCGGTACCAATTCGTCAAAAAAACCTATGACGGGTTCGATGCGATGCACAGCGGTGGTGTTGCAGTCGTCTACGTGCGCGGCACACTTTACGGCGAATGGATGGATGGCACATCGTTTAAGGACATCCGCTTTATCGACCGTTTCGAAATCACCGGAGGCAAGATCGTGCGTCAGGACGTCTGGAACGACATGGCAGAGGCGCGCGCGCAATGAGTGCTGCCATCGACCCGATAACTCTAGCTGTTCTTGCCGGGCGGATGGAACAGATCGCCGACGAAATGGATGCGACGCTCTTCCGCGCGGCATTCAACCCGATCATCGCCGAAGCACATGATGCCTCGCACGGGTTTTATCATGCGGCATCGGGCGACACGCTGGTGCAGGGCAAGTCCGGCCTGCCGATTTTTGTCGGGGTCATGGCCTTTGCCGTAAAAGCGGTGATCGACAAAGCCGCCGAGGCCGGTGATCTGGCGGACGGCGACATCTACATTTTCAACGACGCACATCTTGGCGGAACGCACCTATCGGACATGCGGCTTGTGCGGCCATATTACCGCAACGGGAAACTGTTCTGCTATCTCGCGAGCGTCGGTCACTGGCATGATGTCGGCGGAGCGGTCCCGGGGAATTACAACCCGTCCGCGACCGAAGCCTTTCAGGAGGCCTTCATCCTGCCGCCGGTCAAGCTGGCCCGCGCAGGCGTGATCCAGCAGGACATCATCGACATCCTCTTGCGCAACACCCGCCTACCGCAGTCCGCCATGGGTGATCTGAACGGCCAGTTGGGTGCGTTGGATCTGGGTGTGAAGCGTCTGGACGAATTGCTGGACGAGTATGGAGCCAAGACCGTTTCGGCGGCGTTGGACGCCTTGGGCGACCGGGCCGAAACGCTGATGCGGTCGGAACTCTCGGGCCTGCCGGATGGCCGCTGGGAAGCGGAAGATTACCTCGACAATGACGGGATCATCGATGTGGCCCTGCCGATCAAAGTGGCACTTGAGATCAAGGGCGACACGATGGTGCTCGACTTCGAAGGCACCGCCCCCGTGACCGCTGGCCCCGTGAACATCGCCTACCCAACGGCCGTAGCCACCGCCTATGTCGCGATCAAACACATCTTCCCTGACCTGCCCGCTAATGCAGGCGTTATGCGCCCGATTGATGTGCGCGTGCCCGATGGCTCTCTGCTTTCTGCCGAATTCCCGGCGCCTGTGGGTGGCTATACCGAAACCATCCTGCGCATGATCGACGTGATCTTCAGCGCCGCGTCCGAAGCCGCGCCCGAACGCGTGGTCGCCAACGCCTATGGCACGATCAATGCGCTGTCGATTGCGGGAAAGCGCGCGAACGGGCAACGCTGGGTGATGTTCAGCTTCTATGGTGGCGGGCATGGCGGCAGCGTGGAAAGCGATGGTCTCAACCATGGCAACGCCCCAATTTCCACGGCGACGATCCCGCCGATGGAAATTCTCGAAGCGGCCTATCCGGTCATGTTCCGTCAATGGGCGCTCCGTCCCGACAGTGCAGGCGCGGGTGCGCATCGTGGCGGGCTGGGCGCAACCTATGAGATCGAAGTTCTTGAGGAAAACGCCGAGGCGTTTCTTTTCGGTGAGCGTGGTCGCTTTGCCCCGCAAGGTGTGCAAGGCGGGGACACCGGGGCAATGAACGTGTTTCACTATCAACAGGCGGAGGGGTGGAAGACACCGCCGCTGGCGTCGAAAATGCTCGGGATCAAACTGACCAAAGGCCAGGCAGTGCGTCTCGACACCCCCGGTGGCGGCGGCTACGGCGCAGCCTCGGAGCGAGACGCGACAGCGGTCGCCCGCGACGTGGCGCTGGGATACCTGACACCGGACAAAGCGACCGAGCTTTACGGCCCCGCATGGAAAGAGGTCGCGGCATGAGCAAGATGATCGGCGTCGATGTCGGCGGCACTTTTACGGACGTGTTCGTCCTGGACGAAGCCACTGGCACCGCAGACGTGGCCAAGGTGCCGACCACCCGACCTGACCAGTCAGGCGGCTTTCTCGACGGGATCGGCCAGCAGGTGAACGACCTGTCCACCGTGGCGGCGGTTGTGCATGGCACCACTGCCGGAACCAATGCTCTGCTCGAGCGCAAAGGCGCAAAGATCGGCGTGATCACCACTCACGGACTCCGCGACGTTCTTGAAATGCGCCGTCGTGACAGGCCCCGAACCTGGGGCCTGCGCGGCGATTTTGCGCCAGTTGTGCCGCGAAACCTGCGGCTGGAAGTGCCGGAACGGACGCTGGCCGATGGCACAATCCGCACGCCCGTCGATCTGGATGCAGTCAGGTCGGCGGCACAGCAGTTGATCGACGAAGGTTGCCTTGCCGTCGCGATCCTATTCGCCAACGCCTATGCCAATGCCGAGAACGAGGCCAAGGCGGTCGAAGCCGTCCGCGCCATGTGGCCCAACGACCACGTCAGCTGTTCGTCGGAAATCCTGCCGGAGATCCGCGAATTCGAGCGCTTCTCGACGACCGCTTTGAACGCCTATCTGCAACCCGAAGTGTCTGGCTATATCAACCGATTGGATCAGGCCCTGACCAAAGGCGGGTTCGGCGGCGAGTTCATGATCGTGCAGTCGAATGGCGGCGTCATGGGCACCAGCACCGCTTGCCGCTTGCCGATCCGCACTGCCCTGTCTGGTCCCGCCGCTGGGGTAATCGCCGCGGGCCATATCGCGACGACAGCGGGTTTCGAGAACGTCATCACCGGCGACATGGGGGGCACCAGCTTTGACGTGGCGCTGATCGCCAAGGGGCAGTCCATGCTGTCGCCGCAGACTTCGATCGATTTCGGCATGGTTGTGCGCAACCCGATGATCGAGATCTCGACGATTGGCGCCGGTGGTGGCTCGATCGCTTGGGTCGACAAAGGCGGCTTGTTGAACATTGGACCCGAAAGCGCAGGGTCGACCCCCGGCCCGGTCGCCTATGGTCAGGGCAATGATCGTCCAACCGTAACCGATGCCAATGTCGTATTGGGCCGGATTGACCCGGACAATCCCATCGGGGGCAAGCTGGACCGGCTGGATGTCGATGCCGCCGCACGCGCCATCGACATTCACGTCGGATCAAAGCTTGACCTGACAACCATCGAAGCCGCGGAAGCCATCTTGCGTGTTGCCAATTCACGGATGGCAGGCGCAATCCGTCTAGTCAGTATCGAACGCGGGTTCGACCCCAAGCGGTTCGCATTTATGCCCTTTGGTGGCGGCGGTGCGCTGCACACGGGCGCGATCCTGAAAGAGGTCGGCATCGGCAGTGCGATTGTCCCACGCTATCCCGGTGTGACCAGTGCAATGGGCTGCGTGATTGCCGACATGCGGCAAGACTTCGTGCAGACGATCAATACACTGACGGCCACGCTCGACACCGATGCGCTGCGCGAGGTGATGCAGAAGCATATCGACGATGGCATGGCCCTTTTATATGCCGCGCAATCCCGGTTCGAGTCGCGTGACATCGTGGTGGAACTGGACATGGCATATGTCGGCCAGACACACACGGTTGCGGTCCCCTTGCCGATCAAGGTCCATGGTTCCAACGTGACAGCGCCCACGATTACCGAGGTCGAAGCAGCGTTTGATACCGCCTACCAAGTCACCTACGGACGCTTGCTCAAGAACGGCACCCGCCGGGTCATGAACCTGCGCACTGCCGTGATCGGGCGCAGGCCCAAGTTCGATCTGACAACCCTTGCCCCCAAGGCCGGCTCGGTTGACGCCGCCCACACAGGCAGCCGAAAAGTACATTTCGGCGATGCCTGGTTCGACACCGCGACCTACAACCGCCTTACCCTACCTGTCGGTGCCGAGATCAAGGGCCCCGCGATCCTTGTGCAGCCGGACACAACCGTGCTGGTCGATCCCGGGCTGACCGCCAAAGTCGACACCTGCGGCAACACCATCATCACACGGGACGAGGACTGAGATATGGCCCATACCATCGACCCAAAGCGCACGGCCCTTCTGACCATCGATCTGCAGAACGACTTTCTGCACCCCGAAGGTGCCTATGGCCGTGCGGACCAGACGGCCGAGGCGATCACCGACCTGCCTGCCCGGATCAAACCTGTTGTGGATGCGCTCCGCGCGAAAGGCGGCACCTATATCAGTGCGCAGTTCACGCTGGTGCCGGGGCCGAACGATGAGCCCCTCATCGCACCGCACCTGAAAGAGCTCCGCCCCTTCCTGGGCAAAGGCGATTTCGCCCCCGGTAAGTTTGGTCACAGCTTGGTCGATGCACTGGCCCCGGCCGATTACACCATCGAAAAGGTCGCCTATTCCGCGCTCTACCAAACGCGGCTGGAATATATTTTGCGTGCGCTGGACATCGACACGCTTATCATCGGCGGGATCGTCACCAACGGCGGCGTGGCAAGCACCGTGCGCGACGCTCACTTGCGGAATCTGCACACAATTCTGCTGTCCGATGGCTGTGCCGCCTTCAAACAAGAGGTGCACGACGCCACATTGCTGTCGCTTGCGTCGGTCTGCCCGAATGTGACCTGCGCCGAGATGCTGGAAACCCTGACATGACCCTGAAAACCCGCCTTGCCTCAGACGAGATCCTTGTCGCCCCGGGTGTGTACGACGCGCTCACTGCAGCACTTGCGGCGCAAGCCGGGTTCGAAGCCCTGTACCTCAGCGGTGCAGCGGTCGCCTATACACGCCTGGGTCGCCCCGATATCGGTCTGACCTCGGTCAGCGAAATGACCGACACGATGGCCCTGATCCGCGACCGCGTCGACATCCCCGTGATCATCGACGCCGACACAGGGTTCGGCAACGCGCTGAACGCGCAACGGACGATGCGGCTATACGAACGCGCAGGGGCCAATGCCTTGCAGATCGAGGATCAGACCTACCCGAAACGCTGCGGGCATCTGGCCGAAAAGTCGATCATTCCCACACAAGAGATGGTCGGAAAGATCGCCGCGATGGCGGATGCACGGGCTAGCGATGAGACACTGATCATCGCCCGCACCGACGCCGTGGCCGTCGAAGGGTTTGAGGCCGCCATCGACCGGGCCGAAGCCTATGTCGAGGCAGGTGCCGACTCGTTGTTCATCGAAGCACTGCGGTCGGTGGACGAGATGAAGATGGTAACGGAGCAATTCAAGGGCCGTGTGCCGTTGCTTGTGAACATGGTTGAAGGCGGGGCGACACCGATCCAAAATGCATCCTTTCTGAACGACCTTGGCTTCTCCATCGTGATCTTCCCCGGCGGCATCGTCCGCGCCTTGGCGCATAGCGCCGAAACCTATTACCAAAGCCTGATGTCCACCGGCAGCAACCGCGCCTTTGCCGATCGGATGTTTGATTTTGGTGGGTTGAACGATCGACTGGGCACGGAAGATATGCTGGCGCTGGGCAAACGCTACGAGTCGGGCGAGCAATCCTGAGCCATGTCGGTCCTTCCACCCCCCATCTCTGGCTTCGATTTTGAAGTACCGATCCTGATTGTCGGCGCGGGGGCGTGCGGTTTGGTTGCGGCTTTAACCGCCAATGCTTCTGGGGCCGAGGTTCTGGTGGTCGAGGCGGATGCTACGCCTTCCGGTTCCACCGCCTTATCGGCAGGTTTGATCCCTGCTGCGGGCACACGGTTTCAACGGGACGCCGGGATCGAGGACTCCGCCGACCTTTTTGCGCAGGATATCCAGAAGAAAGCCAAAGGCGAGAACCCTCAGGCTCTTGTCGATCTGCTGGCGGGCCATTCCGGCAATGTGATCGAATGGCTGGCGGACAAGTTCGACCTTCCCTTCTCGGTCGTGACCGATTTCGACTATCCCGGCCATACGCGCCGACGGATGCACGGACTCCCCACCCGCGCGGGGCGGGAATTGATCGACAGGCTGCGCGCTGCGTGCGAAGCGCAGGGTATCGACATTATCTGCAACCGCCGCGCGACATCGCTTTTCGTCGAGGGTGATGAAGTACGAGGCGCACGGTTGGACGGGCCGAACGGTACGGAAGACGTCGGCTGCGCTGCGTTGATCCTTGCCTGTAATGGCTATGGTGGCAATCGCGCCATGGTGCGCCAGTTCATGCCCGAGATCGAAAACGCGGTCTGGTTCGGGCATGACTATAACCAAGGCGATGCCGTGACATGGGGTCAGGCGCTTGGAGCGGAAACGCTGCATCTGGCGGCGTATCAGGGCCACGGGAATGTCGCGCACCCGCAGGGCATCCTGATCACCTGGGCGGTGATCACCCAAGGCGGGGTACAGGTGAACCTGAACGGCCAGCGATTTTGGGACGAGAGTCAGGGCTACTCTGAAGCTGCCCGCGCCGTGCTGGCCCAACCTGAGAGCATCGCCTGGACCATCTTCGACAACCGGATCGCAGGGATTGCGCGGCAATTTCAGGACTTCAAGGATGCCGAGGCAATCGGCGCGATCCGCACCACTGATACGGTGGCAAAACTGGCGGAAGTCACCGGCTTGCCAGAAGCCAACTTGACAACAACGTTGTCCGAAATTCCAAACAACGGACCTGACGCCTTTGGACGCAACTTCCTTGGCGAACCGCTCAAACCTCCTTACTGTGCGGTAAAGGTGACCGGTGCCTTGTTTCACACCCAAGGCGGATTGCGTGTCGATCAAGACGCACGCGTCTGCCGCACAGCCGGGAGCGTCTTGCCCAATCTTTTTGCGGCGGGTGGTGCTGCGGTAGGTGTTTCAGGTTCCGGGGATAGCGGTTATCTATCCGGCAATGGGCTGCTGGCAGCGACGGTTCTGGGGCATATCGCCGGATCGGCTGCGGCCAATGACATGAAAGAGGAGCATGGACATGCTTGATGCGTCACACGCGGGTCACGGACCCTCACTCGCCAAATTCGACTGGCAAGACCCACTGGGCCTAAGTGCGGCTCTGTCTGAAGAAGAGCGCATGATCGCTGACAGCGCGGCGGCCTATGCGTCGGACAAACTGCTACCGCGCGTTTCAGACATGTATCTGAACGAAGGCGTCGCGCCCGAGATTTTCGCCGAGATGGGCGAGATGGGTCTTCTTGGCGTGACCATCCCCGAAGAATTCGGCGGTCTGGGTGCGGGCTATGTGAGCTATGGTCTTGTCGCCCGCGAAGTCGAGCGTGTGGACAGCGGCTATCGGTCGATGATGAGCGTGCAAAGCTCTCTCGTCATGTACCCGATCCACGCCTACGGCACCGATGAGCAACGCAAGAAATACCTGCCCGGTTTGGCGGCAGGCACTCTGATCGGCTGTTTCGGCCTGACAGAACCCGACGCCGGGTCGGACCCTGCGGGCATGAAGACTGTCGCCAAGAAAACCGACGGTGGCTATGTCATCAACGGCGCAAAGATGTGGATCTCGAACAGCCCGATTGCCGATGTGTTTGTTGTTTGGGCAAAATCCGAAGCGCATGGCGGCGCGATCAGGGGCTTCGTGCTTGAAAAGGGCATGAAGGGTCTCAGCGCGCCCAAGATCAACGGAAAGCTCTCCCTGCGCGCGTCGATCACCGGCGAGATTGTGATGAAGGATGTAGAGGTCGGCGAAGACGCACTGCTACCGGGTGTCGAGGGTCTCAAAGGTCCATTCGGTTGTTTGAACCGTGCGCGTTATGGCATTGCATGGGGCGTGATGGGGGCCGCAGAAGACAGCTGGCACCGCGCACGTCAGTACGGTTTAGACCGCACGCAATTTGGCAAGCCGCTGGCGCAGACTCAGTTATTTCAGAAAAAACTGGCCGACATGCAAACCGAGATCACTTTGGGCCTGCACGCAGCACTCCAAGTGGGCCGGATGCTCGACGCGGGCACCGCAGCGCCCGAGGCGATCAGCCTGATCAAGCGCAACAATTGCGGCAAGGCGTTGGAAATCGCACGGCATGCCCGCGATATGCATGGGGGCAACGGGATCATGGCGGAATACCATGTCATGCGCCACGCGCAGAACCTAGAGACGGTCAACACCTACGAGGGCACGCATGACGTACACGCCCTAATCCTTGGCCGGGCACAGACAGGGTTGCAGGCGTTCTTCTGATGTCAGCACCGCTGGAAGGTTTGAAAGTTCTTGAATTGGCCCGCATTCTTGCCGGGCCAATTGTCGGTCAGACGCTGGCCGATCTTGGCGCAACCGTGATCAAGGTGGAAAGCCCCAAGGGCGACGATACCCGCACTTGGGGACCTCCGTTCATTGAACGCGAGGGCGAGGATACGCCGTCAGCGGCGTATTTCTACAGTTGCAACCGGGGCAAATACTCGGTCACGGCGGATCTGACGACAGAGGACGGCCGCGCTTTTGTGCAAGACCTCGCTCGCGAGGCGGATGTGCTGATTGAGAACTTCAAGGTGGGCGGGCTGGTCAAATACGGGCTTGACTACGCCAGCCTGTCTGCGGCCAATCCCGGCCTAACATACTGTTCGATCACCGGTTTTGGACAAACTGGCCCCTACGCCGAACGCGCGGGATATGACTACCTTGTGCAAGGGCTGTCAGGGCTGATGTCGATCACCGGTGATCCGGCTGGCGAACCGCAAAAGGTCGGCGTTGCCGTCACCGACATTTACACCGGCCTTTACGCTGTGATTGGGATTCAGGCGGCGCTTCGCGATCGGGATAACACAGGCAAGGGCCAGCATATCGACATGAGCCTGCTCGACGCAGGCACCGGGTGTCTTGTCAATCAGGCGATGAACTTCCTTGTGACGGGCGAGTCCCCCAATCGCATGGGAAACCAGCACCCAAATATCGTGCCTTACGAGGTCTTCCCGGCCTCCGACGGCGATATCATTATCGCGTCGGGCAATGACCGCCAGTTTCAGGGCCTGTGCGAGATCGTGAACCGGCCGGACATCGCCGAAAACCCGAACTACCGGAGCAATGCCCAACGCGTAAAGCACCGCGACGAACTGATCGCGATGCTCAAAGCGGAAACGTCGAAGATGACCAAGGCTGAATTGCTTGAGGCGTTGAAAGCCAAGCAGGTCGCGTCGTCCCCGATCAACACGGTCGGCGAAGTATTCGACGATCCGCAGATCGTGCACCGTGGGATGAAGATCATGCCCGAGGGTGTGCCGGGTGTGCGTACGCCGATCACCTTCAGCACTTCGAGCCTTGCGCTAGACCGAACCGCGCCCACGTTGGGTGCGCATACGCATCAGGTGAAAGCTTCCGGGTGGTCTTTCAAAGACTGACCACCCGGTCGTTGCTCAGTTCAGCCGCAGCCCGGTTTCCGGCGCAAAATACGAAACCTTGCCAAGATCGAAGGACAGCCGCTTGGGCTGACCGGGCTTGGCCGTCGTTTCCGCGTGCAGACGTGCAGTGACGTGTTTGCCACCCAACTGCATCACAGCGAACGTGTCCGCCCCCGCCGGTTCGACAATGTCGATCAGGCATTCCGCCGCCTGTGTCGACTCTGACCCACGCAGATCGGGATCTGCGATGTCTTCAGGGCGCACGCCAAGGATCACGTCTTCGGGCAGATTGCGGTTCTTGGTGTCAGTCAGGACAATCGGCTCGCCGGATTTACGCGTGATTTCGATCCGTGTGCCTTCGTCGTCGCAATGTGCCTTGGCCGGGATCAGGTTCATCGCCGGGCTGCCCATGAAATCGGCCACAAAAAGGTTGGCTGGACGATTGTAGATCTCCGCCGGAGATCCGATCTGCTGAATCACGCCACCTTTCATCACGACAATCTTGGTCGCCAGTGTCATTGCTTCGATCTGGTCGTGGGTCACATAGACCATCGACGCACCAAGATTCTGGTGCAAGGCCTTGATTTCGGTTCGCATCTCGACCCGCAGCTTGGCGTCGAGGTTGGACAGCGGTTCGTCAAAGAGAAACAGCTTGGGATCGCGCACCAGCGCCCGCCCCATCGCCACACGCTGACGCTGCCCGCCCGAAAGCTGACCTGGCCGGCGATTGAGCAGCGGTTCGATCTGCAACTGTGCCGCAACCTGAGCCAGTTTCTTGTCCTGTGTGGCCTGATCGACGCCGCGCACCTTCATGCCGAAGGTGATATTCTTGGCAACGGTCATCGTTGGGTACAGGGCGTAGGATTGAAACACCATTGCGATGTCCCGGTCCTTGGGGCTGACATGGGTCATGTCCTTGCCACCGATGCTGATGGAGCCACCTGTGATCGGTTCAAGCCCGGCGATACAGTTCAGAAGCGTAGACTTGCCGCAGCCCGAAGGACCGACCAGCACAAGGAAATCGCCCGGTTCGATCGACACGTTGATGTCCTTGAGGATCTCCGTGGTGCCGTAGCTTTTGTAGAGATTGTTGATGTCCAGGATCGGAGACATGGGTTTATCCTTTCACGGAACCGGCGGTCAGACCCCGGATGAAATACTTGCCAGCGACAACGTAGACGAACAGCGTCGGCAGCGCGGCAATGATCGCAGCAGCCATGTCGACGTTGTATTCTTTGACGCCAGTGGTCGAGTTGACGATATTGTTCAGGGCCACAGTCACCGGCTGGGTGCCCGCTTGACTGAAGGACACGCCGAACAGGAAGTCGTTCCAGATCTGGGTGAACTGCCAGATGACGGTCACCACGATGATCGGCAGCGACAGTGGTAGGAAGATCGACCAGAAGATCCGGAAAAACCCTGCCCCATCCACTTTGGCCGCCTTGGTCAGTTCTGCCGGGATCGAGACATAATAGTTGCGGAAGAACAACGTGGTGAAGCCAAGCCCATAGATCACGTGGACAAAGATTAGCCCCGGAATGGTGCCCGCAATACCCATGATCCCGAGTGTCCGGGCCATTGGCAGGAGCACCACTTGGAACGGGATGAAGCAGCCAAACAGCATCAGCGAAAAGATAATGTTGGCACCCCGGAACCTCCACTGGGCCACGACATAGCCGTTCATCGCGCCTAGCAAGGTTGAAATGGCCACCGCTGGAATGGCGATCAGGATCGAGTTCCAGAAGTAGGGCTGCACGCCTTCGCATTGGATACCGGTACACGCCCCCGACCATGCCGTGCGCCACGCGTCAAAAGTGACTTCCCGTGGCAGGGCGATGAGGTCCCCCGTGCGAATTTCATCAAGGCTTTTCAACGATGTGGTGATCATCACAAAAAGCGGCATCAGGTAGAACAGGGCAAACAGGCCCAGCGCGATATACAGCAGCCAACGCAGAACGATCTTGCCTGTCTGGCTTTTGTTTTGCTCGGATGTCATTGAAATATCAGTCATCTTTGGACCTCAATTCCGAATAGAGGTACGGCACCACAATCGCGAAGACGACCATCATCATGATCATGGCAGAGCTTGCCGCCTGACCGATATCGCCACGCGAGAACGCCATCGCGTACATGTAGGTTGCCGGAAGATCGGTCGCGTAGCCGGGACCACCACCAGTGAGCGCAATGACAAGGTCAAAGCTCTTGATGGCGAGGTGCGACAGCACGATAAAGGCCGAGAGAAAGATCGGAGCCATCGATGGAATGATGATGGCGGTATAGATGCGCCATGTCGGGATACCATCGACCTGTGCGGCTTTGATGATCTCGCCATCCACCGACCGCAGACCGGCCAGAAACAGCGCCATCACGAAGCCCGAGCTTTGCCAGATCGCAGCGATCACGATGGTGTAGATCGCCATATCCGGGTTCACCAACCAATCGAAAGTGAAATCCTCGAAGCCCCAGCCACGTACCATCGCTTGAATACCCAGACCGGGGTTCAGAATCCACTTCCAAGCCGTACCGGTGACAATCATCGAAAGTGCCATTGGGTAAAGATAAACCGTGCGGATTGCGCCTTCGGTGCGGATGTTCTGATCCAGCAGGATCGCCAGCACCAACCCGAGCACCATCGCGATTACGATGAACAGGAAGCCGAAGACGAAAAGGTTGTTCAGCGCGGTGTCCCATCGGGGCGACGCGAACAGGCGATCGTACTGGATAAAGCCTTCGATGTCATAGCGTGGCAGCAGGCGCGATCGCGTGAACGAGACCCAAGCGGTCCAGGCGATGAAGCCATAGACAAAGATCAGAACTGCGATGAACGAGGGCGCCAGTACCAATTTGGGCGTGTTTTCTTCAAGCCACTTGGTCATTGGATCTGTCCCTGAAAGTCCCGCCCCAAGCGGGTGCTTTGGGGCGGGAGACTGTAATTACATGCTGTTGGCGACTGCGTCAGCCAGCATGTTGACGGCTTCATCCGAGGACATATCGGAGTTGAAGTGTGCCGTCACGACGTCGGTAATCGCACCGGACTGCGCACCACGCAGCGCCATGCCGTGGGCATAGCTGGGCAGAAGCGAGCCGTTGTCCGAGCTTTCACCCATGTCCTTGGCGGACAGGTGCGCACAGCTGTCGAATTCTTCCAGGGACACATCAATGCGTGCCGGGATCGAGCCTTTGTTCAGGTTAAACACCTTCTGGAAATTCTGTCCGACGATCAGCTCTGCCAGCAGTTCCTGACCGGCTTTCTTGTCGTCGCCATCCACGTCGAACATGGCAAAGCTGTCCACGTTGTAGAGGAAACCATCGCCCGGAACCGACGCGCAGAGGAAGTCTTCGCCCGGAGCTTTGCCCGCGGCCATGAATTCGCCCTTGGCCCAGTCGCCCATGATCTGGAACGCCGCTTCGCCGTTCATGACCATCGCTGTGGCAAGGTTCCAGTCACGACCAGAGAAGTTGTCATCAACATAGCCGCGCATGGTGCGCATCTGGTCAAAGACGGCCTTCATTTCGTCGGACTTCAGTGTGTCCATGTCGAGATCGACAAACGCCTTGCGGAAGCCGTCAGCGCCGAGAATGCCCAGTGCGACCGCTTCGAAAACGGTTGCGTCCTGCCAAGCCTGACCGCCGTGGGCCAGAGGGATGATGCCAGCCGCCTGCAGTTTTTCAGCCGCAGCGTTGAATTCGTCCCATGTGGAAGGCATTTCGATTCCGTTTGCTTCCAGAACGTCGGCGTTCGCCCAGATCCAGTCAACGCGGTGTACGTTCACTGGTGCCGCGCACCATGTGCCTTCGCACTTCATGTGGCCTGCGATGGACGCAGGCAGAACGTCTGCCCAGCCCTGCGCTTCGGCAACGGGCGAAATGTCAGCCAGAACACCCTCTTCGTACCATTCTTGGATCGCCGGGCCTTTGAGCTGAACGGCGGTCGGCGCATTGCCCGACAGAACGCGTGCGCGCAGAGCTGTCATCGCAGCGTCACCCCCGCCACCTGCGACTGGCATGTCGGTCCACTGGCCACCCTTCGAGGCGAATTCTTCCTGCAGCACTGCGACGGATTTCGCTTCACCGCCCGATGTCCACCAATGCAGAACTTCTGCCTGGGGTTCGGCATGTACTGCGGATGCGATCAGAGCGGTGGCGGAGACAGCGCCGAAAAATACGGATTTCATTTGTGTAGTCCTCCCAAAATCTGTGCCAAGTCTGGCATCAGGTGCCTATGTTTGGCGAAATCCCCCCTAGTATTGCAATCTTGTCATGGCGGGTTTTCATAAACGGCGTGCAGATTTTCAGGGCTATCGTTACACGCTGTTACACTGGACGAGATTTCGTTTCCTGATGTTACATAAGAGAACAGGGCACGGCGCAGACACGCTGTGTAGGGAGGAGAACGACAGATGGCGATTCCACGACTTCTTGTCGTCGATGACGATCCGGACATGCGCCATATGATGTGCCAGTACTTGCGTCAGCACGGGTGCATCGCCCTGCCCGCCGCAACCGAAGCCGACGTGCATCGGCATCTCGAAGACGGCAGGATCGACCTTATTTTATTGGACGTGATGCTTGGCGATGAAAGCGGGCTGGAGATATGCCAAGGTTTGCGGCGCGATCACGATGTGCCGATCATCATGGTCTCTGCCCTCTCTGCTGATCACCAACGCATGGCCGGGTACGAGACCGGAGCAGACGATTACATCGCCAAACCCTTCAACCCGGAATTGCTGCTCGCGCGGGTGCGCGCGGTGTTATCACGCGCGCGACGGTCATCCTCCTTGATCTATCGAAGACGCATCCAGACGTTTCACTTTGGCGGCTGGGTCTATGACGGCAAGCAAGACGAGGTTCGTTCACCCGACGGATATCAGGTCACTCTGTCGCGCAGGGAAACCGCGCTACTGAAGGTATTGCTCGCCAATCCGCATATCCCGCTGACGCGGCAGGAAATCGCAACCGCGCTGGATGTGACCGGCGATCAGGACCAACCCGAGGCCACAGGCCGGGCCATTGATGTGCTTGTTGGCCGGCTGCGATCCAAAATCGAAACCGATCCCAAAGCACCAGACATGATCCGCACGGAACGCGGAACGGGCTATGTCTTCGCCGTTGATGTAACAGCCGAGCCTGACTGATGAAGCACGGGTTCCGGCTTCGCAGCCTCGCGCTGATCTGGGTGGCGGTCGCAATGGTATCTGCATCGGTCGCAACGCTGTTGTGGCTAAAATCCACGCAATCGTGGAAAGATCATCTTACCTCGGCGCAGACCGCCGGGTTGCTGGCCTACGAGGCATTGCGGACGGGGCAGGACACACACCCCGACCTGCATGTCACACGTTTGTCTGCGGCAGATGCCGTGCTGGCAGAAACGGGCAAGTTCGAACGCTTATCAGGGATGCCTCAACCCGCCTATGTCACTGTTTTATCTTTGCAAAACAACGAAGGCGGCTTGCAGATCGGCGCTGTTTCGGACGTGTTACGCTACCCGGTTGCAGATATTCAGGCAGATGCTGCACCCTCTGGCTCGGCCCAGTTGGCGGCGCTGACCCGTCTGTTTGCAACCTATTGCAGCGACCCGATCCTGTTAGCGCGATATGGTAACGGACCATGGCAACGGGTGGATGGTAGCGCGATTTGGGGTTGCGACGCCGCACCACGCGACATGCGGCTAATGGCGGTTCTGGTTGCGCTTTTGGCAGTGGCGGCTTTGGTCACGCTGATTGGCAACACAACGCAGACTTTTGACGCCTTCGCTCAGGCCTTCCGCAATCGGCGCTTTGGCGGACCGGATAGTTACGAAGCGGCCGGTCCAAGCGAATTACGGGACATTGTGGATTCCCTGAACGCCTTCCTCGAAGCAGAGCGCAAACAGCTTGCCAATCGCGCCGCGGTTCTCTCAAGCGTTAGTCACGATCTGGGTACACCGGCAACGCGCTTGCGATTGCGCACGGCGCTGATCACGGACACAGAACTCCGCCGCAAGCTGGAGTCCGACATCGACTCCATGACTGGGATCATCGAAAGCGCTCTTACCTACACCCGCGCAGAGATGAATGCCGAAGCGCCACGCAAGCTGTCGCTGAACGCGCTCGTTGAAACCATTGTGTCGGACTATCAGGATGTAGGCGAGCCAGTGACCCTTGTTCCGCCGCGCGATGTGGTGGTTCAGGGGGGGCGATCGTTGTTCATGTCGCGGCAGGGACAAAGCGTCGTTACGACTGGGCGGCAGGTCATTGTCAGCGGGCGTCCTGTGGCGTTGGAGCGGGCGATCACCAACCTAATCGACAACGCACTGAAATACGGCCGCAGCGCCAGTGTCGCCATCAAGACCGACGCACAGACCGCCACTATCGTAATCGAAGACGAAGGATCGGACACACTCGCCAAGGATGTCCAAGAGCTGATTGGCCCGTTTGAGCGCGGCGAGAATACAGATTACATCGCCGGACACGGGTTGGGTCTATCCATCGTCGCCACCATTGCGGCACTGCACAATGGCGCATTGTCCTTCGAGAACTCGACCACCGGCCTACAAGCCAAGTTGAGCATCCAGCGCGCCTGACGGTTTCATGCTGACCATTGCGTAATCAGGACGTGACGACATCGAAGACGATCTATGCAAGCCGGACATCGCGTATATCCGGGCGTCGGGTGCAGACAGTGTGTTCTTCTTTCCGTCCGGTGGCCCGGGGATTTCCATTCTCAAACAATAAACGAACTGCAGTGTCGGACGCAGTTCCCTTCCGAGGGGCGCGATGGAACACCGGATGGGATGAATAGCCTGCCCGGACCGTTGCCTAGCCCCATAGGTTTACTGCAAGCCCAGCATCCGCTTTTTGTCTGCTGCCCACTTCATGATTGTCAGGTCAAAGGTCAACGCCATCAGCGAGACGCATATCCCTAAGACAAAGTTCTTACCCAGATCCGTTCCTGCGAGTGTGCGTTGTAGTTCTTGACCAAGATCCTGCGTGCCGATGAATGCCGCGATGATCACCATGAAGAACGCGAACATGATCGCTTGATTGAACCCGACAGCCATCGTTGGAAGGGCGATCGGCAACTGCACGCTCCATAGCTTTTGCAGCCGCGTTGCTCCGGACATATCAGCCGCTTCGGTCATTTCTTCCGGCACGTTGCGCAATCCTTCGATGGTGTATCGCGTCAGCGGCACCATCGCAAAGACGAGGATCGAGAAGATCACGGCAACATCTGTGATGCCGAACAACATGATGGCCGGGATCAGATATACGAAACTGGGGAAAGTTTGTGCGGTATCACAAACCAACAGCACACGTTCCGACCACTTATTTGAGCGAGAAGCTAGTATGCCAATCGGCAGACCGATGAGGGCTGCAAGGCTCACCGCAGAAATCACGGAATACAGTGTTATGATGGCGCGATCCCACCAGCCGGACAAAGCGACAAGAGAGAAGAACACGAGCGCGTAGAGCGCTTCCCTGCGTCCGGCAAGAGCCAAGGCGAAAGCCGCAACAAGCAGGATGAAGGCCGGTGTCGGAATCGACAGCATGAAATTTCGAAACGGGATCAGAACCTGAACGTTCAGAAATGCGCGCAAGAAACCTGTGGTTGCCTTGACCCATTCAATATTGAGAAAGGCCTTGATCAGATTATCGAGCTCTTTGCCTTGGCTAAAGTCCTGTCCCCGCCCCACTTCGGCAAGAAACGGGACGACAAGAGACAAGAGCGTAAACCCGATGAAAAGCCCAAGACCAAGCAGAAGCATACTGTGTTTCTGCCAAATCGGCGTATCGCGTTCAAAATGTTCGGGTAGCTTGATAACCCATGCCTTGGACATCCGGTCAAGCATGACGGCAAGTAGAACGATCGTAACGCCTATCTCGAAAGACCGGCCCAGTTTGAAACTGCCCATCATCGCAAGCAGCTTGGCCCCCAGACCCGGCATGCCGATAAAGGCAGTCAGAACCACCATTGCCAGACTGAGCATGATGACCTGGTTCACACCGACAAGGATTTCGGTTCGCGCGGATGGAATGTAGACATGCCGCAGCATCTGCGCCTTTGTACAGCCGCTCATCTTGCCTGCCTCAACCACTTCCGGCGAAACCTTTTTCAAACCAAGCGTGGTCATCAGTATCATTGGAGGAATGGCGTAGATGGTTGTGGCGACAGCGCCTGCTGTCGGGCCGACTTTGAAGAAGATGACCGCTGGCAAAAGATAAGTGAAGAAAGGCAAGGTTTGCAGGACAGATAGAACGGGTTTTATCACCCTATCCACCCACGCATATTTCCACGCAGCGATCCCCAAAGACAGGCCGATGACAAAAGCAAGCGGCGCCGCAATGGCCAGCACCGACATCGTCTGCATTGCGATTTCCCACTGGCCGATAAGTGCGGTCCATACCATCGTTCCGCCCCCGAGCAGGGCGAGCCGCCAACCACCCAGATAGTATCCGATAACCGCGGCTGTAGCTGCAACTGCGGTCCATGGGACGGGTCCAATATTCGGGAAACGGCGCTTGCCGAAGAAAATGTTTGCCGAAAAGTCCAGCAACCATTCAAGGCCTTCGGTCAGGAAACGGGTGAACGCAAGCAACCCAAGGTCGTCTTTGACAAAATTGAAAACCGCGTCGAGCACTGCTGCGAAATTCGGAATAATCGCTTCTGGCAAACGGTGCAGCCATGTGGGAAGCAACCCCAAGTATTGAACGATTGTCAGGCAAAGCGCGACTGCGACGCAGGCAAGGGCAATCTGGGCATTGCTAAAAGACCGCAATGACGTTGGCAGTGTGGTCGATGCAACGGTCATGAGTCGCCGCCAAGAAGAACATCTAGTGCGGC
The DNA here is from genome assembly GCA_947503115.1 of uncultured Marivita sp. Taxonomy (GTDB): domain Bacteria; phylum Pseudomonadota; class Alphaproteobacteria; order Rhodobacterales; family Rhodobacteraceae; genus Marivita. Next base: position 93,051 of record CANNCS010000001.1, read on the forward strand.
CTTTCGGGACATCGCACCGATCGAGACACCTGCACGGTGAACTGGAATCATTTCCCGCGTATCATTTACCAACATACGCGCCATATCGTGTACGGTCGTGCCCGCGTCTTGCGGTTCCCCTTCGCCGCTGGCATGCGCCTGCGCCAAGACACCAGCGTGAACCACGCGCGCCTTGTCGATATCTTCGGTGAACTTGCGCACGTATTCCGTCGCCGGATGCAGTACAATCTGATCCGGTGTGTCACATTGTTCGACCGCGCCGTCCTTCATGATTGCAATGCGATCCGCCAAGCGAAGCGCCTCGTCAAAATCGTGGGTGATGAAGACAATCGTCTTGTTCAACATCTGTTGCAGGCGCAGGAATTCGTCTTGCATTTCCTTGCGGATCAATGGGTCAAGTGCGCTGAACGGCTCGTCCAGAAACCAGATATCAGGTTCGATGGCGAGACTGCGTGCGATGCCGACGCGCTGTTGCTGTCCGCCTGACAATTCGCGCGGGAAATAATCTTCGCGCCCTTCCAGACCGACCAGTTTGATAACCTCTAGGGCGCGTTCGCGCCGCGTGTGTTTGTCTTGCCCTCGCATTTCGAGTGGGAAGGCGACGTTTTCAAGAATTGTCCGATGCGGCAACAAACCAAAGGACTGGAATACCATTCCCATCTTGGAACGACGCAGGTCGATCAGCTCTTTTTCCGACAAGGACATGATGTCCTGGCCTTCAACTGTGATCGTGCCACCGGTGATGTCGTGCAATCTAGAAAAACAACGTACCAAGGTCGATTTACCAGAGCCGGACAGCCCCATTATGACCAACATCTCGCCCTTGTGGACCTCAATGGAGACGTCCTTTACGCCAGCGATGTATCCAGCTGCCCTGATCTCTTCAAAGCTCATACCCTCTGGCATGGTCTTCATGAAAGCCTCGGGATCGGGTCCAAAGATCTTCCAGACATTTTTACAGGAAATCACGGGATTTTCGGCAGTCATAGCAATCCTTACGGGTGCGTACCCCCGCCCGAAACTCGGACGGGGGATAGTTTAGATGTCAGAGAAAGTGGCTTAGTTCAGCCAGCCCTTCCAAACGTCTTCATTGGCTTCCAGCCATACTTCCGCGGCTTCAGTCGGCTCCATCTCATCGATGTCGACCAGCTTGGCCATTTCTGCAATCTGCGGATTGGAGAAGTCGATCTTTTCCAAGATGGCATAAGCAGACGGCCATTTGGCTTCCATGCCGTCCCAAGCTGCCTTTTTCATGTATCCGTTTGCCGGGTTACCGCAATCGTACAGAGCATTTGGGTTTGGACCAACAGCTGGGTCTTTGTCACAACCATCGACCCATTCCGGGAACTCTACAAATTCACCGGGCCAAACCGCTTCGGCGAAGTTGGGCGTCCAGTTGAAGACGACAATGGGGCGTTTGTCAGCTTCAGCCGCACCGATTTCCGCCCAAAGAGCCGCTGCGGAGCCTGCGTTCACAACAACGAAGTCCATACCAAGCGCTTCGACACGTTCCTGACCGTGCTTGAGCCAGTCCACCGGTCCATCAAGATAGCGGCCCTTGTCACCGGTCTCGGCGGTTGCGAACAACGAGGCGCAGTCATTCAAAGCTTCCCAGCTTGGCAGACCCGGGCAGGCATCCTTAGTCCACATCGGATACCACCAGTCTTCACGAGTGACCGCGTTGTGGTCGCCTACGTCAACGATGCCACCTTTTTCCAAGGCTGCACGGAACGAAGCGCCAAAGGCGCCTTCCCATACTTCCATTTCCAGCGTTACGTCACCCAGACGCACCGACTCATAAACGGCCTGACTGTCAGTTGTGACGTATTCCACGGCGTTGCCGTTCATCTCAAGGATCTGCCCAACAACGTTGGACATCACGATTTGGCTGGACCAGTTGTGGATAGGAATGACAATTGGATCATCGCTATCGGCTGCGATTGCGCTCAGTGGCGCGAGGGCAAGAACCCCTGCGGTCAAAGCTGTGGTAAATTTGTTCATTATTTAACTCCCTGTGTGTTGACCCCTAGCGGGACACGGTGCTGCCGACCCTACGCCGGCTAACAGATACGGTAACCAGCGATTCTGAGTGCTGTGGTACGTATCTGCTTCTACTTTCGCAGCATTTTCCTCTCAATCAAGTTTTTTTCTTGCTAGTGCCTAATTGTTATGCGGCTTAGCGATGTCGCAAATGCGATGATCGATGTCCAATCTCGAGCGGAATTCCAATTTTCGTTGATGCAAATTGTGGGAAAAAGAGGATTCTCGACATGCGTTACTCGGGCTTCAAGGTTCTGAAAGAGGCCTTGACGGGACACAAAGGCTGGACCCCTGCATGGCGCGATCCAGAGCCACAGGCGCACTATGATATCGTCATTATTGGCGGTGGCGGCCACGGCCTTGCGACAGCTTATTATCTTGCAAAAGAGTTCCAGCAAAAGCGCATTGCGGTGCTCGAGAAAGGTTGGATCGGGGGCGGCAACGTCGGACGAAATACAACGATCATTCGGTCCAATTACCTGCTGGACGGCAATGAACCGTTTTACGAATTTTCGTTGAAACTGTGGGAAGGTCTTGAGCAAGATTTCAACTATAACGCGATGATTTCGCAGCGTGGTATTCTGAACCTGATCCACTCTGACGCGCAGCGCGATGCCTTTGTGCGACGCGGCAACGCCATGCTTTTGAACGGCGCGGACGCTGAATTGCTTACAACGGCACAGATCAAGGAACGCTACCCCTTCTTGAACACCGAAGACGCACGTTTCCCAATCAAAGGCGGACTTGCCCAACACCGAGGCGGCACAGTGCGCCACGATGCCGTGGCTTGGGGATATGCACGTGGTGCCGACAGTCGGGGCGTTGACATCATCCAAAATTGCGAAGTCACAGGTTTCCGTATCGAAAACGGTAAGTGCCTGGGCGTCGAAACATCGCGTGGGTTCATTGGCGCCGGAAAAGTTGGTTGCGCTGTTGCCGGATCATCAGGGCGTCTGATGGCCAAAGCCGAAATGCGCCTGCCCATCGAAAGCCATGTGTTGCAGGCTTTTGTCTCTGAAGGGCTAAAGCCTGTCCTACCGGGCGTCATCACTTTTGGCGCAGGGCATTTCTATTGCAGTCAGTCCGACAAGGGCGGGCTGGTCTTCGGCGGTGACATAGACGGTTACAATTCTTACGCACAGCGCGGCAATCTCCCTGTTGTTGAAGACGTGTGCGAGGGTGGCATGGCCATCTTCCCGGCGTTTGGCCGCGCAAGGCTTTTGCGTATGTGGGGCGGCATCATGGATATGAGCATGGATGGCTCGCCTATCATCGACAAAACGCATATCGATGGGCTCTATTTCAACGGTGGCTGGTGCTACGGCGGCTTCAAGGCGACCCCCGCCAGTGGGTTCTGTTTTGCTCACCTGTTGGCACGGGACACACCACACCCCACTGCTACAGCGTATCGGTTCGACCGTTTCGAGAAAGGTCTGATGATCGACGAAAAAGGGATGGGCAATCAGCCCAACCTTCATTGAGAGGTCGCGTTACATGATTATTGAACATCCTCTTCTGGGCCCGCGCGATGCTGCTGAATTCACTTATCTGGGCGATGCAAGGTTGATCGACCGACCGGACTGGCAGTCCGAAACCGCTGCGAAAGACTTCTTTGAATACGGTTACCTTCGCGACAACCCCGCAGGTTGGCATCAGGAACTGTGGTTTCATGAAGCGGGCGACCGATCCTGGCTTGTCATCACGCGCAACACAATCACACACGAGATTTCCAAGGTCGAATTGGCCCGCGATGTGGCTCGCTCTAGGGGACGCAGCAAATGACCCAGAAAAACCGTATCGAGTCAGGCGGGCAGATCGACCGCAGCCAGACCCACAGTTTTACGTTCGATGGCAAATCCTACCAGGGTCATCCCGGGGATACGTTGGCCTCTGCCTTGTTGGCAAACGGTGTGCGCCTGATGGGTCGCTCGTTCAAGTACCACCGTCCCCGAGGCCCGCTTACCGCCGGGTCGGAAGAACCAAACGCGTTGGTCGAATTGCGCGACGGCGCGCGTCAGGAACCGAACACACGAGCCACAACAACAGAGCTTTTTGATGGGCTGGTCGCCAAGAGTCAGAACCGTTTAGGGTCTCTGAAATTCGATCTCCTGTCGATCAATGACCGCTTGTCCAACTTTCTGACAGCGGGTTTCTACTACAAGACGTTCATGTGGCCTGCCGCTTTCTGGGAAAAACTCTACGAACCGGTGATCCGACATGCTGCGGGCCTTGGTTCATTGTCCTTAAAGGACGATCCGGATGTCTATGACAAAGGGTTCCTGCATTGCGATCTGCTGATTATCGGGGCTGGACCTGCCGGGCTTGCCGCTGCTTTGACAGCGGGACGGGCTGGTTGTGACGTGATCCTCGCGGACGAAGATTTCCGCATGGGTGGTCGGCTCAACAGCGAGACATTTTCGTTGGGCGATGCCAGTGGCGCTGATTGGGCCAAGGCAGTGGTAGCGGAACTGGAAAGTCTGCCTAATGTCCGGGTCATGGCGCGCACCACCGTAATCGGCGCTTTTGATCATGGAATCTATGGCGCGGTTGAGCGGGTCAGCGATCATATGCACACACCCGACACCGGCAAACCGCGCCAAATCCTGTGGCGCATTTATACAAAGCGAACGGTCTTGGCCGCAGGCGCGACAGAACGGCCGATCGCGTTTGAAAACAATGATCGACCGGGCATCATGCTGGCATCCGCCTTGCGGTCTTATGCCAACAGGTTCTCTGTCACCGCGGACAACTGTGTCGCCATTTTCACCAACAACGATGATGGGCACCGGACAGCCGCGGACCTGCACGCAAAGGGTATAAAGATCGCTGCCGTAGTCGACGTACGTTCTGATGCTCCTAGAAACTATGACTATGAGGTACTTGAGGGGCAGGTTGTTGATACAAAGGGGCGTCTTGGACTAACCTTTGCTGAGGTAAAGCTCGCAAATGGGACGATGCGCACTCTGGAATGCGGAGCTCTGGGGTTGTCCGGTGGTTGGAACCCCAATGTGCATCTGACGTGCCACCAGCGGGGTCGTCCGATATGGAACGAGGCACTCTCGGCCTTTGTGCCAGGCGATCACCTGCCCGCTGGTATGACAGTGGCCGGGGCTGCATCGGGCGAGATGTCGACCGCTGGCGCCTTGCAAAGTGGTGTGCAAGCGGCACAAGATGCGCTTGACCTGAACGACGAAGCCCCTGCCCTGCCTCAGGCCGAAGACGCGCCGGTCAATCTCAAACCGTTCTGGTATGTCGAAGGCTGTTCCCGCGCATGGCTTGACCAACAGAACGACGTGACCGTCAAAGATGTCAAACTCAGCCATCAGGAGGGCTTTAGGTCAGTCGAGCACCTAAAGCGGTACACCACACTGGGTATGGCAACGGATCAGGGCAAGACGTCAAACATGGGCGGCCTTGCCATCATGGCCGAGCTGGCGGGCAAGACGATCCCCGAGGTCGGCACAACGATCTTCCGCCCCCCGTACACACCGACGGCCATAGGCGTGTTCGGCGGCCGCCATCGCGGTCAGGACTTCCACCCCAAACGGCTGACGCCCAGCCATCGTTGGGCCGAAGAACAGGGTGCCGTGTTTGTCGAAGTCGGAAACTGGATGCGCGCGCAGTGGTTTCCGCGTGCGGGCGAAACGACTTGGCGTGAGAGCGTGGATCGCGAAGTTCTGGCAACGCGCGGGTCAGTGGGCGTCTGTGATGTCACAACTCTGGGCAAGGTTGACGTGCAAGGCACCGACGCGGCCGAGTTTTTGAACAAAATCTACTGCAACGGCTTTGCCAAACTTGATGTCGGCAAAACCCGCTATGGATTGATGTTGCGCGAAGACGGTATTGCCAAGGATGACGGCACCGCTGCACGGCTTGCCGAAGACCATTTCGTGGTAACGACGACAACCGCTAACGCCCTGCCGGTTTACCGCCATATGGAGTTTGTCCGGCAGTGTCTGTTCCCCGACATGGACGTGCAGCTGATTTCGACGACCGAAGCCTGGGCGCAATATGCCGTCGCGGGGCCCAACAGCCGCAAGGTTCTTGAGAAGATCGTGGATCAGGACATCTCGAACGAGGCGTTCCCCTTCATGGCCTGCGCAAACATCACCGTTTGCGGTGGGTTGCGAGCGCGGTTGTTCCGTATCTCATTCAGCGGTGAATTGGCCTATGAAATCGCAGTTCCCACCGCTTATGGCGATGCGCTGATCCGCAAGATCATGGAAGCTGGTGCCGAATACGACATCACGCCTTATGGCACCGAAGCCTTGGGCGTCATGCGTATCGAGAAAGGCCATGCAGCCGGTAACGAATTGAATGGCACAACGACCGCACAGAACCTCGGGATGGGGCGCATGGTGTCCAAGAAAAAGGACAGTATCGGGTCCATTCTGTCGGAGCGCGAAGGCTTGAACAGAGATGATGACCTGCGGCAAGTCGGGATCAAACCTGTTGATGCCGGCGCATCTGTTCCAGCGGGTGCGCATCTAATGTCCCTGACAGGGCCCATCGATGCTACGCACGATCAAGGCTACGTCACTTCGGCCTGCTATTCACCCTGCCTTGGACACGCGATTGCATTGGGTTTTCTCAAGGATGGGTCTCAGCGCTTAGGAGAGCGGATGCGACTGGTCAGTCCCCTGACCAAAGTGGAAACCGAAGTGGAAATCGTAAGCCCACACTTCATAGACCCCGAAGGAGGACGGCTTCGTGCATGACCTGAAAACCATCACTGCGCTTGGCGGTGCCGAGCCGCGCATAGACACGTTTCCTCATATCACTATCTCCGAAAACGATAGTCTGGCACTGGCGTCCGTGGCAGCACGGCTTGGGTCTGAAGTCGAATGCAATAAGCATATGCAGGCCATACTCGGATCGGTTCCCGCCCCAGGTCAGGCTGTGCTGCGAGAGCCTGAATCCGGCTTTTGGATGGGACCAGATCAATGGATGATCGAAGCGCCAAAAGAAACACACGAGCTTTTGGCTGATGATCTCAAGGCACGTTTCGCGGGTTGTGCATCAGTGACTGAACAATCCGGTGCGTGGGTCTGTTTCGATTTGGCTGGTCCCGGCATGGCCGATGTGACGGAACGTCTTTGCGCCGTCCCTATCCGCAAGATGCAGACTGGTGAGGCCCGACGGACGATCATTCACCAGTTGGGGTGCTTTGTTGTCCGCCGCACTGGCGCAGATCATCTGCGCATCATCGGGCCGCGTGCCTCTGCCGGTACACTGCACCATGCTCTGATAACTGCGGCCCATTCAACCGCTTAAGCCAATGGCGCGACACGGTTATTGCCTGCCCGGAACATATTGACCTTCTTTCGGTCTTCCTTGGGATGGATGCCAAAAACTTCGGTGTAGTTCTTGATCAACGTGAATGAAGAGGCATAGCCTACAGCTGTCGAAACCTCGGAAATCGTATAGTTTCCGTAAAGCAGCAGCTGTCGTGCTTTATGCATCCGCAGAGAGCGGTAGTAGACAAGTGGCGTTCTACCCGTGGTGTTTTGAAACACACGTTCGAGCTGCCGCACCGAAACACCGACCTCGCGTGCGACGTCGGCGATATTCAGCGGGTCTTCAAGGTGATCCGTGAACATCGCAATCGCGTCACGCACCATACGCGGAAGCATGTCGTTGGTGCTTTCGGCGGCAAAGGTTGGCTTGCGCTGAGGTACGCCCTGACCACGCATCATCGGATGCTGAAACCAGCACGCTACCTCGGTCGCGACACCTGCCCCAACTGCATTTTCGATCAAGTGTAGAGACAAATCAAAGGCTGCGGCGGCCCCGGATGCCGTTAACCGTCGCGCATCAATGCTGATCACATCCGTCGATTGAGTAAAATCAGGGAACTCTTCGGCGAACGCGGCTGCGTAGCACCAATGCACGGACGCTGCATGCCCATCGAGCAAGCCTGATCGAGCAAGTGGAAACACGCCGCCGCTGATCGCTCCGATCGTCGTACCGTGGCGGGCTAATTTGCGGAGTTTCCCATTCGAGTTTTGCCGGTCTGCAAACTGCGAAGATGGATCGCTAAGAAGATAAAGCTGATTGAGCGCTTCAACGTTGGAAAGCGCCATATGGGGATCAAACCCGACGCGTGCGCTGGCCTCAACGCGATTTCCATCTTCAGAAATAAGCGACCACGCAAACACGTCTCGCCCCACAATCTCATTCGTCGCGCGCAAGGGCTCGATCATTGATGTCAGGCAGGCCATAGGAAATCCCGGAAAGATCAGAAATCCTATGTGGATATTTTCATCTGAGTGCATAAGTTTATACTAACGGGAAAGCTGTGTGCCACAATATCGGTCAAGTCGATAAAAGAGTCACGCTGTCTGTTGAGCAGATAACAAATATTGGGTGTCGAGATGAATAAACAAGCCGTCAGAGTATCCGGAACGAACTCTGTTTTGCATCAAGACCCTCACCGCGTTGTCGACAACCGGGAGAAGGTTCTGGAAGTGGCTATTGGGCGCGAAGTCCGCGCTTACCGTCGCAAGCAGGAAGTTACCGTGGCTGAACTGTCGGCGACAACCGGGATCTCAATTGGGATGTTGTCCAAGATCGAAAACGGAAACACCTCGCCATCATTGACCACACTGCAAAGCCTTGCCAATGCCTTGTCCGTCCCATTGACAGCGTTTTTCCGAAGATTTGAAGAGTCCCGGACCGCCGTACACACTAAAGCCGGTCAAGGCGTCGAACTAGAGCGTGCCGGTACACGCGCAAACCATCAGTACAACCTTCTTGGGCACATTGGCGCAAACGCGAGCGGCGTAATCGTAGAACCGTATCTGATCACCCTATCAGACGAAGCGGACGTCTTCCCAACGTTTCAGCACGCCGGTATCGAAACGATCTATATGCTGGAAGGCGAGGTGGATTACCGCCACGGTGACAGAATTTACAACCTGAAGCCGGGTGATACGCTGTTCTTTGACGCGGATGCGCCGCACGGGCCGGAAAATCTTGTCAAACTGCCCGCACGGTATCTTTCGGTGATCAGTTATCCCCAAGAGACGTGAAAACCGAAATACCCGCGCCCCTTTTAAAAAGGGGCCACGGGACTGTTCAGCTCAGGTCTTGAGCGGAGGCTCAGTTTCCAGATCCGGCCAAATGCCTGGCGATGTTGGTAGGCCGTCATCAAAGTTCTCGAGATAGTCGAGCATCATTGGGCGGTTGGCAATGAAGCCCTTATAGGTTGCCAACTCCACCGGCAGATCCCGAACAACCCGATGCAAACGACGGCCCCATTTGGGAACAGTCATAAGGTCCTGAAAGCTACAGAGGTAGCAGCGAATCGGGAACACGAGAGCGTTTGAACGCGGCAGACGGAAGAAGGTCTGCAACTCGACCCGTAGATGCTGTTTCGCACCGATGTTTTCAGGTGTGAGGGTCGTCTTTTGAATGCCCCATTTGTGATAGTTTTCAGGGCTGGTATCCAACAGTGGGTTCACCGTCATCGTCCAGTTCAAACGCCGCGCGGGTGCACCCTGCTGGATGTTCAACAGGAACTTCAACGCTCGAACAAAGATGCCTTTTTCGTGGGCAAGTGGAACCGGGGCGTGCCATTCGAAAAAGTTCATGCCGATATCGAAATCAAGCGACCAGTCCGCCTGAGTTGTGACCATGCCTGCGTCCATCCACAGGTTATCATCGCGCTGGTCCAATACCGCGAAATCACCCTGCGCCTGGCGAGTGATATACTCCATCGGGCCATAAGGCAGCGTGGCTTCGTCCAGAAAGGTGAACGTATCATCAATCCCCAACGGCTTGTTGATCCAGCGCCATGTATTTCCATCGCGATGGAGCTCGAACAGATCGGGATAATCCTCTGATTTGGACACCATGATCAGTTCCAGCAAGTCCCAGCCCGCTAAGGTCATGTGTGGCAGCGACTGGCAGCGCAATGGATCGTCAGCCAACACCAAGGCGCGATCCCGCATTTCCGAAACATAATGTTCGTCTACATCAAAACGCTTCTCGTAGACGGAATCCTTTGGTCCGCCACGGTGCTGTTCCATGTTGACCGAATACATGTAGCTGTCTTCGTGGAAAGGGAATGGGAACCGTTTGATCGCTCGTTCCGAGTTGTAGAAGGAATAATCGTCGCGGAAGGATTCGTCGTTGAATTGAATGGTCATATCAGCGGTCCAGTACCAGAGTTTTTCCTTCGAAGCGGCTGACGCACGGCATGATCTTTTGCCCGCCTGCGTGCTCTTCATCATCCAGCCAGTGATCGCGGTGAATGAAGTTGCCCGAGTAGTCGATCACATTCGTTTCGCATTGCCCACAGGCACCGCCACGGCACAAATACGGCGCATCGACACCGGCGCGTTCCATCGCTTCCAACAAGCTTTCGTTTTCACCTACCGAAATCACCTTGTTCGATACGGCAAGCTTGACTTCGAAGGGTTTGCCGGGCTGAGGCGCCAGGAATTCTTCATAATGGATCGCTTCACGTGGCCACCCTTCTGCAGCAGCGGTCTGGCGCACCCAGTCGATCATTCCTTTTGGCCCACACACATAAACATGTGTACCCAACGGCTGCCCTTCGAGCAGGTTAACCAGATCAATCGTCTGTTTTTGGTCATCGTAGTAGATATGCGTCTCGTTGGGGTGATGGCTGGTCAGCTCATCCACATAAGACCCAAGGCTTTCAGTTCGACTTGCGTAGTGAAGCTCCCAATGACCGTTAAAGCGCTCAAGTTGCTTGATCTGGGCAAGAAACGGGGTGATGCCGATCCCACCAGCCAGAAACAGGTGCTTCTTGGCCCTTAGGTCGAGGCTGAACAGATTGACCGGGTAAGAGATGACCATCTCATCCCCGACGGCAACCTTAGTGTGCATATAAAGCGACCCACCCCGCCCCTGATCATCGCGACGCACCGAAATGGTGTAGGCGCTCTGGTCCATTGGATCAGACATGAGTGAATAGGGGTTCAAGCGCGTGGTGTCCCCGTCGCGCATTTCAACAACCGTATGAGCACCGCCGGAAAATGTCGGCAATGGTCCGCCATCAGTACGTTTGAATTCAAACCGCGTGACAAGATCGTTGAGCGGCACAATATCCGTGACAGTTACCGCGATTTTCTCGGCACCACTCATTCGTATATCCCCTTTGGTTCTGGCACATTTCCCGGGTCTTCGGCGTCAATGCAAACGCCCTGATAGGCGGCAAGCCGACGTGAATAGTGATCGCGCACGAAAAGATTCAGGCCACAATGGCTGCAAACAAATGGGTCCGTTTCCACATCTTCGGTGATACCTTTGCAGTGCACGCACTGCATTCGACGCGCGACGCTTCCGCGATGTTCTGTTTGTATTGCCGTGTACGGTATGCCTGCGGCCATAGCGGCGTTCATTGCCTGCCCCATCAACCCTTCTGTCCCAGCCAGATACACCTGCAGGCCCATTCGGGCATCTTCCAAGGTTTTGAGCAAACGAGGTTCCGCTGCGGCATAGCTTGGGCCAGAATAAAAGGATGCAGGCTTTAAGGCGCGTAGCTTGGCTTCAAAATCTTCGCCTTTCGGAATATACATTATGTGCGCCTTAGCCATCATTTCAGGCGTCGCCACCTCGAGAAGTGCCTCAGCGCCATGAGCGTCTGCCACAAGCAGGTGAGCTGAACCTTCGCGAGCTTCTAGAGTGCCGTAGATCGGTCGGCTCTTGATACTTTCGGGAAATGTGAATTTCGTCATCTTTACCCTATTGAATTCAGGTAGGTGCAGGCATCAGCCTGCACCCTAAAGTTTCAACCCTTGGCTGTGCGGATTGTTTTGTCTTTGTCATAGAATGGCATTTCTTCCGCCGTGGCGGCTAGCTCTGTGCCGTCTGGCTGCACCACAGTCAGCACCGTTCCTGGCTTGGCAACAGAAGGATCAAGTCGCGCAATGGCGACCGAGTACCCGTTCAATTCCGAAGACAGTCCATAGGTGATCACACCCACGTCCTTACCAGCATGATGCACCCGGGCGTGCATTTCCATCTGGTCCATCGCATCGCCAGACAATTTCACACCGTAAATCTTGAACCGTTCCTTGCCTTCGGAGGCATAGTGGTTCTCGGCGCCAACAAAGCCTGTTTTGCCAGGCGACACAGTGAAATCGAGTCCCAATTCCCAAAGCGTATCACCACATGTTTCATTGGCGAACGGGAAGGTTTCCGAATTGTCGCCGGGATAAAACAAGAGATAGCTTTCGATCCGGAGCATATCGAGCGTAGAGAATTGCACAGGCCGGACGCCCATATCTTTGCCCGCTTCCAGAATGCTGTCCCAAAGATGAACAGCGTCCTTGGCTCGGCAGAAAATCTCGTACCCGCGCTCACCCGTGTATCCGGTCCGAGAGATCATGACATCGCGCCCATAAAGACGAGTCTGCATCAGCCCAAAATAGGCAAGATCGCGGATGCCAGGTATTTCCTTGGCCAGCAGGTCAACCGAGACAGGGCCCTGCAAGGACATATCGTGCAGGTCATCGTCGAAGAGAATTTCACAGTTTTTGCCCGCGGCTGCGGCGGCAAGTTGCTCCATCCCAGTGCCCGTACCATGCACGACCAACCACGAGTTGACCGCGATATGGTAGATGATGCAGTCGTCGACGAATTTGCCCTCCGAATTCAGAATTGAGGCATAGGTCGAACGGCCCGGTGCGATCTTCTCGACATTGCGGGTTGTCACGCGGTCAATCACATAAGCCGCGTCTGCACCCACGACATGGACTTTTTTCAGACCAGAAACATCCATTAGGCCAGCTTTGGTTCGCACCGCTTCGTAGTCTGCCTTGGCGCGTTCCGGCGTGTGATCATAGAACCACGCCGTGCCCATGCCGTTCCAGTCCTCTAGCTCTCCGCCAATCTCTGCATGGCGATGCGCGAGCGCCGAGGCTCTCCAAAGTATAGCCATTCTGTTCCCCTGTCTTCGACTCTGTTTTCGTTACGGCACATTGAGCCTCAGCTTAGGTCAAAAAGCAACAATCGCATTCAACTTTTTTTCCTGATAGGCAATTCGCGCAAAAAAGGGGCCGCCTAAACAGACAGCCCCAATCCTTGAAGTCCTAAAACCTACTTGTCGAAGGTTTTGGCTTTAGCCGTTTCGGATCGCTGACCCATCACCAGAACCACGATACAAATGATTGCGGCAATCAAAGTGGTTAGTCCGGGCAAAGCCCCGCCCCACCCCATGAACATGGCGCCATCTACGACGTCCCACGAGGCTTGATCATATGGAAACATGTTGTTCTCCTTTAAATGTCATTATTCTGCGGGATGTGCAGGTGTCACAGGCGCGTTGTTGCCCCATTCCGGATAGCCTGCAGCCGGAACCTTCACGAGGTCCATGCCAGCACGCTCGGCGCCTTCCCGGATACGCAGCAGTCCGAACATCTTCAGGATGAAGGAACAAACGTAACCCGGAACAAAACCCAGCAGGAAGAAAACGACCGCGCCGATGATTTGCCCCACAAGGGAAATTGTCGGAGCATCGCCAGCCGCACCTTGAAGCGCCGGGAAGCCCGAACCCCAGATGCCTAGCATCACGACACCGTAAAGACCGATTGTGCCGTGAACCGTAACGGCCCCAACCGCGTCGTCGATCCCTCTGTTTTCCAGCCAATCAGCACATGGCTTCAGGATAACCCCCGCCGAGAAAGAGATGATGAACGCAAGGGCTGGAAAGTAGATATCAAGCCCGGACGCTGTTGAGATGATACCCGCCAAAGCACCGGACATCATCCAGAACGGATCACGGGTCATGATCCATGAACCGATGATACCGCCAGCTACTGCCATCAAAATGTTGAAGGACAAGGCCGACAGAGTGATAGGAGTACCATAGATGGTAGACGGCTTGTCAGCGAACCATGACCACGCTTCACCCGGGACAATCACACAGGCCATGAGGAAGCCCCAGAAGCCCACGATAATCAACATCAGGCCAACGACCGTCAGCGGCATGTTATGCCCTGGGATATGGTTGGCAGAGCCATCCGCGTTGAACTTTCCGATGCGTGGCCCAAGGTTGATCAGCACGCCAAGTGCAAAGAACCCCGCCACGGCGTGAACAAGGCCTGCCGCGCCAAAGTCATGGACACCCCACTGGGTAACCAGCCATCCATCCGCGTGCCAGCCCCAAGCCGCCGCAACGACCCAAGCAAACGATCCCAGCACCACTGCGAGGACGATAAAGCCGACCGTCTGGATGCGTTCGATAACGGCGCCAGACATGATCGAAGCTGTCGTCGCCGCAAACAGTGCAAATGCACCAAAGAAGACACCCGATGCCTGATCCGCGATATTCGGCCCCATGTACTGAGCACTATCGCCCCAGCCCCAAGCAATGGCGTTTGCGTATTCGACACCAGAGATACCCGCTGGCCCCGGTGCGCCCGGCAAACCTGTTGGGAAGCCCCAGTAAACCCACCACCCGAAGAAGTAGAATGTCGGGATCACAAAGGCGAAGGCGAGGATATTCTTCACGCCCGAAGACAAAACGTTCTTAAGCCGTGATGCCCCCATCTCATAAGCAAGAAAGCCCGCATGGATGATGATCATCAGCGGGATTGTAACGTAATAAAAAGTTTCGGCGAACATGGTGTTCGTGACGGCTGCGCCACCCCCAGCCGCCTCAAGCTCTGCCACCTTGGCGGCGAGTTCTGCAAGTTGTTCTTCCACGGTTTTTCGTCCTCCGAGTCGGAATGATTTTTATGTTTCGAGTGCCCTACGTGTGTGTATTGGCGGAAATGAAGCACAAAACGTCGATTTCGCCTAGAGATTTTTACCCGGTAAGAAAAAAAGTTTCCTGATGGTTGAGTTTTGGAATTTTGGTGGTAGCGTCGAGCAAAATCGCTGGCCGAAAAAACCAGCCCTTGAGTCGGGAGCTTTCGAATGTGCGGAATTGTAGGTCTTTTTCTTAAAGACAGTTCTCTTGAGCCACGCTTGGGCGAGATGCTCACGGCAATGTTGATCACTATGACGGACAGGGGTCCAGATAGCGCCGGAATCGCGATATATGGCGGGGAATCCGCAGGTCGCAGCAAGATGACGGTTCAGTCTGACGAACCTGAGACTGCGTTTGCGGACCTCGCAGCAAAGCTGCAGGACGCCGCTGGTGGTCCGGTCAACCTTACCGTCAAAAGCACGCATGCCGTCCTCGATATTCCCGCTGGTTCAACCGGCAAAGTGCGCGCCGCTTTGAACGAGATGGGCATTCGCATAATGAGCGTTGGCGACAGTCTCGAGATTTACAAAGAAGTCGGCCTGCCCAAAGATGTGGCAGCGCAATTTGACTTAGCCAAAATGTCAGGCACACATGGGATCGGTCATACCCGTATGGCGACAGAATCGGCAGTGACGACCATGGGCGCACATCCCTTCAACACGGGCTCGGATCAGTGCCTTGTGCACAACGGTTCGCTGTCCAACCACAACTCTCTGCGCCGGAAACTGCGCCGGGAAGGTATCCACATCGAAACAGAGAATGATACCGAAGTCGGGGCCGCTTACCTTACCTGGAAAATGCAAAACGGTGCGACGCTGGGCGAAGCGCTGGAAAGCAGCCTTCAGGATCTGGATGGGTTCTTCACGTTTGTGGTGGGAACCAAGGATGGTTTCGGTGTTGTTCGCGATCCGATTGCCTGCAAACCTGCCGTCATGGCGGAAACCGATCAGTATGTGGCATTCGGCTCAGAGTATCGCGCATTGGTCGACTTGCCCGGCATCGAAACTGCTCGGGTGTGGGAACCAGAGCCTGCCACTGTTTACTTCTGGAGCCACAACGACACACCTACTGCCACAGAGAAAGCCGCCTGATGCAAACGATTGACCTATCCAAAGTTGGCCTTCGGGAAACCAACAAGATGCTGCAAGACCAATCAGCAGACACCAATCAGACGTCTTGGGAAATTGTGAACCCCCGCGGGTCACACGCAATTGCGTGCGGACTGGATGCACCGATTGAGGTCACTATCAAGGGGTCGACTGGTTACTACTGTGCCGGCATGAACCAGCAGGCTACAGTGAACATTCATGGCTCAGCTGGCCCTGGCACCGGCGAAAACATCATGTCCGGTAAAATCGTGATTGAGGGTGACGCCAGTCAGTACCTCGGTGCGACGGGCCAAGGTGGGTTGATTGTCGTTAAAGGCAATGCCTCGTCGCGCTGCGGGATTTCGATGAAGGGTGTGAACATCGTCGTTCAGGGAAATATCGGACACATGTCGGCCTTCATGGGGCAATCTGGAAACCTTGTCGTTTGTGGCGATGCAGGCGACGCGCTTGGGGACAGCTGCTATGAAGCGCGGTTTTTTGTACGTGGAAAGGTCAAAAGCCTAGGTGCCGACTGCATAAAGAAAGAAATGCGCGAAGAGCACATAACGCTTCTGAGAAACCTTCTCGACGAAGCGGGAATCGACGCGGATCCGAACGAGTTCAGCCGCTATGGCTCAGCCCGTCAACTGTACAACTTCCATGTCGACAACGCCGGCGCGTATTGAGGATCCACCAGATGAACGATAATGACCCCAAGGGCATCCCCCACACCACGCCACGCCAGTCAGCGACCTTCACTCAGGACGTAAACAGCGATATTCGCCGCGCAGCAGCGACTGGAATTTACGATATTCGCGGCGGTGGCGCGAAACGAAAACTTCCGTCCTTTGATGACTTGCTATTCATGGGCGCTTCGATCTCCCGGTACCCGCTCGAAGGCTACCGCGAAAAGTGCGAAACCTCTGTAACCATCGGCGGTCTCCACGCAGAGAACCCGATTGAGCTTGATATTCCAATCACAATCGCCGGCATGTCATTCGGCGCGCTTTCCGGTCCAGCCAAAGAGGCGTTGGGACGCGGCGCATCTGCTGCGGGGACGTCCACAACAACCGGCGATGGCGGGATGACCCCCGAAGAGCGGGG
This sequence comes from uncultured Marivita sp., assembly GCA_947503115.1. GTDB lineage: Bacteria > Pseudomonadota > Alphaproteobacteria > Rhodobacterales > Rhodobacteraceae > Marivita. The sequence continues at coordinate 110,007 of CANNCS010000001.1, forward strand.
CCACTCGAGCAAACTTGTCTATCAATACCTGCCGTCACGGTACGGAATGAATCCGAACGATCTGCGCAAAGCGGACGCGATTGAGATTGTTGTTGGCCAAGGCGCAAAGCCCGGCGGCGGCGGGATGCTGTTGGGTCAAAAGATCAGCGACCGCGTTGCTACCATGAGAAATCTGCCGAAAGGGATCGATCAGCGCTCTGCCTGTCGCCACCCGGACTGGACGGGACCAGATGATCTTGAAATCAAGATCCTTGAACTGCGCGAGATCACAGGTTGGAAAGTACCGATCTACGTCAAGGTCGCAGGCGCGCGGCCCTATTATGACACCACGCTTGCGGTCAAAGCGGGCGCAGATGCAGTCGTGCTTGATGGCATGCAGGGTGGAACGGCCGCAACACAAGACGTCTTTATCGAACACGTGGGCCAACCGACGCTGGCGATTGTTCGCCCTGCTGTCCAAGCACTTCAAGATCTTGGTATGCACCGCAAGGTGCAACTGATCCTGTCTGGTGGCATTCGGACTGGTGCCGATGTCGCCAAGGCCATGGCACTTGGTGCTGATGCGGTGGCAATCGGAACCGCGGCTCTGATTGCGCTGGGGGACAATGATCCGAAGTGGGAAGCTGAGTATAACGCATTGGGCACCACCGCTGGTGCCTATGACGATTGGCACGAAGGCAAAGACCCTGCGGGGATCACCACGCAGGATCCTGAGCTGATGGCTCGGTTTGATCCAATAGAAGGCGGACGCCGTCTGCGCAATTACCTCAAGGTGATGACCCTTGAAGCGCAAACCATCGCGCGAGCTTGCGGCAAGAACCATCTGCACAATCTGGAGCCCGAAGATCTGGTTGCGCTGACCATGGAAGCTGCAGCTATGGCGCAAGTGCCTTTGGCGGGCACGAATTGGTATCCCGGTAAACCCGGCACATCCTACTGACCAAATCGAGGGCGCGGCTGAAATTCAGACCGCGCCCCACATTTTCTACGACAGGGAAAAGGACCGATGGCAACAGACCTAGCAAAATTCGCCGAAGAGAATGGCGTCAAGTATTTTATGATTTCGTACACCGACCTGTTTGGTGGACAACGCGCCAAGCTAGTTCCTGCGCGCGCAATTGCGGATATGCAGGAAGATGGCGCCGGCTTCGCCGGGTTTGCCACATGGCTCGATCTGACGCCGGCTCATCCGGATATGTTGGCGGTGCCCGACCCCGAAGCTGTAATTATCCTTCCTTGGAACAAGGAAATCGCCTGGGTTCCCGCTAACTGCGTGATGGAGGACGAGCCCCTTAAACAAGCGCCCCGCAATGTGCTGCGCCGTCTAATTGACGAAGCCGCAGCTGAAGGGATGCATGTGAAAACCGGTATCGAAGCCGAGTTCTTTTTACTTACTCCTGACGGACAACAAATTTCGGACCAGTACGACACCGCAGCCAAGCCCTGCTACGATCAGCAAGCGTTCATGCGGCGTCTGGATGTGATCCGTGAGATCTCGGACCACATGCTCGAACTGGGCTGGAATCCGTATCAGAACGACCACGAAGACGCGAATGGTCAGTGGGAGATGAACTGGGATTTCGACGACGCTCTGCGCACGGCGGACAAACACTCATTTTTCAAATTCATGGCCAAATGCGTTGCTGAAAAGCACGGCTACCGTGTGACGTTTATGCCAAAGCCGATCGAAGGTCTCACGGGGAATGGGTGCCACGCGCATATTTCGGTCTGGGATGCACCCGGCGCAGAAGCCAAGACAAACGTGTTCGCCGGAGAGGGCTCGGGGCAGACTGGCGAAGTCGGCCTGTCCGAACGTGGCAAACATTTCCTTGGCGGTATCATGAAGCACGCAAGTGCGCTTGCGGCGATCACCAACCCGACCGTTAACAGCTATAAGCGGATCAACGCGCCGCGCACCACGTCTGGTGCGACTTGGGCGCCGAATTCCGTAACGTGGACAGGGAACAACCGAACACACATGGTTCGTGTCCCCGGACCGGGCCGGTTTGAACTGCGTCTTCCCGATGGTGCGACCAATCCCTATCTTCTGCAGGCTGTGATCATTGCCGCAGGGCTGTCAGGTATCCGCTCTAAGGCCGACCCAGGCAAGCGGCACGATATTGACATGTATGCCGAAGGTCACACGGTCACAGACGCACCGAAACTGCCGCTGAATATGCTTGATGCCCTTCGCGAGTATGACAAGGACGAAGGCTTGAAAGAAACGATGGGCCAAGAATTCTCGGCCGCTTATCTCAAGATGAAACACGAAGAGTGGAACGACTACGCCTCACACTTCTCATCGTGGGAAAAGGCAAACACGCTGGATATCTAATCTGACGGCCTGTGCAACATCCTGTTGCGCAGGCCTTTTTCCTTCCTCATGCAAGCCAGTTAAAACGGCGTACAATGGACGCGTACCAAAGCAGCGCCGCGCCAATGAGAATAGACAGCACCATTGAAGGCACAGCCCCGACAACGCTGAACGTGAACCACGCGGTCACAACAATCCCGGCGAATGATATAGCAAGAACGGGAAACGCCATCTTTTTGCGCATCAGCAAAAGGATGCACCCGACGGCCCCGCCGAAAACGGCGATTGCAAAGGCAAATGTTGCCCAAGCTGGTCGTCCCGCAATGATCACCTGATAGATTTCAGGCATCCGAGCCACGTTTTCCGGGTTTGTTTGGGTGATGTAATTGACGCACCCCATCAGGTTCCAAGCCAGACCTGCCGCTGCGATGAGCCAAAAGCTTAAATGCGGTTTGTTCATTGCCATGCCCCTGCCCCTATTGCGTTTCTCTTCAAGGCTATCTGCAATTTAAAGCCAGTCCAACAGGCGAACGGAGCTTTTATCATTTTACCAACAAGAAAAATTGTTGACTTATAGTGGTGATGCCATTGCAATGAGGCGACAAATATTTTCACACAAAGGAGCCGTACGATGACCAAGCGAATTGCTGTTTTGGGGGCCGGGCCGTCAGGCCTTGCGCAGCTGCGCGCGTTTCAATCAGCACAAGCCAAGGGTGCTGAAATTCCGGAAATCGTCTGCTTCGAAAAACAAGCGAATTGGGGCGGACTTTGGAACTACACTTGGCGGACTGGCCTGGATCAGTACGGAGAACCTGTGCATGGTTCGATGTACCGTTACCTGTGGTCGAACGGCCCCAAGGAAGGGCTTGAATTCGCCGATTACAGCTTTGAAGAACATTTCGGAAAGCAAATCGCTTCATACCCGCCCCGTGCCGTTCTCTTCGACTACATTCAAGGTCGGGTCGAAAAAGCTGGCGTTCGCGATTGGATCCGCTTTGAAACGACGGTCCGCTGGGTCGAGAAAACCGATACCGGCTTCAATGTCACGGTCTGCCACCTGCCCGAAGACCACACGTACACAGAGCACTTCGATCATGTGATCGTGGCAACGGGCCATTTCAGCACTCCGAATGTACCCCATTTCGACGGTTTCGATACGTTCAAGGGCCGCGTTTTGCATGCCCATGATTTCCGCGACGCAATGGAATTTGCCGACAAGGATGTTCTGATCGTCGGAACATCCTATTCAGCGGAAGACATTGGTTCGCAGCTCTGGAAATACGGTGCCAAGAGCATCACTGTCAGCCACCGAACCGCCCCGATGGGTTATAAATGGCCAGACAATTGGAAAGAGGTGCCCCTGCTCACCAAAGTGGACGGCAATACGGCGCATTTCAAGGATGGCACCACCAAAGATGTCGACGCGGTGATACTGTGCACTGGATACAAGCATCACTTCCCCTTCCTGCCCGACAATCTGCGCCTGAAGACCCCCAACGTGTTGGCGTCCAACGATCTTTACAAGGGCACCACTTATGTCCATGAACCTGACCTGTTCTATCTGGGGATGCAGGACCAGTGGTTCACGTTTAACATGTTCGATGCCCAAGCTTGGTGGGTGCGGGATGTAATCATGGACCGGATCGCCCTGCCCGACCATGCCACGATGGTGGCTGACGTCGATGCACGCAAGGCGGCGGAAGCAGCGCTCGAGGACGACTACGCCTGCATCTGGTATCAGGGCGACTATACCAAGGAACTCATCGACGAGACGGATTACCCCAGCTTTGATGTCGAGGGGGCGTGTCAGGCCTTCAAAGAGTGGAAGGGGCACAAGAAGGTGGACATCATGACGTTCCGCAACAATGCCTATAAGTCCGTCATCACGGGAACAATGGCTCCGTTGCATCACACGCCGTGGAAAGATGCCTTGGATGACAGCCTCGAGGTCTACCTGCAGAACTGACCTAGTCTGACACCATTATTCTGAGGAAGATGTAGGTCTCCGAAAGACCCGCCTTGTCTTTAAGCGACACTCCGATCTCCAGACCGTTCAATTGAAAGGTCTGGAGATCATAAAAATCCGGGTGGTTTACATCCTTATCTGCCGTCATTGTGGCTTGGCCCCCAAGACAAGCAGAAACAGCGGTCATAAGACGTTCGAAGGCAACGGTCGCTTCGGGTGCCCTGTAAGGAAACACCCAACCACAATGCACTTGCGATCCACCTGATAGCACCAATGAGCGCCTGCACGTTGTCGCCACGTCGATTCCGGGAAGGATCAGAGTGGAATCGGTACTATGTGGTTCCGGCGACAAGGCATAGTCGCACAGATCGGCGTGTGCCATTGACCCCATGGAGAGCGACAAGATCAAACCTGCCAGCAAATGTCGCGTCATTCCGGTTTTGCCAAATGATCTTCCCAATCGGGCACTTCGTTGATCAATAACATCGCAACGCGTTCAAAGACGGCATTCAGCTTGTCGATATGAGGTCCAGTATGCGCTTCTTCGGCCAGAGCCTTTCGCATACAAAAAAGCCAGTTCTCAGCGTCAGCCTTCCGAATAGGAACGTGAGCATGCATCAGCTTAACATCCATATGCTGATGCTTCTCTTTGTAATATGGCCGGCCGCCCATGAAACCGCTCAGGAAATTGAATTGTTCCACTCGCGCATGTGCCACCCCGTGCCCCCGGGCGTGCAGACGTCGTAAGTTTGATCCTTCTGGAAGAGTTTCGACCAAGTCATAGAACAACTCGACCAGATCGCGCAGCTTTTGTTCGCCACCTATGTCGTCAAGCATGCTCATTCTACAACCAACCTTTTCCCTTCGATGACTTCGAACGGTGTCGGCGGGATTGTCTTACTGACCCAGAACCATTGCCCGCCATATTCCATGACGAACCGTCCTTCCCAGTCTGCATCGACGCCTTCAACGCTCTGGTATTCGTCCCCTTCGACCCGCCATGTTCCGCGCGAAGACGGTGCCTCGCCGTCCGCGAAAACCGTGGTTCCGTCCGCGTCGAAATATTGGCGGTACGCGTGACCGTCCCACATCCCGACAGCTGTATTGCCCGACAGCAGTATGACGATCTCATCCCCACGCAGTTTGACCGATTGTGCCGCTGCGGCTGCGGCGAAAACGGTCAATGCGACGGCGCAGCGGATCATGACCGCGGACGTTCCTTTTTGGGATCATAAGCGGCAAGCGTTTCTGCAATTCTGGCTGGAAGGCGCATCTGATGACCATCCAATTTGCCAATCTCAATCTCGGTGCCGACCGCTGCATGAGCCACGTCAATTCGCGCTAAAGCGATGTTCTTTTTCAACAATGGCGACCGCATCGACGATGTGACCTCACCAATTTGAGCGCGACCGATATGAATACAATCGCCGTGGCTCACATCAACGTTGCTGTCGATCTCAACACCCACAAGCTTTCGCATCGGATATTCCTTGCGGCGGATCAGAGCGTCGCGCCCTACGAAATCATCGGTTTTGGATTTTAATGGGCAGGTGAACCCGATGCCGGCTTCAAACGGATCCGTCTGATCCGAGAAGTCATAGCCCGCAAAGATAAGCCCAGCTTCGATCCGCACCATATCGAGCGCCTCCAGACCCATTGGGGTCAGCCCATGCTCTTGTCCGGCGTCCCAGATCGCATCAAAGATCTCTTTGCAGTCCTTGGGATGGCAAAATACTTCGTAGCCCAACTCGCCCGTATACCCGGTACGGCTCAAGACGAACGGTGTGCCTGCTTCATTGTGCAAGCGCGCAGGCGTGTGACGGAACCAGTCCAACTGGTCGAACTCCGGGTTGTGGGGCGCTGTCCAGACAAGCTTTCGCAGGAGATCACGGCTCTCGGGGCCTTGCACCGCAACATTGTGCATTTGGTCTGTCGAAGACCGCACAAGCACCTTGAGGCCGTTCTTTTCGGCCAATTCGCGAAGCCATTCGCCACCGTAATCAGACCCACCGATCCAGCGAAAATTGTCCTTGCCCAACCGGAAAACAGTGCCGTCGTCAATCATTCCGCCGTGTTCGTAACACATCGCGGTATACACCACGCCGCCTATGGGAAGCGTTTTCATATTACGGGTAAAGGCGTACTGACACAGCGCTTCGGAGTCTGGGCCAGTGATCTCGAATTTACGCAGCGGCGACAGATCGAGGATGACACATTTTTCCCGACACGCGTGATATTCGGCAATGGGGCCGGCGGCGGCAAAACAATTGGCCAGCCAATAGCCATTGTACTCGACAAAGTTCCGGGTGTGTTTGGCAAAGCTTTCGTGGAAACCGGTTTGCTTGGTCATTTTGGCCTCTGAGTCTGGTGTGGCGCGGATCGCAACGGCCTTTTGAAAGGTTTCCTTGCCGCTGTAGGTGCGAATGTGAATATCGGTCGGGTCCCAACCATTGGCAGCTGTGGTGTCATCCGGGCAAGCACTAGACACACAAACGATGTCGGTAAGTGCCCGCAACAGAACGTAGTCACCCGGACGGCTCCACGGCTCGTCAGCATACATGACGCCGTGATCGTCAAGGAATGTGTTGAAGAAGAAGTTGATCGCCATCCAACCCGGACGACCCGTGACGTTGTACTCTGCGAGTGCCTTGTTGAAGTTATCCGAGCAATTCACATGACCCGGATAGCCGATATCGTCATAGTATTTCGCGGTGCACGCCATCGCAAAGGCATCATGGCGCCCGCACGTATCTTGCACCACTTCAACAAGCGGGACCATTTCCTGATCATAATACTTCGCATGCAATCCTGGCATCGGATAGGCATGCCCCATCAGCGTCCGCGTCGTGGTGACATCCAACGCATGTTCGATGCCCTTATCGAGTTTGCGCGCAGAAAAGCATTCAAAATCAGTACACTGCCGCCCATCGACATCCAGGATCTGGATGTAGTCGCCAGCCTTCACAAAGTAGGCCTGCGCTGTTTGGCTGTGGATTCGCACGTCAGTCAAAGGGTCCGCCAACGGATCTGGCAAGGCAAACCGCGCGCGCGTTTTCAAAGTCGCACGTTTGATCATCACCGTCAGCGATGTTGCCGTGTCTTGGGTTTCGAAATCCATCACAGGCCCTGGTGCCGCGATAATCAACGTCCCGTTTCGCACCGCGGTAAAACTTACCTCGGTCTTCGCAGGTGTGGTGTTCTCAAACAGGTGAACCGCTAGCGCTGACCCCAGGTCGATCCCGCGTGCGTCAAGGCCCATGCGCAGCCCGCGCAAGGATCGATCATTCGACGTCAAAAGAGACTGCAAACCGCCGGCCGGCCCATGTGCTGTCGCCCCAACGACCCCGGCATCAACGCGGCCCTTGCTGTCTGCGACAACGATCTCGCAGCGTTGTCCACCTTCATCGTTTACGATTGTCAGCTGGTCGCCGGTCTCAATTGGGATTAAAACAGCACCCTGCCCTTCAACGACGTAACGTTCTGTCCCCGGCGGCAAAGAAAACACGCTTGGCTTGATGATCGCACTTGGTTTCGGGGGACCCGGCCTCACACTTGGATAGTCGTCGAACACTATGACACTCCCTGACATGAGTTGCATGAACGGAATAAATGTTTAACTGTAAGAATACAGGCAATGAAGACTTCGGCAAACAGATTCGAGCAGATGGTCAAATATAACATCAGTTTTCTTCGCAGGATCCGGCTGTGATATCGGTCAACGGGCTTTACACTGCCACCGTCGAGAGCATTTCGCTCATGCTCGGTTCAGTTTTCCATTTGGAGACACATTGTTCCAATGGGATGCCAGCGATGTCGAATTCTTAGATGAGCGCTCTTGCCCTTGGACTAGTCGCCGCTCTTTGTTGGGGCTTTCACGATATCTGCGTCCGTTTTCTGAGCCAGAAGACGTCAATCAGCGCGTGTATCTTTATCGTAATCCTGACAGGGCTGGTGTTTCATACCCTGACGACACTCGGCACCGGCACGTTTCAAGGCTTACCCAGACAAGCCATTTACCTTTCGATCGGTGCAGGCGCATGCTTTGTCATTGCCACCTTCGGCCTGTACCACGCATTTGAAAGGGGGCCGGTCCGACTGGTCGCTCCGTTAATCGCTGGGTATCCCATTCTGTCTGTCAGCTGGTTCGCCTTGCAAGGAAATGCGGTGTCGGCGCTTCAGTGGCTTGCAGTGCTTGCGATTGTCGGCGGCGTCTCGTGCGTGGCAGCTCTTTCAGATACAAGTAATGAAAAGACCCCCGCTATTGGCCCAACAATTGTATATGCGCTGATCGCTGCCGCTGGTTTTGCGGGAACGTTCGCTTTTGGCCAATCCGCGGCCTCTATCAGCCATGAAATGCCAAGCACATTGGTGACTCGCGTGACCGCTTTGCTGCTTGTGGTCGGATTGCTTATCTTGTTCAAGCTACCCTTCTGGCCAGGCCGCAAAGCACTCCCCTGGCTCATCGCCATGGGAATTGCAGATGGCATCGCATTGATGTGTGTCCTGTCTGCAGGGACATTGGAGAATGCAAAATACGCGGCTGTTTCCTCGTCTCTTTTCGGAATGTTGACTGTCGTTCTGGCATGGATGTTCCTGAAAGAGCGAATGACCCTTGCCCAATGGGCCGGGTGCGCGGTCGCGTTCACGGGCGTCGGATTTCTCGCGCTTTGAGCTGACGTGATTGCGTCGAACCTTCTCTTTGAGATGCTTTGCGCGCTTCCCAAGGCCCAGAAGTAGAAAAGCCGGGGGCGAGCC
>CANNCS010000002.1 GCA_947503115.1 uncultured Marivita sp.
AACCGCAGAAGATATTCTCACCAGGGAACGCCGTGCGCTGGACGCGCTCGATGAAATCCGCGGAAACAGGTAAGAAGTGTCAGACTCGGAGCACTAGCTTTGTCTGACAAGTGCGCTTTAATCCTGCCTCATTTCCACCACGTCCAGTCCGGCTGAGCGGGCTTACATTGCAAGAATCAAAGGGTGCTATTCAAACTCAGGAAAACCCAATTCGCCCAACGCTGTCATAGGCCACAAAGCCGGCATCGCGCGCCACAGTCGCATTATAGATGTTACGCAGGTCGGCCATCGCCGGACGCGCCATATCCTCGGCGATCTGTCCAAGATCCAAAGCGCGGAATTCATTCCACTCTGTCAGAAGTACCAAGAGGTCCGCCCCTTTGGACGCTACGTAGGGATCATCCTGCCATTGCACCCCGGGTAAAAGCGCCTCGCCCTCATGCTGTCCTTGAGGATCGCACACACGCACTTTTGCACCGCCGCCGACAAGCGCAGGTACAATGGTTAGTGACGGCGCATCGCGCATGTCATCAGTGTTCGGTTTGAAGGTCACACCAAGAACCGCAATTGTTTTTCCATTGAACGATCCGCCACACAGATCCTGAAGCTTTTCGATCATGCGACGCTTGATGTCCTCGTTGACCGCGATCACGGCCTCGGTGATATGCATCGGGCTGGCGTGCTCCTGCCCAATCCGGGCAAGCGCTTTGGTATCCTTCGGAAAACACGACCCACCATAGCCCGGTCCGGCATGAAGGAACTTGTTGCCAATACGGTTGTCCATGCCCATTCCCTTGGACACTTGTTTGACGTCCGCACCGACCTTTTCGCAAAGCGCTGCAATTTCGTTGATGAAGGTGATCTTGGTCGCGAGAAACGCATTGGCGGCGTATTTGATCATCTCTGCGGATTCGAGATCTGTTGTGACGATCGGGAAGTCCCGCAGGTAAAGCGGTCGGTAAATGTCGCTCATCACAGCCGCAGCGCGATCGGTTTCGACACCCACGACAACGCGATCCGGTTTCATGAAATCGTCAATTGCAGCGCCTTCGCGCAAAAACTCGGGGTTCGACGCCACATCGAAATCAAGCTCTGGATTTGCGGCGGCCACAACCTCACGTACCTTGCGGTTGGTTCCAACGGGCACAGTGGACTTGGTAACGATGACTACGTAGTCCTTGGCCGCCTTGGCGATCTCTTCGGCCGCTGCCATCACGTAGGTCAGATCGGCGTGGCCATCGCCGCGGCGCGTTGGTGTTCCGACTGCGATAAACACCGCCTCTGCACCGTCAATCGCCGTCGCCAGATCCAGTGTAAACGACAATCGACCCGCATCCACATTCTTGGCCATCAAAGCATCAAGGCCCGGCTCATAAATGGGAACCTCACCACGCTCCAACATTTCAATCTTGCGCGGGTCCTTGTCGACACAGACAACATTGTGACCAAAATCGGAGAAACACACACCAGACACCAGACCAACATACCCGGTCCCGATCATCGCAATTTTCATAGCACTGCCTCACTTGTTCTTGGGGCGTGTTCTGCGCGAGCTAATCCCCTCGGTCAACTCCACATGGTTGAACACCCAAAAGAAAAGGGCGCGCTGTGGCAGCACGCCCCTTCTTTAAACTCTTTGCTTCGAAAGCCCGAATTAAGGACTGACCGAAACCAGATAGGCATAAACATCTTCCATGCCCTTGCGCAGCCGATACGACATCTTAGAACGCGCGCCGCTGTCATCCAGATATGTGGCAAGGAAGCCTTTGGGATCCTGAACGTATTCCACAAACGTGGCTTCGTCCCAAACAAGACCGGCTTCGCCAGCAGCAACAAGGCTGTCGCCGTAGCGGAAATCTTCAACGCCACCCGCTGTGCGCCCAATCACGCCATAGAGGTTCGGACCCGTGCGCCCGCCCTTGACGATTACAGTGCCATCGTCCGCTACAATCATGTGGCAGGACTTGCACTTGTTGAATTCTTTCTCACCAGCAGCGGCATCTTGTGCAAAAGCCGCACCAGAACCGGCCAGCATCATGGCCACAGTTGCGATCATCAACTTCATTGTTGAACTCCTCTATCGTGTTCGGCGCAATCTAGCGCCCTCTTGCCTTGTTAACCAATAGCAAACCTCTAAAGCCACCTACCACGTAACCGGAGCAAGGTCGAAGTCAAGCGACCTGATGCGCGATTGCGCACTGTTTCCAAAGGGTTGCGAGAGCTTGAACAAGCTGCTCAATATCTGCGTCGGAATGAAGCGGTCCCGGAGTAAACCGCAGACGCTCGGTCCCTTTTGGCACAGTAGGGTAATTGATCGGCTGAACGTAGATGCCATAATCCTGCATCAGAATGTCCGCCAGCATCCGGCATTTAACCGGATCCTTGATCATCACGGGAATGATGTGGCTCGGATTGGCAAGATGCGGGATACCCATGTCATCCAACCGCTTGCGCAATTTCTCAACCTGAACTTGCTGTTGCCTCCGCTCTGTATCGCTTGCCTTCAGATGCTGGATCGAAGTACGAGCCGCCGCCGCAACCGCCGGAGGCAGCGCAGTGGTGAAGATGAAACCGGACGAAAACGACCTGATGAAATCACACATAGCTCCGGAGCCGGTGACATAACCGCCCATCACACCGAACGCTTTGCCCAGCGTGCCTTCGATCAAAGTGATCCGATCCGCCAAACCTTCACGCTCTGACACGCCACCACCACGCGGGCCATACATGCCAACGGCGTGAACTTCGTCGAGATAGGTCATCGCGCCGTGCCTTTCAGCAACATCGACAATTTCCTTCATCGGGCAGATGTCGCCATCCATCGAATAGACCGATTCGAATGCGACAATCTTTGTCGCATTGCTGGGCAGCGCAGCCAACTTGCGATTCAAGTCTTCAGGGTCATTGTGCTTCCAGATGACTTTGTTGGCACGGCTGTGGCGAATTCCTTCAATCATCGACGCATGGTTCAACTCGTCCGAAAGAATAACTGCATCCGGCAAACGTGACCCAAGTGTAGAAAGAGCCGCCCAGTTTGACACATAGCCAGACGTAAACAGCAACGCCGCTTCCTTGCCGTGTAAATCGGCAAGCTCGTCTTCCAGCAATTTATGCTGGTGATTGGTGCCAGATATATTCCGCGTCCCCCCAGCACCACATCCGTTCTGAGCGACAGCATCCTGCATCGACTTGATCACGTCTGGGTGCTGACCCATGCCAAGGTAATCGTTGGAACACCAAACAGTCACTTCATCTGGACAGTCATCATCGTGTGACCTGGCCTTTGGGAAGGCCCCGCATTTGCGCTCCAGTTCGGCAAAAATGCGATAATTCCCTTCTTCTTTCAGGGCATCAAGCTGGGCATTGAACAGGCTGTCAAAGTCCATGGGCATCCTCCGTTCGTATCGTCTTATCTTGTTGTTTTGGATTGGGCGCTGGAAGCATCCAACGCCAGAGTTTCTCGTCGGGCAGCGGCAGTACCATGAACCAATGCTCAAGCAACGCGAGCGCCGTCATGGCTGCCAACAGGGAAAAGCCCACCACATCACCGACCGTTGCCGCCGAATAAATGCGCTCAAGCCAGCAGGCGACGGCAAAGGTCAGAGCGGTGATAGACATCGGAAACAGCCAATTCATCTTCGCGATGCGGAAATGGCTGGGCAGATGCGCAAGCACGTTCGGCAGGAATTCGGTATTGATTTTGCGAACCCCAAGAAACAGGTTCAACTTGGCCGAGACACGCGCAAAAAAGAGCACCGCAAACGTCCAGAAACCAAACGTGTTTGCTGATCCATCTGTATAAAGCCAAATCCCCACCAACGTCGCAGCTAGCAGCATCTCGTGGTAGGCGATTGTCCCCCATGCTCGGATAAACCGCTCCCATTCGGGAACGTCATCACGGCACACGCACCGGTTCGGACCGGTGATCGTGCCTGTCAGGAACGACATCTCGATCCAGGCCCAAAGTGCAAGGGCCGCCAAAAACGCATGAAAAGCCGCACCTTGGCCGACCATGTCAGTGCTTGCCCAAATCCCAAAGATGCCAAACAGAAAAATCGGAAATGTGGCGATGCACAACATTTGGCCAAATCGTGGACCATGACGATCAGCGTATTTGACCATCATCAGGATCACTCCGGTGGAAAACCACCAGAGAAAAAGCGCCACAAGGGCAGCGATCCAAGGGTCAGTCAACACGCGTCTTTGTCCTTCTTCTTCTCAAAAATATGCCGGGGGGTGTGGGGGGCTGGCCCCCCACTTGGTCGCCGCCCGTAGGCGGCGAAACCGCTTCAATAGGCAGGCACCAGCCGTGTGATTTCAGGCACCTGATGTTTAACTGCGGGAATGGTATAGAGCGCGACAAAACACATCGCTGCCTTCGCAGAGCCCGAGAATTCCTTGAGCTTTCCGGCGAAACCGCCCCGCGTCTTGCCCTCGGCAATCTGCACATTGGCGCGCTGAAGTTTCTCCAACGTCGGTTGCCACCGCGGATGTTCGATATCCAACGTGATTGGGAAAATCTGCTCGGTCAGTTTCGACGTCTTGGTAAACACTTCATGCGCATACCAATCCGGGTCAACGCCCAGTGCCTTGTGGAACGCAGGACGTTGGTGATCGCGAACGTACATCGTGGCATAAACGGCCGTCAGGAAGAACTTGATCCACAGAACGTTCTTGCCCTGCGTGAGTTTCGGATCAGTCTTCATCAACAAGGCAAAGGCCTCGCCATGGCTGAATTCGTCATTACACCATTCCTCGAACCACTTGAATATTGGATGGAACCGGTGTTCGGGGTTCGCCTCGAGGTGACGGAAAATCGTGATGTAACGGGCGTAGCCGATCTTTTCTGACAGATAAGTGGCATAGTAGATGAACTTGGGCCGGAAATAGGTGTATTTCTTCGACTGTGTCAGGAAGCCAAGGTTTACGCGAAGGCCCGCTTCACGCAGCGCGTCGTTGATGAATCCGGCATGACGTGCCTCGTCACGGGCCATCAGCTGGAATAGCTGCGTGATGTCCTTGTTGTTCCCACGCCGCTTCATTTCCTTGTAAAGCACACATCCTGAAAACTCGGCGGTGCAGCTTGAGATCAGGAAGTCGATGAATTCCTTTTTCAGCTGCGGCTCCATATTCTCCCAATCGACATGGTCCCAGTCTTCATTCTTCTTGAAGTGACCTTTGTTCGGATCGGCTTCCATCTGGGCAATCAACTCATCCCATTCAGCACGGATGCCATCGACGTTGATCGCGTCAAGTTCATCAAAATCGGTGGTGTAGAAGCGCGGCGTGAGCAGCGTGTTCGCCATCGCAGTTTCGGTAGCGAAATCGTCATCGTATTTCGCCTGTTCCTCTTGGATAGCCAGGCCCTCTTCGACAGACGTCGCATCTGCAGTGTGTTTTCCAGTATAGGCGTTCATAGCGTCACCTCTTCAGAGAAGGAGAATTCGCAAAGTTCCATCACTTCGAAATCACCGGTCCAGCGGGTCCAAAGCTGTTCAAGCTTTGAGGCGCGGACGATGATCGCTTCGCGGTCTTCAGTCACCACTTCCCCAAACGGAGCCATGATTTCGGGCCCCTGAACTTTTACCTCGTCACCGGGATAAATCACTGCGCCGTTGTTGAAACGCACATGCGCGTGCAGGCTCTCGAAACAGTGGCTGATTTCCACTGTGCAGGGTGCCTTCTCAATATCTTTGGTCAACAATCCCATATCGGTTCCCCTTTTGGTTAGTTCAGCAGCTTGGCGAAAGCCGCTGAGTTATTGGCGCCGAACCCCATCAGGTCGGCCCCCCATCCCGTGCTGGGATCAAAGATCTCAAGACGGTTATTCTCACGCGCCCGAACGATCACTGGGCCGTTCAGATCAACGCGTACCTTGGTGCGTTCCCGCTGCAGGACACGCCACATGCCAGATAGAAACCCGCCCTCTTCCGGCGAATACTCGGCAATCAATGTGCCGTCCTCGGCAAAAACCTTTGCAGCCCCGCTCATAGCGCCCTCAAGAAACAGCGTTTTCTCAATGACAACCGGAGACTCCGGCGTGGTGTACTGAAGCGGGCCATCCATCCACCGGTAGGCACTGACCATGATCAGGCAGATCATGACCATGCCGAACATCGCTCGCACAAAAAGGCGCGGAACGAGTTCCCGCTCTGTCGCGTGAATACGGGCTTTGTCGACCGTCTGCGTTTGCATGACCAGTTCCTCTATTCGGCCGCGACTGCGGACGGTGCCGCGGTGCTGGTGCGCTCCACCTGCGGGGTCGAAACCCGTGCCTGTGCAGCCTCAGAGATCATCGCTGCGATCTTGTCCGCCTCTGGAATACAGCGCAGCGCCGGTTGCGTTGGCGAAACGCGCCACGGGCGAACATGCGGCCAGCACACAAGATAGCTGATCCGTGTGTCACCCATCAGGTCGAACGCAATCGTGCCAGTGCCGGACTTGCGACGGTCTAGATTGGCCGACCCAATCTGCGTGTAAGGCAGGTTCAAAGTCACGGTCAGCGCAGCTCCAATCCGCATCGCAATGCGGCGGTTCGTAACCGTGTAGACGGTATAATGCGCCTGCGCCCAAGCGATGCCGATCAATAGCGCACAAACAATGATACCGAGGATCAGGAAGGGAACAGAAGCCCAGATCGCCTGTCCTAGCGGCATGAGATCAACCACTGCCACAAACCGCCACGCGGCAAGAAAAATAAAGTATCCCGCGACCCACAAAAGGTTCAGCGATTCCTTGGAAAGGGCCCACCAATCCGGTTTGCCTTGCCAGAGGATCACCTCCCCCTCAGGAGGTGTCTCTGGAAGACCTTTGACCGGTTCTACCTGAAAATCGTCGTGCGGCATGGTGGGTTCCCTTTCCATTAGCCGTGGCTGCGGCTGTTGGTCCTTGTCTTGATCAGATCTGCGGATCTTGACGTTCCTTACTCGCGTAGAGCGTGCCGCCGCCGTAGTAAGCGCTGACCTTTTCTTCCTCGAGCTTGGTGATCTGTTGCGGTGACGCGAGTTGCGGAACACCAGCGAAATGTTCCCCAAAGATCGAACGCACCTTTACGCGGTTGCCCCAGATACGGGTAAAAGTGATCGGCACGAGACGTGATCCACCGCCGTATTCGGCATCCAATTCCATCTCGAGGTAACGCACCATCTGTTCCGGCTCGTCGACCCACATGTCAGTGATCTTGCCCACGATGGCACCGTCACCGGCAACAACCGGCAAACCACGCGGATCGCGGCCAGCAGAGACGCGGAAATGTTCGCTGCCTGACATCGGGATGATCTTCGGATGGCCGTGACCGTCCAGTTCCGGCTCGTCCCGTCGCGGTGCCCAGCTACCTGGGCCAACGCCATCGGCCAGCGGATTGCCAACCGGATCGAATGGAAAACCACCGCTGTCGAACTGGCGGGTCAATTTCGCGTCGATATCCGTCCGCTCGGGTGTCTGGCCTGACGGAACAGTGTATTCGCCACGACCATGTGGCAGCACGAACGTCTTGTCTGACGGGTTCGGGAAAACGCCGCCCGCATCAGCCTGGCTACCGTCTTCGTCCATAAGCGGATAGCCTTCACGCTGGTTCTCGCGCTGAATCCAGATCACGAGCCCCACAAAGAAGATGAAAAACAACCAGAGCGAAATACTCGCGAGGTCGAGGTTTCCAAGGATATAGTCTTCGGTCATTTTTTGGTTCTCCTTGATGGGCCTTGGTCAGGTCGGGAAATCGGCAAGGCCCAGCCCTGTCGGTTTCTGGTTGAGGGTGGGGATGCTTTTGTTCTGGCTGATCAGCCGGCCCAATATGATGAGCGTCACGAACAGAAGTCCGATTTCGATATGGTAAACGACTGAATAACCCGTCGTTGGTGTGGCCAGCGCTTCGCCAAGGTTTCCAGACAGTGCAACTATGTTGACACCGTCTCGCATAGCGCCTCCGATAAGGGTCGACAAACCAGCGGCTGTGGCTTGCGCCGCGCCCCACGCGCCAAGCGCGAGCCCACGACCGGCAAACCCTTCGGCAGGAAGTGTCATGGCGGCTGTCAGGGTCGAGATCGCAAAGTAGCCCCCGCCAAATCCGATTAGGCCGGCACCGAAGAAAAACAGAAATGTTGAATTCATTGGCGCCGCAAAGATCACGATAGAGAAGGCTGCGACCCCCGCCAACAAACCAACAGACGCCATTCGGTAGGTGTTGCCACCTTTGGAAAGGACGCGCGCAGCTAAACCAAATCCAAGCAGCGCTCCCAGCGCCCATGTCGCTGTGAGCAATGTCGTCGATGACACACTCAGGCCAAGGATTTCGCCCCCATAAGGTTCCAGCAACACATCCTGCATGTTGAAAGCCATCGTTCCGAGGAACACCACTGCCAAAAGGCGGCCAGCAGTTCCACCGGCGGTCAAGTCAGCCCAAGCATCCTTGAACAACGGTTGCGGCGCTTCGCGATCTTCTTTGCTCATAGGGCGCACGCGCTCTTGTTTCCAAAGCGCGATCACGTTCAGCACCAAAGTCACGACAGCACAGCCCTGCACAACGCTGATCAACAGAACACCCGAGAAATCGCGAAGCAGCCAACCAATCACAATCGCAGAAAGGCCCATGCCGACAAGGAACATGACATAAAGAAGCGAAACGACGCGTGGGCGGGTCTCGTCCGTCGCGCGGTCGGCCGCCAGTGCCAGACCTGCGGTCTGGGTCATGTGCATCCCAAGACCAGTCATGATGAAGGCAAGTGCCGCGAGAACTTCGCCGGCAAACGGCACCTCATGAGTGACATCTCCGCCAAGGACCAACAGACAGGCGGGCATCACGGCCAAGCCGCCAAATTGCCAAAGCGTACCGAACCAGAGGTAGGGAATACGCTTCCAGCCGATGGCCGAACGGTAATTGTCCGATTTGAACCCAAGCAAGGCGCGGAACGGCGCGATCAGGACCGGCAGCGCAACCATGATTGCAACAAGAGTCGCGGGCACCGAAAGTTCGACAATCATAACACGGTTCAAAGTGCCCAGAAGCATGACACCCGCCATACCGACGGAGACTTGGAACAACGCAAGCCGCAGCAGTTGGCCCAAAGGCAGGTCATCAGATGCCGCGTCCGAAAACGGTAGCACCCTCATGCCCAAAGACTTCACCTGAGAGCGGCTTACGATCATGGGCGAAACTCCAAGGCTTGGCTGATGTAGAAGCCCGAGTTCACTCTGCCCAAATCGGTCATTTTCCCAATGTCAGAGACTGTTTTTGACAACCGCGTCGGCCCGTGCGGGATCATCGTCGGGGACCGATCCGATTTTGGAAAAACCTTGCCCGCGTACCACATCGTCATCAACAAGGGCGTGCGTGGGGCAACAGTAAATGCAACCGAACTACGTGTGCGTTCTCCCAGCTTGGCCAATGCAGCGCGGATGTCGGACTCTGTGTAGTAGATCAGGCTGTCCATCGCGATCACGTGGTCGAACACTCCATGATCTGTCGACAGCATGTCTCCACTTGCGAATGTTACACGAGATAGCAATTGCTCTGGCAGCCGGTCGCGCGCGATCTTGACCAGCGACGGTGAAATATCGACAGCAACCACGTCTGCCCCGCGTTGAGCCAGTTCTTGCGTCATCTGCCCAGCGCCACATCCGGCATCCAGAACGCGGACACCGTTCAAGTCGGACGGCAACGCCGACAACAACTTTTCACGCATCTGGTCTCGGCCTTTGCGCACGGTTTCGCGAATACGACTGACCGGCGCGTCTGATGTCAGACGCTCCCAAACCTTGGTCGCCGTACGGTCGAAATAGTGTTCGACCCGATCGCGTGTGGCGTCGTAGCTCATCAATCGAATCCCAAAAGCTCAAAGATTTCGCGGTCTTCCAGAGGCTTCGGCGCCATAGCCTCGGTTCCGTTGAACAGGGTTTCCGCCAGACGGATGTATTCCTTGCGGGCCAGAACGATGTCTTCCTCGTCCGGCATCTCGAACAGCGTCTTTTTCTTAAGGCGCGACCGGCGGATCGCGTCGTAATCGGGCATATGCGCGATGCGTTTGAACCCAACCTCGTTGCAGTAGCGATCGACTTCGTCAGTGTCCTTGGACCGATTTGCTACACAGCCTGCCAGACGCACCTTGTAATTGGCCGACTTAGCTTGAACCGCAGCAATGATCCGGTTCATCGCGTAGATGCTGTCGAAATCGTTGGCCGTGACAATCACCGCACGGTCAGCATGTTGCAACGGCGCCGCAAAGCCACCGCACACAACGTCACCCAGCACGTCGAATAACACCACGTCCGTATCTTCCAGAAGGTGATGTTGCTTGAGCAATTTGACGGTCTGACCAACAACATAACCGCCACATCCGGTACCGGCAGGCGGTCCACCGGCTTCGATACATTTCACACCGTTGAAACCGTCTGCCATGAAATCTTCTGGGCGCAGTTCCTCGGCGTGAAAATCGACCTCTTTCAGAATGTCGATCACCGTCGATTGTAGTTTGCCAGTCAGCGTGAAGGTGCTGTCGTGCTTCGGGTCGCATCCGATCTGCAACACGCGCTTGCCGAGCTTGGAAAACGCAGCGGATAGGTTCGACGACGTTGTCGATTTGCCAATCCCGCCCTTACCGTAAACAGCGAACACCTTGGCACCTTCGATCTTCATCGAATTGTCCTGATGCACCTGCACCGATCCTTCGCCATCTTGTCCTTTCAGAACGGGCGGCGCGGACAAGCCGCGCGCTTCCAAACCTGCGGCTTCGCGCAGGGCTGCACGGGCAGCGGGCGGGCTTTTTGCGTCAAGTGGGCTCATTTTGGCCTCCGGTTATACGTGTTGGCGCTCATTCTGCAGCGATCCCCTCAAGGCGATCTTCCAGAGCGTCGGCAGCGTCTTGCAACGCCGCCAGCATTTCGGCATCGGGATGCCAATAGTTGCGGTCGTGGGCTTCAAGCAGACGGTTTGCCATGCGGCTCGATGCGGTCGGGTTCAGGTCCGCCAAACGCGCGCGCATGTCTTCGTCCAGAACGAAAGTCTCACTCAGACGCTGATAGACCCAAGGTTCCACTTTACCGGTGGTGGCGGACCAACCCATCGTGTTGGTCACTTGCGCCTCGATCTGGCGCACACCTTCTGCACCATGCTTAAGCATGCCTTCGAACCATTTTGGGTTCAGGCTGCGCGACCGCGTTTCCAATGCGACCTGATCCTGAAGTGTGCGCACCTTGCCTTTGCCACGCGTGGTGTCTGAAATGTAGATCGCCGCTTCCTGACCACCGCGTGCGCGTTTCACCGCGCGGGAAATCCCACCCAGCGTGTCGAAGTAGTGATCGACGGTGGTCACTCCCAGTTCCACGGACTCAAGATTTTGGTACGCCACATCGACAGTCTTTAGCGTTTCCTGAAGCAGCGCAGGGTTGGCGGCCGCCTTACCATTCACACCGTAGGCAAAGGATTTCCGCGCCTCGTAAGCATCGGCCAGTTCGTCTTCGTCGCCAAATGCAGAACTGTCGACCAGTGCATTAACGTTCGCCCCGTATGCCCCTTCGGCGTTCGAGAACACACGCAGAGCGGCAGTTTCCAGATCAACGCCGTTTTCTTGCGCATAGACCCACGCATGTGCGCGGATGTAGTTCAGCTCTAGCGGCTCGTCCGCCTCAGCCGCCTTCTTGGCAGCCTCTGCCAGCATACGCGTCTGCAAGGGTAGAAGATCGCGGAAAATCCCAGACAAGGTCATAACAACGTCGATGCGCGGACGACCAAGTTCTTCCAGCGGAATAAGGTCAGCACCCGAGATCCGACCAAAACTGTCAAATCGTGGTTTAGCGCCAATGAGCGCCAAGGCTTGCGCCAACGGTGCGCCGTCAGATTTGATGTTGTCCGACCCCCACAAAACCAACGCCACGGTACGCGGCAGGGTCTTGTGCGTGGCCAACAAAAGTTCGGCTTGCTTCGCGCCATCTCGGCAAGCGAACTCGGTCGGCATGCGGAATGGATCAAACGCGTGAATGTTGCGGCCCGTCGGCAGAACATCTGTCGACCGGATCAGATCACCTCCCGGTACGGGTGGGGTAAAACGTCCAGCCATGGCGCGTAAAAGACCAGCAAGCTCTGTCTCTTCCTGCAACAATGCATCAACCCGCGCTTTGGTTGCGTCATCCGCATTGTCGATCAACCTGAGATATTCCGCTCGGGCACCGTCGCTAAAGGTCTTACCGACAATGTGCAGCCCATCGGGAATAAGCGCGTCTTCGGTCTCCAACAGCTTGAGCCACAACACGTCGGGTTCCGTCCCCTGCATGTCAACGGCTTCAGCTTGTTCAGCAATAAGCGTCTCTAATTCAGCCCGTTCGTGGTCCGAAGGATCAAGAGACCGCCAGCGCGTCAGGCTGTCCTTAAGCTCCTGAAGACCCTTATAGAGACCGGATTGTGCCAATGGCGGAGTCAGATGCGTAACCGTTACCGCACCGGACCGACGTTTGGCTAACGATGCTTCGGACGGGTTGTTGGAGGCATAGAGATACACGTTTGGCATCTCACCAATCAAACGATCAGGCCAGTCGCGCGCACCAAGTCCAGCCTGCTTGCCCGGCATGAATTCCAGCGCGCCGTGCATGCCGAAATGCAGCACTACATCTGCACAGAAGGTGTTGCGCATCCACAGATAGAACGTCACGAAAGCATGGGTCGGTGCAAATCCGCGTTCGAACAGCAACCGCATCGGGTCGCCTTCGTGGCCGAAGGTAGGCTGAACGCCGATAAACACCTTGCCGAATTGTGCCCCCAGAACAAACACACCCCGCCCGTCAGACTGGATCTTTCCCGGTGCCGGACCCCAAACCGCTTCGATGGCTTTCAGAGGCGGCGTGTTGCGCACGATGTCGTCTGCGCTGACATGGGCGGCGACATTGGCCTCTTGGCCATATTGCTTGGCATTGCCGTCAAGAACGGCAGCCCGCAGCGCATCAACGGTTTCTGGTGGGTCAATGTCGTACCCATCGGCCTTCATCGCGTGAAGCGTATTAAACAAAGATTCAAAGACGCTGAGATATGCCGCCGTACCAACGGCACCCGCATTCGGCGGGAACCCAAACAGGACAATCGCAACGTTCTTGTCGGCATTCTGCTTGCGCCTTAGCGTGGCCTGACGCAGCGCCTTTTCGGCAAGGCTATCGATCCGTTCACGGCAGGGCGCCATCGCTTTGCTTTGCGCGTCGCAGGGGCATTGGTAGTGGCACCCTTTGCACCCATCTGGCCCATGACGCCCCCCAAAAACGGTTGGGCTCGTTGCGCCGTCCAATTCAGGCAACGCGATCAACATAGTCGTTTCAATCGGGCCGAGACCCTGTTCGCCATTCGCCCATTGTCCCAAAGTCTGAAACTCAAGCGGATGTGCCGCGATGTAAGGGATGTCGAGGTCCGTAAGAACGCCAATCGCGGCGTTGCTGTCATTGTAAGCTGGACCGCCAACAAGGCTGAATCCGGTCAAAGACACCATCGTGTCGATTGTTGTCCTCCCATCCTTGCGAAAGAACTCGGCAATTGCTGGACGGCCATCCAGACCACCGGCAAATGCAGGGACGACCGCCATACCTTTGGCTTCGAACGCGCGGATCACCGCATCGTAATGTGCAGTGTCATTGGCCAGCACATATGACCGCATCAACAGTAGGCCGATGGTCGCCTTTACCTTGGCCGGCCGCGGTAAATCAGCAAGGTCAGTGGCAATTCGATTGGGCAAATCCGGGTGATACAGAGCCACATCTGGGTATTCAATCGGCGCCTCAGCCACAGAACCCAGCCACTCGTCACGGCCCCGGGCATACTTGCCCAGCAGATACCGGACCATTGATTCAATATTGTCGTCAGAACCACCAAGCCAATACTGCATCACAAGGAACCACGAACGCAGATCCTGCGCCTTGCCAGGCACCATCTTGAGAAGCTTGGGCAAGCGGCGCAATTGCTGCATCCGCTTTTCGCCCTTTTCAACTTCAGAGTCGTCCGACTTAGGCTTGAGCGACTTGAGGATCTTCATCAACCCAGACGCGGGTTTGCTCATGTCAAGCTTGCCGATCTTCGTCAGTTTGATGATTTCGGCATCTGCGATGACACCAACCATGCCATCGACTTTATCCCGAACCGCACGCAAATCGTCGATGATTGGCTTTATATGCTCTTCAAGAAACAGAAGGTTTGCCACGACCATATCTGCATTGGCGATCGCTGACCGTGCTTCGGTCAAAGCTTCCGGCGTTTCGGCCCATTCAGCCGCCGCATGCACCGATACGCTCAGACCAGGAAAATCGCGCGCTAGGTTCACAGAGGCCCGTGCCACAGGTCCAGCCGAATGGCTGTCCAATGTGATGATGGCGATGTTATACGCCCGGGCTTCAGTGAAACTATCGCGCATAATGGGCCTTCGCTTCGTAAAGCGTGTCGACGCTGATTTCCTGGACACCGCGTTCTGACGCGAATGTCTCGGTGTTTCGCTTGGCCTTACCGCGCACGAAGAATGGAATTTTCTTCAGTTCCTTTTCAGCAGTAGGAAGCCAGACAATCTCGACCGGGCCAGAACTCATTTGTGCCGGTTCAGGCAAAACAGTCTCTTTTTCTTTGCTCTCTGTAAGCCCGATTTCGCGCAGCTTGGCCTTGTGACCATGGTGGCTCGCACCGGCATCATCGTGGAACTCAAAGTCTTCGCGGAACATGGTGAGTAGGTGCTCTTCCAAGCCCATGACCAGCGGATGAACCCATGTGTCGAAGATCACGTTTGCGCCTTCGATACCCATCTGAGGGCTATAGCGAGCAGGAAAGTCCTGAACATGAACCGGAGCGGAAATGACCGCGCAAGGAATGCCAAGTCGCTTGCCGATATGGCGTTCCATTTGGGTGCCCAGGATCAGTTCCGGCGCCAATTCTTCGACCCGGCGTTCGACCTCAAGGTAATCGTCGGTGATAAGAGCTTCGACACCGTACTCTTTAGCCAAACCGCGCAGCATCCTAGCCTGTTCGCGGTTGTAGCAACCCATGCCGACCACCTCGAATCCCATCTCGTCACGGGCGATGCGGGCGCAAGCAGCAACATGTGTGCCGTCGCCAAACAAGAACACGCGTTTGCCAGTAAGATAGGTGCTATCCACGCTGGCCGAATACCACGGTAACCGCAGGCGGCTTTCGTCCAAAACAGGCTCTACTGAAGCCAATTTTGCCGCTTCTGCAACGAAATCCCGTGTGGCGCCAACGCCGATGGGAACGGTCTTGGTATAAGGCTGTCCAAACTCGCGTTCCATGTAGCGGGCCGCAGTTTCCGCTGTCTCGGGGTACATAAGTACGTTGAAATGCGCCTGCCCCATCTTGGCGATTTCCGACGGCGACGCGGGCATCGGGGCCACGACATTCACCTCGATTCCCATATCCATCAGTAAGCCCGTCACTTCGACGATGTCGTCGCGATGACGGAATCCCAGACCAGTCGGACCAATCAGGTTGGCCGTCACCCGCGCGGTCTTTTCCATCGGTTTTGCAAGATGACGGACGATCTGAAAGAAAGTCTCGTCAGCGCCAAAATTTTCCTTGCGCTGGTAGCTGGGAAGTTCGAGCGGAATAGCGGGGATTGGCAGGCCAAGTGTTTCTGCCAGACCGCCAGGGTCATCTTGGATCAGCTCGGCGGTGCAGGACGCGCCGACGATCATCGCTTCGGGCTTGAACCGCTCATAGGCAGCTATTGCAGCATCCTTGAACAGGTAGGCGGTGTCTGCACCAAGATCACGCGCCTGAAACGTGGTGTAGGTTACTGGCGGGCGGTGATTGCGCCGTTCGATCATCGTGAACAGAAGGTCAGCGTATGTGTCGCCCTGCGGCGCGTGCAACACGTAGTGCAAGCCGGTCATTCCAGTGGCGACGCGCATCGCGCCGACATGCGGCGGGCCTTCATATGTCCAAACGGTCAGTTTCATTCTGCCGCCTCCAGATTGAGAAGGCTGCGGCGGCGAACCGGGCGCGAGAAGAGCCCCGCAAGATCGCCTGCCTGTTCGTAGAAATGTACCGGTGTGAAGACCAATTCGATGGCCCACTTGGTGGTCAGTCCAACCGCTTCGAGTGGGTTGGCAAGACCTAGGCCACACACGGTAAGATCGGGCGCGGTGGCGCGGCAGCGATCAAGCTGCTTGTCCACATCCTGACCTTCAGCAATGACCGGACCTTCGGCCAACAAATCAAGATCGGGCGTCATCACGGCCTTGTGGATGAACGGCGCACCAACCTCGATGGCCTCCATTCCGCATTCTCGTGTCAAAAAACGGGCCAGTGGGATTTCCAACTGACTATCCGGGAAAAAAAACACCGACTTGCCCCTAAGCGCCTCAGACGCTTGGGAAACAGCTTTGCGGGCGCGGGCGCGTGGAGCATCGGTAACTTCAGCAAACTTGGCATCCGAAACGCCAAACTGATCCGCAATGGCGCGGAGCCACTGGGTTGTCCCCTCTTCACCAAACGGGAAAGGAGCTGCGATATGATTGGCGCCACGGCGCTGCAGCGCTTCGTGTGTGTCCGTCAGGAATGGCTGCGTCAGTGCATAAAGCGTGTTCCCGCCAATGCCGTACTCATCATTCACTCGGGACGCCGGCAAAACGCGGATTGGGCCGATGCCCATCGCTTCGAGTAACCCAATCGCCTGCTCCTCGACCACGTCCGGTAACGCGCCAACAAGAAGCAATTCGCGTGCATCAGTTGGCGGTAGGACCGGAACCATTGCCGCAAGACAAGCATCTTCACCCTGAGTAAAGGTCGTCTCAATACCCGAACCCGAATAACTCAGCACACGCACATTTGGGGCAAATTGCGCGCTCATCCGTTCAGCCGCCTTGGCGAGATCAAGCTTGATCACTTCGGATGGGCAGGACCCAACAAGAAACAGCTGTTTGATATCGGGGCGCCGCTCAAGCAGTGAGCTGACGACACGATCGAGCTCTTGCTGTGCATCAGCCATCCCGGCCAGATCAGTTTCTTCCAATATCGCGGTGGCGAAACGTGGTTCAGCGAAAATCATCACACCAGCCGCAGATTGCAGAAGGTGCGCACAGGTTCGGCTGCCGACGACTAAGAAGAACGCATCCTGCATTTTGCGGTGCAACCAAATGATTCCAGTTAAACCGCAAAAGACTTCATGCTGACCCCGTTGCTTGAGGACAGGCGTGTTCGAACACCCGCGCGACGGTGGTGGAGAGAATTGCTCGGTCATGCCGCAGCCTCCTCTGCTATTTGAGAGGCGCTGGCCTGAAGTCGCGCGACGCGCAGCTTCCAAAGGAATTGACCTGCGTTGATGACGTAGGCGGCATAAGCTGCCAGAGCGAGCCACATCTCTTCGGTGGGACTCAACGTGCTGGTCCAGAGCGCCCAAACATAAGCCAGATGCAACGCAATCACGAGAAACGAGAACACGTCTTCCCAAAAGAACGCGGGCGCGAAGAGATATTGGCCAAAGACAACCTTTTCCCAGACTGCGCCGGTGACCATAATCGTCAGCAAGAAGACCGTTTTGATCAGGATGGAAATCGTAGCCGCATCATAACCTGAACCAGTGATGAGATAGCGGACGACCAAGGCCAAAGATACGAGGAAAACAAGGAATTGAATGGGCGCAAGCACCCCTTGGATGATCGTCCAAATGCTGTTGTCACGACGTGCGCGCTGCTCCTCCGTATAGAGAAAGACTGGTTTTCCAGCGGCGCGATGCGATCCTGCCATGTCTGCGATTCCGTCCTTGTTCCCTAAAAAGTATCTACTGGTGGCGCCAAGTGTCAATTAAAACTTACACACATGACCAGTGAGATTTACACCTCCTGAGATCTCGGACTGATTCTCGAAACGCCGAGGATAGCCATATAATTTTGGGGTTTGTCCGGTATCTATCGCGTTGAAAGGAAAGCTGAACGATACTCTGTGTCAATTATCTTTGACATTTTCGGTCGAGAATCAGAAACTATAGATGTCTGATGTGCTTGACATGTGTCCTGCATTATCGGTTGCGAGGATGTGACAATGGCAAATGACCATACCGACGATCGCGTGTCTTCCGAGGAGGGAAGACTCGACATCTCTGCTTTGGCGTCAACCGTTCTCTCTGTCATAAGCGATAAGGGCGATGAGGGTGCTCAAACAATCCGGAACAGTGTGATTCAGAAGTTGGTGGATGTTGCGCTCCAGCCAGGTGCATTTAACGCCGAACTGCTTCTTGAGGATCTCAAGGACCGCAGGATCAGTCCCGACCAAATCGTCGATATCTATATTCCCCAAGCTGCACGCGAAATGGGTCGTATGTGGTCGGAAGACATTATTGGCTTTGCCAAGGTGACAATCGCCACCGCACGCTTGCAAGGTCTATTAACAATGCTCGCACCGCCTTGGACGGCAAAGCCAACCGAGATCGCAAACGGGACCAACGTGCTCTTGCTGCTTCAGGGCAATGACAGTCACACACTTGGGCCGCACGTCGCAACTGCGCAGATGCGACGTGCCGGCGCTTCGGTGCGAATTCTGTTCGGAGCTCGTGATGAAACCATCATCAGAGCGCTGTCAGAAGAAAGTTACGATATGGTTCTGTTTTCGGGGTCACGCCCCGACGCGCTTGCATCAATCGCAAAGTTGGTTAAACGCATAAGGACCGGTGTTTTGGCACCCCCGCCGTTGGTTCTGGGAGGAATTGTTCTGAACCTCGCGGACGGAGTCAAAGAGAAGACTGATGTTGATCTGGTGACAAACGATGTGAAGGTTGCGTTGAAGCTGTGCCAAAAGAACAAGTCCAGAAGCAGGTCTTTGACGCGGTAATGAACACAAGTGGGTCCAGTTTCTGGAGTAGCGGATCCGTTCCACTTATCGACGCCGAGGTCTTGTCGAGTATCATTACCGTTGCGTCTGACATAGCGCTCGTGGTGTCACGTGGCGGCAAAGTGCTGTCGGTCATGATCAACCCGAACGAGACATCTTTTGGTAAGTTGAACCATTGGGAGGGACGCCCTCTGATGGATTTTCTGACCCGCGAAAGTCACCCCAAGATCGAAGCCGTTATGGAGTTGATGGAAAAGGGCGAAACACCATCCCGATCCATCGAACTTAACCACACGGACAACGCGGTTTGGGAATTCCCGGTTCGGTACAGTTTTCATCCATTTGGTTCTGACGGCTCATTCCTCATGCTGGGGCGCGACCTTCGTCCGATCGCAGAGACGCAGCAACAGCTTGTGCAGGCGCAAATGTCGCTTGAACAAGGATACGAAGCGCGACGCGAATTCGATTCACGGTATCGCTTGTTGCTAAGAACGGTCCGAGACAACATCGTTTTCGTTTCAGTCAATGACGGCAAGATCAAAGATTTGAACGACCCGGCGGCGACACTTTTGCAGTCCAGCCGAGATGATTTGATTGGCACAAGCTTCGCGCAAGAATTTCGTGACAAGCGAACAGAAGAATTTACGGAAGCACTGATCAACGCGTCTATTTCGGAAAGTAACGCGAGCCTCGAAGTTCAATCTCGCCGAGGACGCCAACGCGTTATGATCACGCCACAGGTGTTCCGCGCCGCGGGCGAGCGCATTCTGATCTGTCGCCTTACCACGTCCGATGAAACAACAGCACGGATCGACAACCTGTCGCAGAATCTTTCTGTTGTGTTCGAAAAGGGGCCGGACGCGTTTGTGTTCACATCGGCCACAGGCACGATAGAAGCCTGCAACGATGCGTTTTTGGACCTTGTCGACGCTGCGCACGCGGTCGATGTGCGGGGTCGCAGCTTTTCGGACTTCCTTGGTCGCGGTCAGATCGACATGAGCGTGTTGGTCGAAAACGCCCGCCGCACCGGTCAAATGCGGATGTATTCCACCAAGCTGCTTAATGATTTCGGGGCAAAGACTCCGGTCGAAATGTCCGTCACTTTCTTTGAAGATCGTAGCGAACCGACGCTGGGCTTTGTCATCCGCGACATCAGCCGAGTCGACACAATGCGCAAGGCGCCACTTCATACCAGCGAAGAATCAAACCGCAATGTGATGGAGTTGGTCGGGTCCGCCACCCTTAAAGAAATTGTCTCGGAAACCACGGACGTTGTCGAAAAGATGTGTATCGAGACCGCTGTTAGCCTGACCCGGAACAACCGTGTGGCCGCAGCCGAGATGCTTGGGCTGTCCAGACAGAGCCTTTATGTCAAGCTTCGCAAGTACGGCTTGCTGAACAAGGATGGTGACGGCGAATGACGCTGCCATAGCGTCTGTACGTCCTATTTAATTCCTAATTTGACCGCGCTGTTTCACTTGATGTGAATCGATTTGTCGTGTCTAGTTTACACATGACTGTCAGCATTAGTTTACACAACGATCGCTATCCTGCCCCTTCAGCCATGCTGGAACTGATCAAACCCGTCACATGGTTCCCGCCGATGTGGGCCTATGCGTGCGGGGCCGTGGCCTCGGGTGTGGCCATCACCGAACACCTTGGCCTTCTTATTGTCGGCGTGATCCTTGCCGGTCCAGTGGTCTGCGGAATGAGCCAAGCCGCCAACGATTGGTGCGACCGACACGTCGATGCGATTAACGAACCGAATCGACCCATTCCTTCGGGTCGTATCCCCGGGCGATGGGGATTGTGGATCGCGCTTGCGATGTCGACACTGTCACTGGCTTTGGGCGCGACCTTGGGAACCTGGGGTTTCATCGCAACTGTCGTCGGAGTGATTGCAGCTTGGGCATATTCCGTCGAACCAATCCGACTAAAGCGGTCCGGCTGGTTCGGACCGGGTTTGGTCGGGCTGTCCTATGAATCCCTGCCGTGGTTCACCGGAGCCGCCGTTCTCAGTCAGACGCTCCCTTCGGGACCAATTATCCTGATCGCGTTACTCTATGGGATCGGTGCGCATGGGATCATGACACTCAACGACTTTAAGGCGCTCGAAGGTGACGCACAGATGGGAGTGAATTCACTACCTGTCACACTAGGGCCGGAAAAGGCGGCCAAGGTCGCCTGCTGCGTGATGATCGCTCCGCAGGTTTTTGTCATTCTTGCTTTGGCGAAATGGGGGCAATCCACACACGCCGCGATTGTTCTATTACTCATGCTGGGCCAGCTTTGGGCCATGTCCGTCATGCTCAAAGACCCAAAGGCAAAAGCGCCTTGGTATAATGCAACAGGCGTCCTGATGTATGTCTCTGGCATGATGGTTTCGGCCTTTGCCCTCCGCGCGATGGGAGTTGTCTGATGACTTTAGGTTGGCTTGCCATTGTTCGACTTGGTCTGGTCCAAATGGCTCTTGGTGCCATCGTTGTGCTCACCACATCCACGCTCAACCGTCTGATGGTTGTCGAACTGGCGTTGCCCGCCGTTCTGCCGGGCATGTTGGTCGGGCTGCATTACGGAATCCAGATCACACGACCCAATTGGGGGTTCCTGTCGGATAAGGGCGGCAATCGCACACGTTGGATTCTGCGGGGCATGGTCATTCTTGCAGCCGGTGGCGTGCTGGCCGCGCTGGGCGTTGTCGAGATGGCGACCAGCTATGCGGTTGGTCTGGCGATGTCGGTTCTGGCCTATGCGCTGATTGGCCTTGGTGCTGGCGCTGCGGGTACGTCCGTCCTCGCACTGCTTGCCACAGCAACCGCACCGCACCGCCGCGCAGCAGCTGCCACGATCACCTGGCTGATGATGATCTTTGGCATTGCAATGACCGCCGGTGTCGTTGGTCAATTGCTTGATCCCTACACGCCCGCAGTTCTGATCGAAGTGGTCACAGGTGTCGCCCTCGCCGCATTGGCGATCACGGTTCTAGCAACATGGCGCATCGAACGCGGTGTCGAAGCGGCACCAGAACCCGATCCCGTACCCTTCCGCGAAGGATTGGCCGAGGTTTGGGCCGAACCCAAAGCGCGGCTGTTCACGATCTTTGTCTTCCTGTCGATGACCGCCTACTTCATGCAGGAACTGATCCTTGAGCCCTATGCGGGCCTCGTCTTTGGCTTCACCCCCGGCGAAAGCACCACGCTGTCCGGCATCCAAAATGGTGGCGTATTCTTGGGCATGTTGACGGTTGGCATCGCCGCAACCGCGCTGCGCTTTGGCTGTCTTCGCAACTGGGTGATTGGCGGTTGTCTAGGATCGGCCGCCAGCTTGTGCGTGATCGCCATTCTCGGCGGTTATGCCCTGTCCGAGACTCTGTTACCCGCCGTCTTCGCCTTAGGCTTTTTTAATGGCGCCTTCGCCGTCGCTGCTATCGGGTCGATGATGGCATTGGCAGGCGAAGGTCGGGAAAAGCGCGAAGGCACGCGAATGGGCCTGTGGGGCGCAGCGCAAGCCATCGCGGCTGGTTTCGGTGGCCTGACCGGTGCAGCCGCCGCAGACGTTATGCGGACAATGACCACCGACGCGCCGGCCTTTGGCGCCGTTTTTGTATTTGAAGCTGGGTTGTTCCTGTGCGCTGCTTTCATGGCTCTGCGCATTATGGAGGGCAGCCCTGCACAAGCCGAACTGATCGCAGGAGAATGACCATGTATGACGTCGTTGTTGTAGGCGGTGGCCCATGCGGTGCAACAGCCGCCGAGGATTTGGCCCGTTCGGGGTACAAAGTCGCGATGCTTGATCGTGAAGGCCGAATCAAACCCTGCGGGGGCGCCATTCCCCCGCGCCTGATGCAGGACTTTGACATTGGGGAGGATCAGCTTGTCGCGAAGGTGAACACCGCTCGAATGATTTCGCCAACCGGGCGGCACGTCGATATCCCGATTGAAAACGGGTTCGTTGGAATGGTCGATCGCAAAGATTTTGACCCTTTCCTGCGGGACCGCGCAGTGAACGCCGGCGCACAGAAATTTACTGGGACTTATGTCCGGATCGAACGCGACACTGCCAAGAAAACGCGGTCGATCATCTACCGCGACAAGGAAAGCGGCGAAGAGCGGGCGCTTGAAACCAAGCTGATAATTGGCGCCGATGGTGCCAATTCCCGCGTGGCCCGAGACGAAATTCCCGGTGGAGACAAGGTGCCATTGGTCTTTGCCTATCACGAGATCATCGCCGCACCGGAAAAGAACGATGTCTACGACCCTGTACGTTGCGACGTGATCTACGATGGCGCAATCAGCCCCGACTTTTACGGTTGGGTTTTCCCTCATGGCGGCACAACCTCAGTCGGAATGGGGACATATGTGCAAAGCGTAAACCTCAAGGAAGCAACCGCTGCCTTGCGCGAGGCGTCTGGCCTTACCAATTGCGAGACGCTCCGCAAGGAAGGTGCGCCCATTCCGCTGAAGCCCCTGAACAAGTGGGATAACGGGAATGATGTTTTGGTTGCGGGCGATGCGGCAGGTGTCGTTGCGCCCTCAAGCGGTGAAGGCATTTACTATGCGATGATCTGTGGGCGTCATGCCGCAACCGCCTGCGCGGCAGCATTGAAAACTGGCAAGATCAAGAACCTGACACTGGCCCGCAAGCTGTTCATGAAAGAGCACAAGATGGTGTTCCGAGTATTGGGCCAGATGCAAGACGCCTACTACAAAAGCGACTCACGCAGGGAACGCTTTGTGTCCCTGTGTCACGATGTCGATGTTCAAAAGCTCACCTTTGAGGCGTATATGAACAAAAAGCTCGTGAAAGCACGGCCCATGGCGCACCTGAAGATCGGCTTCAAGAACGCGCGTCACTTATTGGGACTTGTGCGGGAGACACATGTATGACGCAAACTCTGATCCCTGCTTGGCGTGGAGACACGCTCGAGCCCGTTGAAAAGCTCGACGCTCACATTCGAGGTCTCAAACACAAAGCGATCTCTGTGTTTGTGCTGCGCGGGGATGAGATTCTGATCCAGCGGCGTGCGATGGGAAAATACCACACACCGGGATTATGGGCGAACACATGCTGCACCCATCCGAACTGGAAGGAAAGCAGCTTGGCCTGTGCCAACCGCCGCCTGAATGAAGAACTGGGTATCACCGGTCTGGCCCTCGATTACCGAGACCGCGTTGAGTATCGCGCCGACGTGGGTGGTGGTTTGATTGAACACGAGGTTGTCGATATCTTCGTGGCCGAAGTCGAGAAAGCACCGAAAGTGTCGCTCAATCCCGACGAAGTCATGGCGACGCGATGGGTACGCTATGGCGATTTGGTGCAAGAAGTGGTTAAGGAACCTAGCCGCTTTACCCCCTGGTTGCGCATTTACCTTGACACATACGCGCCACAAATCTTCGGAAAGCTGGCGGTTTCCTGCGTAAACCCAGCATAAAATAGCTAATTTTAAACACATTCGCTCCTGTTTCTTGCCCTAGTCTTTCCCTAGACATTTACTTGGGGCTCGAACTGGGGAGTTTGAGATGTCTGCTGCCACCGCCAGTGATCTGGAACGGTACATGTTGGATCTTGTAAACGAGGAGCGCACAAGCCGCGGCTTGAACGCACTTGTTCTCGATAAGGTCTTAAACGCGTCCGCTGATGAGCATTCCTTGTGGATGCTTGAAAACAATGTCTTCAGCCATACCGGCGTGGATGGATCCACGCCGACGGAACGTATGACTGCCGAAGGGTTCGACCTTTCGGGGTCATGGCGCACTGCTGAAAATATCGCCGCGCAAAGTGAACGCGGCGACGAAGGTCTGTTCGACGACGTGTATGATCTGCACCTCGCGTTGATGAACAGTCCCGGACACCGTGAAAATATCCTTATGCCCGATCTCGAGGTCGTCGGCATCGGTATTCAAACCGGCACCTATGACTATGGGTCCGGCAAGTATCATTCCGTCATGGTTACGCAGAACTTTGCGATGACCGGCGGTGAAACAACCCCGGATATCGTCGAGCAAACGACCCACTCGCCGGAAACGGTCGATACACAACCAGACGCTTCCGGCGTTCTGGTCGGCACAGCAACGGCCGAAAACCTTGTTGGCACAGATCAAGATGACCGGATCACAGGGTCCGGTGGCAACGACATTCTGTCCGGCGGGGACGGCACCGATACCGCTGTCTACATGAATGACATATCAAATTACGGGCTGACGATCAGCAACGGCTCGATCGTGATCGAAGATCGCAGCGGCGGTGATGGCACCGATACGCTGAATAGTATCGAAATTCTCGAATTCGACGGAACGCCTTTCGAACTCAGTCGCTTCACCAATGTCAGCACCCTGACAGAAGCTGACATGCTGGCGTTCTGCGAACTCTATGTCGCCTATTTCAACCGTGCACCGGATTCGACAGGCTTGTTGTTCTGGGGATCGGCACTTGCTGACGGCATGTCGATGAATGACATCGCGCGCCTGTTCTTTGATCAGCCTGAGACCCAAGCGCTTTATGGTGGTTCAAGCAGCACGGGTGACTTCGTGGCGGCTGTTTATTCCAACATTCTAGGCCGTGCGCCGGATGATACAGGGTTCGACTACTGGACTGGCATTCTGGATAGCGGCGCCGTCGAGCGGTCCGAATTTATTTTGGCGATGATCGACGGCGCAAAGGCTGCCACCGGCAGTGCCGCAGACGCGCAATTCCTCGAAACCAAGGCGGAAATCGGTGCGTACTACGCTGTGGTGAACGGCCTCAACAACGTGTCTGTTGCCAACACCGCCATGCAAACCTTTGATGGAAGCATCGCCTCGGTCGTCGAAGCGAAAGAGCTTATCGACGATCATGCAGCCTTGGTTGATTCCGCCCTAGGTACGGAGTTCACGATCAGTGTGACTGGCCTTGTCGATGACGCTTTGGATTGGATTTAACGTTCACGCCCCTTTGCTAAGCGGCACAACCTTTCCATCGCTTGATGTCAGAGATACTGCCATTTTGTAGAGATCAAAACGGGTCATGCCCGCGTCGGCGTACATCTCATCTGGTGACGCCTGGTCGATAAACCGATCAGGCAACGTCATTGTGCGGATCTTCAGACCCCGATCCAGTGCGCCGCGGTCCGCCAGTTCGTGCAAGACCATCGCGCCAAAACCACCGCGCGAACCCTGTTCGACTGTGATCAATGCTTCGTGCGTTCTGGCTAACTTAACGATCAGATCGATATCCAGTGGCTTGGCAAAACGCGCATCCGCGATCGTCACGCTCACACCATCTTTTTCCAACAACCGAGCGGCGGCTTCGACCTCGGCGAGATGTGCTCCAAAACTCAGGAAGGCGACGTCTGTACCTTCTTGAAGAACACGCCCCTTACCGATTTCAAGAACCTCTCCCCGCTCCGGCATCTCAACCCCATTGCCAGACCCTCGCGGGTAGCGGAATGCAATCGGGCCACTGTCATGTGCGACAGCTGTTGCGACCATGTGTTTGAGCTCGGCCTCATCCGACGCCGCCATAACTGTCATGTTTGGTAGGGCCGTAAGATACCCAACGTCAAAGGCACCCGCATGTGTCGCGCCATCCGCGCCAACCAATCCAGCGCGGTCGATGGCAAATCGAACTGGTAAGTTCTGAAGGGCGACATCATGCACAACCTGATCATAGCCGCGCTGCAGGAAGGTCGAATAGATAGCGCAGAACGGTTTTAACCCAGACGCGGCCATCGCTGCAGAAAACGTAACCGCATGCTGTTCCGCGATTCCCACGTCGAACACGCGCGACGGGAAACGGTCGGCCAATACGTCAATTCCGGTTCCGCCTGGCATAGCAGCAGTAACGCCAACGATGTTTGGATCGCGCGCCGCTTCTTCGGTCAGGGCATCCCCGAACACCTTGGTATAGCTAGGCGCATTTGGCTTGGATTTGGCTTGCGTTCCTGATTCCACGTCAAACTTCGACACACCATGATACTTGTCGGCACTGTTTTCGGCATGGGCATACCCTTTGCCTTTGACTGTACAACAATGGATCAGAACAGGTCCCGTCGCCCGCGCCCTTGCCGCGCGCAGCACTGGCAAAAGCTGGCCCATATCGTGGCCATTGATCGGCCCAATGTACTCAAAACCCAACTCTTCGAACAACGTACCGGACCCTTGCAAATTGCCGGTGACCAGCTGGCGCGCGCGCTTTGCGCTTTCACGCATCGGCGCGGGCAAAGCAGCTTCGAACCCTTCAGCAAGCGACTTCATCTTGGCAAGTGGATCGTTGGCGTACATCCGGCTCAGGTAGGACGACATTGCGCCGACAGGAGGTGCAATGCTCATCTCATTGTCGTTCAGAATGACGAAAAGGCGGCGGCCTTCGTGGCCCGCGTTGTTCATCGCTTCGTAGGCCATGCCAGCGCTGATCGATCCGTCACCAATCACAGCAATCGCGTCTCCGGTCGGACGGCCCATCTCCCGGCCAACGGCGAAACCAAGCGCGGCCGAAATCGAGGTCGACGAATGCGCAGCACCAAAGGGGTCGTATTCAGACTCACTTCTCTTGGTGAAGCCGGACAGCCCATCCTTCTGGCGCAGTGTTTTCATCCGGTCACGACGACCTGTGAGTATTTTATGCGGGTAGCATTGATGTCCAACGTCCCAGATCAACTTGTCCATCGGCGTGTTGAACACCGCATGGATCGCCACGGACAGTTCAACCACTCCGAGGCTTGAACCAAGATGCCCTCCGGTTTGCGAGACGGCGGAAATCACTTCGGATCGGACTTCGTTCGCGACTTTCGTCAGCGTCGCATCGTCCATATTGCGCAGATCAGCAGGTCCAGCGACCCGATCTAGATTGGGAGTAAGAGAGTGTGTCATGTGGCAGTCTCCTCGGGGACAGAGGGAAGAGAGGCGCCACGTTTGCCAGGTATGCCGAGAAACGTGACGCCAGTTCCTGTAGCCAACAGGAAAGAGACCGGGGTGTTGAGCCCCGTATCCGGCTTTGCGTTTGGGAACCTGTCAAAACCGGATCTGGCGGATGGCAGGGGCGGAGGACCGCCCTTGCCCATCATTCGTAGACGGGCGCACCCGTCGTTGCGAGCTCGGGCCAGTCAGCGATGACATTCGTCCCTTGCAGCGGTTGCTGGTAACCTTTGTGGCAGGTCTTACAGGCGGCTTTCGGCGCGTCGGCAAAGACCGGACCAAGGCGTTCCGGCGGATACACATCCTCGAGCGGTACGAGGTAATCATTGTTCATTTCCTGAACCATCCCGATGCCCAGTTGCTCGGTCGACCATTGCGGGGTCACCTGCTCCGGGTCATAGAAAGCGCGGGTGTTGTGGCAGAACACACAATTCACCCCCAAGGAGTTGGAAACATAGTTCATCAAACTGAACGTCCGCTCCGTATCCTGCCAAGTCGTAACACCGTCTTCGTTCGGGTATTCGGCTACATGCGCTTCGAGATTGTGGACACCAATCCGGCCGTAATCGAGAAGGAACGTCTCCAAGGCATCAGAAGGAAGCGACGTGTACTGGCTTTGCACCGTCACCCTGTTCTGAACCGCCGCCCAACCGCCGGCTGCTTCGTTGACTGCGCCCATCTTGAACCAGATGTCGGACGGCACGTTCTGACCACGATGGCAGGTGTAGCATGTGACGCCAACTTGCTTGTTGGCGTTGACGTGCCCATCCCAGCCTTCGTTGATGTTCTGGGTCATCTGAATCATGCGGCGCGCAACGACTTTTGTATACAAGTCGTCATTGCCGTATTCTTCCATGTCAACATCGCCATGGCAGTACGCACAGCCCTGTTCCGGCGCGACCCAATCCGTCATGGCCGACATAAGGCGGTTGAAGTTGTCCTCGGTTAGATCGCCCAGAACTTGAACGTTCTGATATATCTCGGACGCCTTCGCTTCGCCGCCTTCCGGCGCATAAGGCTCTTCAGTGTACATCACCTCGATCGTCGGATCGGGTTTCGCAAGGTCAGAGATGAACTCTGGCCGTGACATCCCCGTACCGCGCGGACCGCTTTGTAGGCTTTTTGTCTTGAAGGGCTGGCCGACCACCACGAGGAAGGCCGCTACTGTAACTGCCGTCCCCGCAACTCCGATGAGAATTGCCGGACCGTAGATGTTGGTCGGGTTCTCATTGTTCCATTTATCGAACCATTTGGGAAACATGATCAGTTCTCCTGTCCAATAAAGGTTTCATAGGAACCGTAGGCTTCGTACCCGTAAGACCCGTCGTACATCGGAGCGAAGTGATGCTCCTGCGCCCAGATGAACCAGTTGTCCACCACGGTGCCGGTCAGAAGGATACCGATGCCGCCAGTGATTGGGGTCAGTACCGCGAACCACCATGCCCAGCGGTGAATACCTTCCATCGTGGCGTTGAAGCCCATGGTCCAGCGCCAGAACAAAGCGGCGCGTTCGGTGGCTGTGCCCCGGTCAACGATCTGTTCAAGCTCGCGGTCGCCGCCGTAACGGGTCACCGCCAGGATGGTCGCGCCGTGCATCGCAAACAGCAGGACTGAGCCGTAAAGGAACACAATCGAAAGCGCGTGGAACGGGTTGTAGTAAAGGTTGCCATAGCGGATCGAGAACGCAGTGGTCCAGTCAAGGTGTGGGAAGATCCCGTATGGCACCGCTTCCGACCATGATCCCATAAGGACCGGACGGAACAGGCCCAGGACCAGGAAAAGCCAGATGGCAGATCCGAACGCCCAGAAGACGTGTTTGCCCATCTTGTGTTCCATCGCGAGCAAATAGGTCCGTGCCCACCAGCTCATCACCGAAATCAGCAGGAAAAAGCTTGCGATGATGTACCAACCGCCTTCGTTCAGCGGCGGCATACGCAACCCGTATTCCGGGCTTGGCGGCTCAAGCGCCAACCAAAACAGCTGTCGGATGAATTCGGGGACTGACCAGCCAACTTGCGCCAGCATGTTCAGCCCGATGATGTTCAACGCAAGGATACCCGTCGCCAGCGACACCATCCCCGTCCAACCCAACCAAACAGGGCCAAGCTGCGCGTTGCCGATCCAACCTATCAGGGTCGAAAAGCCCGCTTTGCGCGTCCGCTCTTGTTCGGCGTTCTCGGTCGCCATGCCCCATTCAGGTTTTCCCTGAACTTGGACTTGTGTGAAAATGTTCTGATACTCAGCCATGATTACATCCCCACATTGGCGCCCCAGATGGGCAGTTCGAGCCACCAGTTCCACCACTCAGGCCAACCCTTTGTCCAAACGGGGCCAGAGATGATGATACAGATCGCAGACCAGAACCCGGCGTTGAGCGCGAGAAGCAGACCAACGCGGTGGATCCCCAAAGTTCCGACCGAGTAGCCGATGAAGTCGCGGAAGAACGTGTCTTCGTGATCCGGGGTTCGCATTTCTTCACCCTTTTCAGGGTTAGCTGCCGACAGGATCAGACCGCCATGCAACGCAAGCGCCAAGGTCGTGGTGAAGAAGAACGTCACCGCGATCATGTGGGCCGGGTTATAGTGGAAGTGCAGGTAGGCGTAGCCGGTGTTCGACACCCAGTCGAGGTGGCTGAAGATCCCGTACGGGAATCCATGTCCCCATGCGCCTAACAAAAGCGGACGGAACACAACCAGCGTGACATAAGCGAAAATCGCAAAGCTGAATGCAAAAGGAACGTGGTAGCCGATACCCAGCTTACGGCAAATTTCGACCTCGCGCAGCGCCCAGCTGCAGAACGCACCAACCGCACAAATCGTGATGATCTGCCACAGTCCGCCTTCCATCAGCGGCGCCATGCCCAGACCATAGCTTAGGTCAGGCGGCGCGATATTGATGAGCCATGGATTGAATGTGCCTTGATCGGCCGCTCCCCACAGTATGAGGATTGTGCCGAGCAGAGCGAAAAAGGCGGTCGTGACTCCGAAGAAGCCCACGTAGAAAGGCCCAACCCAGAAGTCGAACAGATCGCCGCCGATCAGCGTCCCTCCGCGGACGCGATACTTTTTTTCGAAGCTGAGCAGCGCCATCTTCTTTATCTCCGCGTTTGCCGGCATGTCCCGGATGGAACCCAGCCGTCATGTTTCAGTCAGTTTTGCCGCGGGCGGTCCGAAACCGGGCTCCGCCCGCAGCGATCTTTTGAGCTCTTCCGAGCTCGCGAGCATTTACATGCCAGCGGCTGCTGCGGTTTCGAACCAATTGATGCCGTTGGACAGCACCACCAGGTGAATCATTGCAGCCAGCAGGAAGAGGAACACGCCTTGCGCGACAAACACGCGACGCGGATCAAAGATGAGCCAGATCTTGTAGAACTTTGCCATTTTCTAATCCTTCCTCAGAACCACGGGCGCCAGATGAAGGTTGCAAGGTGTGCAACCACTGCAACCGCCGAGAACAGCCAAAGGCCGCTCATGTAGACGGAATGCAGCTCCTGGGCCTGCTCGTCAGTAAGACCTGTGAAGGACAGGTCGGTATTATCAGCCATGAACTTTCCTCCGGAACGTTATGCTGACGCCGCACCCCCTGCGGCCGGGTCCGTTGGAGCCAAAGCTCCGCAGGTCCTGTCCACCCCGCCGGGCGGACAGTCTCGCTCCCCCAACCCTTTCAGGCTGAGAAAATCAGTGGCGTAATCCGATCCGCTTCACACCATGCCCGCGCCAACGGGCCCCGCATGTTGAGCGTCTGCTTCTGGAACACTTCGAACATCCAGATCACGAACGCGAACGGGATCGCGAGGATGAAGATGATGCTGAAATAAACCAGAAACTCGGTTCCGCGTTTTGTGTGACCGTGCTTTTGCGAGCGCGTGTCAGAAGAGGTGAAATCCGTCATGTGGTCGGTCCTCCTTGGGGATTTGCAAGAGCTTGAACCGTCTCGACGACGACACGTTCAGCGCCTTGTTTGAGTGCTGCGGCCTCTGCGGCGTCGCGCAGGTTCTTGGCAGCAGAAATTCGGGTGAGCACGGGATGCTGCGCGACGATCCGATCAAGTTCGGACTGCGCATCGGCATCCCATGGGAAATCGCGGCGAAGAGGGGTCAGGGTCGACTCCGCTTTGTCCATTTCAGAGCCCAACGGCAGGATGTGGAACAGCGCATCGAAAAGCCCATTGCAGACTTCCTGAAGCAGGTAAGTCGCACCGGCGTAGCCCATCATCGGAGTGCCCGTATGCCGGCGGATCGCGGCCCCCGGAAAACTGGCCGGAATGAATGTCGGCTGCGGGCCATGCCCCGCCTTCATTTCGGCAAGGTACATTTTTTCGTTGATCGACCCCATCAGAACGAGCGGCTTCTTGGTATGCACCATCGACCGCACTTCTTCGTTGTTGGTCTTCGACCCGGCAACACGGGCAACGGCAAACGCGCAGGGCAGGCCCAAATCACCTTCTAGGTAGTTGCGGATCCCGCGCGCATAGGTTTCGTTCGCAACAATCCCAAAAGACGCCGTCGCAAAGAAATCCTGCGTCACCGAACGCCATAAATCCCACACGGGCTTCAGCGTTGAATGCTTTTCCTGTTCGATGAACGGTTCTGGATCGAGACCCAAAAGATCGCCCAGCTTGCGCAGGAACTTTGTTGTTGAGTCCATGCCTATCGGTGCTTGCAAATAAGGCTTGCCAAGGCATTCACATAGACCGCGGCCAAACTCGCGATACATACAGACGTTCACATCTGCATTTACCAGATTGCGCATTTCCGCAACGTGGGCGCCCAGCGGCATCACCATGTTAACCTCGGCGCCAATGCCTTCGACCAGACGCCGGATCTCGGCCAGATCAGACGGCATGTTGAACGTGCCATACATCGGACCAAGGATGTTCACGCGCGGTTTGGCGCCTTCTTCACGCTTCTTTTCCGGCGGCATCCGACCTTTGGTCATGCCGAATTCCGTGAAAATCCACGTCATTGCGCGATCTGCGCTTTCCCACTGATCCTCGTCGATAGTTCGCGGCAGAAACCGTTGCAGGTTTGTGCCCATCGGTGTCACGCCGCCACCGATCATCTCGGCAATAGACCCCGTGACAACAACTGCCGGAAGAGCCGGATCGAGCACACCCCAGGCACGCTTCAT
Organism: uncultured Marivita sp.; assembly: GCA_947503115.1. Taxonomy (GTDB): domain Bacteria; phylum Pseudomonadota; class Alphaproteobacteria; order Rhodobacterales; family Rhodobacteraceae; genus Marivita. Next base: position 32,811 of record CANNCS010000002.1, read on the forward strand.
CGCGCCTTCGGTCCCCTCTCGACCCAACTCCTCCTCACCGAGGCCAGTCACCACGATAGGGAGCTCGTGCGGCGGAAGTGCGTCTGTGTAATGCAGAACAGATGTTACAGGCAGGTTTTCGCATCCCACTGGGCCGTCGATGACAACCTGCAATCCCTTAACGGCGGTAAAGGCGTAAACCGCCCCCCAATAGCCACCTGCACGGTCATGATCTTGAATCAGCATCAGATCATCTCCTGCGCTTTGGCGGCGCGCGCCTGTTTGTCGAGCTTCTTTTGATGCTGGGCGCGGAAATCAGGACGCAGGTTCGGGGACTTTTCCCAAACACCTGCAGTATCGCCAGCACCAACACCTTCGAAGAACGCCTTCATGTCATCCATGCGCGCCTTGCCCGCGATGGCAGCATTGATCACCTCGGCCAACGACCCAGCTCCAGCGGGGCCCATCAGAGGACGGGCGGAAATCAGGTTTGTGTAGTAGAGACCGGGAATTCCCATTTCTTTGGCCTTCTGCACAACCGGAGTCGTGCCGATGGCAAGATCAGGCTTCACCGCTTCCATCGCGGCGCAATCGTCTTCAAGCGACGCGCGATAGGTGACCTTGATACCCTTGCTTTCCAGCCACTCGCGATCGGGTTCCGACCATCTCGTGCGCGGACAAGCGGTTCCAACATAGCGAAGGTCCGCGCCACTTTCGACAAGCAAGCGGGCAACAAGAAGTTCGGAACCTTCATAGCCCGACAAGGTGATCGTCCCCTTGATCGGAGTCTGCGTGAGTGCACCCTTGATCGCAGGGAGAAATGCATTTTGTGCTGCAGCGATCTGGGCGGCGGGAATGTTGAATGCATCCCCAATCCCCGCAAGCCAAGCGGCTGTGCCGTCATGACCCACAGGCGCAGAACCTACGATGGGGCGGCCAGCCGCCTCGAATTCTCGGATTGCGGCCGTGTAGAACGGATGGATGGCAGCAACGACACCACAATCCAAAGCGGCGTAAAGCTCGCGCCATTCACGACATGGTACAACCGGACCAGCGGCCAGACCCATCGGGGCAAGCATCGCGCCAATCATCATTGGATCAGCAGGGAACATCTCGCCCAACAGCGCGACAGTCGGCCGATCCGACTTGCCTCCAGCGGGCGCCCGCACTGGACCCGCTTTGATTTCTTCGCGGGCGTAGTTGAGCATCGCGCCCGCAAGCACGTCTTTCGCCTCGGCATGGGTCGGAATGCCAAATCCCGGCACGTCAATGCCAACGATACGAACGCCGTTGATCTCTTTCGGCAACAACCGGAGCGGCACGCCAGACGCCGTAGGAACACAAAGGTTGGTGACGACAATGGCATCGAACCTCTCGGGATCGGCCATTTCATGCACACTTTCCCGGATATCTTCGTAAAGCTTACCAGTGACGAGCGTTTCCGAATTGAACGGTACGTATCCAACCGAGCGACGCGCGCCGTAAAAGTGGGATACGAAAGTCAAACCATACACACAGCACGCCGACCCGGACAAAACCGTAGCTACACGTTTCATCCGCAACCCGACACGCAACGACCCAAAGGCGGGACACATGCTTTGGGGTTGGTCATGAGGACCTTTCGGATAGTCCTTTGCGAACTGATCCAGCATCTCGGAATTTCCGGAAAGGCGCGCCGCCTTTTCCATTTCGGAACCAGAGTGACATCCCAGCCCATCCGCCAGCACGGGCGCATCGGGGGTGTCGACCCGTGGTTCCCCACGGATCACTTCAACCTCTGCCGTCTCGTCGTATGTTGCTTCGTTCGTCACGTTTTCTTCAACTTTCGTTCCCAAGGGCGCTCTGGGGGCTAGCCGTCACGCTTCGTCGTAAATCACTTCCAAAGATTCCTGCGGGGCGGCATTCTTACCGCGCATGTCGATGTCTGTTGCAGGCTCAAGCACCACGCCCGCTCCGGTCTCGGACCCGTCAAAGAGTTCGAGCAAACCATCCTGACTCAGCGGAGTCGGTCGAACGGGCGGTGCGACAGCGACATTCATACCCAGTTCGGCAAACAGCGCTCCCCAGGGCGAGGCATCGGTGCCGACGATCTGATAGTTTGCTGACTTCTTGCGTAGGTCGTCATCCTGCGGGATGGACGCCAGCACTGGGATGTTTACCGCTTCGGCAAAAGCCTGCGCTTCGCCCGAACCATCGTCTTTGTTGATGACCAGACCAGCGACTCCAACGTTGCCACCCAGCTTGCGGAAGTATTCCACTGCAGAGCACACGTTGTTTGCGACGTAAAGCGACTGAAGATCGTTCGACCCAACAAGGATCACCTTCTGCGCCATGTCACGGGCAATCGGCAGACCGAAACCGCCACACACCACGTCTCCCAAGAAGTCGAGTAGGACGTAGTCGAAGTCCCAATCGTGGAAACCCAGCTTTTCCAAAAGCTCAAACCCGTGGATGATCCCTCGACCGCCACAACCACGGCCCACTTCAGGGCCGCCCAGCTCCATCGCGAAAACACCACCGCGCTTGAAGCAGACATCGCCGATCTTCACCTCTTCCCCAGCCAATTTCTTTTTGGTCGAAGTTTCGATGATCGTCGGACATGCCTTACCGCCGAACAGCAGCGATGTGGTGTCGGATTTCGGATCACAGCCGATCAGCAGAACGCGTTTGCCCTGCTCGGCCATCATGTGGCTTAGGTTGGCCAGCGTGAAGGATTTTCCAATCCCACCCTTGCCATAGATCGCAATGATCTGGGTCTTCTTGGTGGCCTCTGCCGGGATAACATCCGCCAGGTCTTCATTCGCCTCGTCACGAAGGCGCTGATCGAAGTCTTTTAGATTTGGAACGTCGTCTTTCACGAAGGCGTCTCCCAGTTAAGGATCATTTTCAGACAGGTCGGATCTTCGAACGCCGTGCGATACGCACCCGGCGCATCCGTCGCTGCCACTTGATGTGTGATGAGGCCGTCAAGACTAAGCGCGCCGTTCTCGACCAGAGTGCGGGTCGCAGCGAGATCTTCGCGCGCCCATTCGGCGGCAACGCGGAAGCGGGCCTCTTTCATGAAGGCGGGCGGGAACGCGAATTGCAGAGGTTGCGTGTAGAAACCCGCCAGCACGATCTCGCCGCCCTTGGCGATGCGTCCGACCAGATCGTTCAACAAACCACCATTGCCGCTTGCATCGTAGATCGAGCGATAGTCGTGGCGGTCGTCTGTATCGGGATGAATAACCTCATAGCCATCGGCACCAGACATCCGGTCGGCATCGATTTCCCAAACCATGGGCGCAGGTGCGCCTGCGGCAATAGTCAAGCGCGCAAGCAGACGGCCCAGAACACCGTGGCCGACGATCAGATCGGGAACGGCCTTATCCAGACCCGCCATCGCGTGTCTTGCCGTCGCCGCAAGCGCGAGTAAAGCACCCTGCGCACCAAGTTCACGATCGATCCGCGTGACGCGATCTTGCGCTGTCACCAATCGACGGGTTGCCCCGCCGAACAAGCCAAAGACGCCGTTGTAACAATTCGCACCCGGGACAAAGACATGGTCGCCCGGCTTGTATCCGGTGTTTGATCCAGCCTCGACCACCTCGCCCGAGGCCTCGTAACCTGGGATCAACGGATACCCCATCCCAGGAAACGGTGGCATGTCACCGGTCCAGAACAGTTTTTCAGTTCCGGTGGAAATTCCAGAATGGGCGATATCCACAACAAGATCGTCCGGCCCGGGATCGGTAAGATCAACCGACTCTAGCGCAAGAGTCTTGGGTGCATTCAGCACTACGGCGTTCGTTTGCATCCTATCCTCCCGCAATTTGACGAGTTCGGATTCGCAGAATCGATTCCTGTGTCTCGTCATTGGTTCTTGTTAGTGTCAGTTTATTATTACACACATGTCTGTCAACTATAATAGACACATGTGAAGTAAACTGGTGAAACGGCTCAGCCGCGCGTTTTCACAGCAGTCAGTGCCGTCGTCACAAACGGACGGCGTGACGGGTAAGCTTTGATTGATGAAAAGCCTGCATTTTTGCAGAGTTCGCTGATGCGGGCAGCGCTGCGAACGGTGCCAGTCTGCATGGCGAGACAGTAAAAACTGAAGTAAACGTCGCCCGACACTTCGGGCCTCGCGCCGCCGGACATTGGTTCTGACACCAACAACCGGCCATTCTCGGGTAGACTGTCAATAATTTTAGACAGTAACGCTACGACGACCTGATCTTCATGATCATATAGAACACGGATCAAAGAAATCGTATCCGCTCCATCAGGCAAAGGATCATCGCGGAAGGAACCCGGCACAAAATGCAACCGCTCTGCAGCGTTGGATCGGAGCAACGTAGCCCGAGCGGTCTCTTCTACTGCGGGAAGATCAAAGACTGTCGCTTGAAGGGTCGGATACTTCAAAGCCGCCGCTTCCGCAAAAACGCCGTACCCACCACCAACATCCAACATTTTCCGGGTTTGCCTCAGGTCCGCCATCGCCAACGTGTCTGCTGCAACGATCTGTTGGGACCGCGCCATCAGATCTGAGTATCGATTGGAGGTTTCGACGTCCGTGGCGTTTGCTGCGCCAAACACATAGGGCCAGAACGCGGCAAGTTCTGTATCAACCTCGCCACGCAACAACGCGACCGGATCATTAAGATCTCTGTAGAAAGCTTCGTGGTGCCGGATCATATCTTCAAGACCGGGAACCCCAACCATCGCCGCGCCCAAACGTGCAAGACAGTAGCGCCCTTTTCGATCACGCACAGTGAGCTTCATCGCGGTCGCAGCCATCATCACCCGCTCCATGCGGTCAGGCCGCAAACCAGCGGCAGTCGCAAGGCCATCTGCGGTCTGCGGGCCATCCATAAGACGGTGCAGAACACGCAACTCGACCAACGCGAATAGAACCTGAGATTTGACGAAGCCCTGAACGATATCGAACAGTTCCGCCCCGTCTTTGGCAGCCGTCCCGCGCGTCAATGGAAAGGCCGACGCCCAGCGCTGAAACCCTGGCCGTGCAATCAGACGCATCAACCGCGTCCGCAATCCAAGTTTTGGGCGGTATCCGACCGGAGGGCTATCCGACGCTAGGGCCATTTACCCAGCTCGCACCGGGCGGGTTTGGGGAACCGGTGTCAGTCGTTCAGCCTGCATGCGAACCATTTCGGCAAGTTGCGCTTCTCCGGGGCACGAGGGGATGGACGAAATCGCTCCGCTCAGAATGTCCCGCAATCGCGATTGCGCGCCATCGACACCTAGCACTGTCACAGCGTTTGGTCGTCCATGCAGATCATCCTGACCAACCGGCTTGCCCAGCGTTTCGCAATCATAAAGCGCATCGCGCAGATCGTCGGCCACCTGGAACGCTTCACCAATGCGCGCGCCAAGCTCAAACCACGGTTCTTCGTCCTGTCCGGCCGCGATGGCCCCCATCTGGGTGGCAGCAATAAACAACGCTCCGGTTTTGGACTTGTGATATGCGGAAAGGTCGATTTTGGACTCACTTTCCCAACCTTGTCCCGCGCAGATGCCGAACGGCATACCCGACTGCCGCGTCAAAATACGAATGAGCTTGATCGCCCGATCCGCATTGTGCTCCGCCGCTCGCGCAAGAATTTCAAACGCCAGAATGATCAAAGAATCCCCGGTGAGCACGGCCAAGGGTTCGGAATACGCCCGATGGACCGTTGGCTTGCCACGCCGAATGTCGGCATCATCGAAACACGGCAAATCGTCATGTACGAGACTTGCACAGTGGATCAATTCCAGTGCCGCCGCAGCTGCATCCGCCATTTTAGGCGAATCATCCCCGCAGGCCATGGCAACCGACATGAGGATTGTGGGCCGGATACGCGCGCCACCCGGCGTGCAGGCGTAGTGCAACGCATCCGAAAGCTTGGCGGGAGAAGGTCCACCTTGTCCGACGTGAATTGCCGCTTCAACTGCGGAATTAATGCGGCTGTGAAGTCCCATCGAGCGCTCCTAAAACAATGTGTTGTCATGTTGAGCTGACACACTAGTGTAAATCATACTGGACACTTGGCAAATGCGAGTCAACAATTCGATGATGAAAAAACCACGGCACAGCTCTGGACGGGTCATCGTGATTGGTGCGGGCATAGGGGGATTGGCGACCGCCCTGCCCCTTGTGCATCGCGGATTCGACGTGACCATATTGGAACGACAATCAGTGCCCGGCGGAAAAATGCGTCAGGTGAACGGTGTTGATGCCGGACCAACCGTTTTGACCATGCTCGACATGTTCGAAGCACTTTTCGATGATGTGGGCACAACACTTGCCGATCATGTCACGCTGATCCCGCAAGACGTTCTGGCCCGCCATTGGTGGCCAGACACGGGACCGCTCGATCTGTTCCAAGATCGTCAAAAAAGCGCCGATGCCATCGGGGAATTTGCCGGGTCAAAGTCCAAGGCTCAGTTTCTTGCCTTCGCTGAACGCGCCGCCAGACTGTTTGACGGTTTCAGCGACCCGATGATGCAGCATGCCGAACCATCGCTGGTTGGGCTTACCACTCATGTGATGAAATGCCCCGCGTTGATAAGGGACATGGGTGTAGGCCAAACGCTCAAGCGACTGCTCGCAAGTTCATTCTCTGACCCAAGATTGCGTCAACTCTTTGGCCGATATGCAACCTATGTCGGCGGTTCCCCCGATCGCTCTCCGGCTTTGTTGGCGTTGGTCTGGGAGGCAGAAGCGCGTGGCGTATGGTGTGTCAAAGGCGGGATGAGCGCGCTCGCAAAGGCGATCGCGTCCCTGATAGAGACCAAAGGCGGCACGATCCGCACCAACGCCACAGTAAAAAAGATCAACACTGCGTTCGGCGGCGTGTCTGGTGTCACCCTGACATCCGGAGAAACGGTCTATGCGGACCAAATCGTCTTTAACGGTGATCCACGGGCCCTTGCGCTGGGTTTACTGGGCGAGGCGACAAAGCCTGTTGCATCAATCACCAACAAGCGGGCGCGCAGTCATTCCGCCAATGTCTGGAGCTTCGCAGCAAAGCCGTCAAACTTGCCGTTGGTGCATCACAACGTCTTTTTCAGCGATCCCACAAAAAACGAATTCGCCGAGATCGAACGCGGGTTTATTCCGTCCAACCCCACTCTTTACCTGTGCGCCGAAGATCGGGGGCAAGACACCCCCCACCCCGAAACCGAGCGCTTTGAGATCATCATGAATACACCGCCGCTGACGCAACGTGCGGCACAGCCCGAGGACTACGAGATATGTCACACACGGACGTTCCCAACTCTTCGCCGCTTTGGTCTGAGCTTCTTGCCGGAACCGGGACCGGACGCCCTGACAATGGCCAAGAACTTCGAGACGCTCTTTCCCGGCAGCGCCGGTTCACTTTACGGGCAGACCCCGCACGGGATGACAGCCGGCTTGGAACGCCCGACAGCACGCACGCCGATCAAGGGGCTGTATCTGGCGGGCGGCGGGGCACATCCGGGGGCCGGCGTTCCGATGGCGGCACTCTCCGGCAAGCACGCGGCCGCGGCGATTGTGACGGACCGAACTTCAATCTCAAAGTCCCGGAAAACGGTTACGCATGGTGGTACGTCGATGGAATCAGCGGTGACGGAAAACGCGCCGTTTCGGTCATTGGGTTCATAGGGTCGGTTTTTTCGCCCTGGTATCGCTGGTCGGGTCGCAAGAACCCCGAAGACCATGTCTGCATAAACGTGGCGACCTACGGACCCGGCGGGCGTTTCACCATGACCGACCGCGGCACCCCTGCCCTGCGCCAAAGCGCCGATACCTTTTCCGTCGGTCCGTCTTCCATGCGTTGGGTAAACGGCCAACTGGTGATCGACATCAATGAAATTTCCGGCCCTCCGCTGATCAGCCGGGTGCGTGGAACGATTACCATCACGCCCAGCGCGATCACTTCTGTCGAACTTCCTTTGACTGAGGACGGCACGCATATTTGGCGACCGTTCGGTCCAGTTTCTGACATCTCTGTCGATCTCGAAGCACCCGGCTGGCAATGGGACGGCCACGGTTATTTCGATGCGAATTTCGGAACCCGCGCACTAGAGGAAGATTTCTCGTACTGGACATGGGGTCGATATCCGACCGCGGGTGGCAGCACCTGTTTCTATGATGCCATCAGGTTGGACGGTTCAAAACTTGGATCGGGCTTTCACTTCGATCCCGACGGCACGGCAACAGAAATCGACCTTCCGCCACAGCTCGAATTCAAACGTTCGCTCTGGGCCGTCCGCCGCGAAACACGAGGCGATTGCGGCTTTCGCCCCCGTCAGGTGATGAACATGCTCGATGCTCCATTCTATTCCAGATCAATGGTGGAAACGCGATTAAATGGGGAAAAGACAGTTGGTGTTCACGAAGCGCTTGATTTGACGCGCTTCCGCTCGCCACTGATCAAACCGATGTTGGCGGTCCGTGTGCCACGACGGCGAAATTGGCGCTTCGATTAAGGACTTGCTGGCGCGCGCTTCTTCGCCTCGTCCGGGTTCAAACGCCAGACGCTCAGATTCAACGCGCCTGCAATGGTGACCCAAACCAGATATGGCAGGAACAATAGCCCGGCGACCAAATCAACTTGCAAAAGCGCATAGATCGTCGCCGCAACCGATAGCCAAAGGGCGATCAGAACGAACATACCCAGCTTGATCCGCTTCAATCCGAAAAAGACCGGAGTCCACAACCCATTCAGCGCGATCTGCAATGACCAAAGTGCCATTGCCACTGCGCTGTCTGGACTCATCGCCGCGCGCGCACCAGCTACTGACATACACAGGTAAAGCGTGGTCCATGCCACAGGAAACAACCAATCAGGCGGTGTCCATGATGGCTTGTTCAAATTGCGATACCATTGTCCCGGCGGAAACAAACCACCAGTTGCGCCCGCTGCAAAGCAGGCCAATAGAAAGATGCCAAACAAAAGCCAAAACATGACGGTTAGGTAAGCCGGCCGCGCAGACCATTCAAGACTTCGCGTTGCTCTCGCTCGCGTTGCGCAACCTGAGTCAACGCTTCGAACACCGCATCCGATCTGGACCTGCTGGTGTCTTCGTGACCCGCCGCCTGAACGAGAAACTCGGTTTCCGGCAAACTGCGTGCATACAATACTGCGGATCTTGGCATCACGACTGTCAGGCATGCCCTCATTGCTGATACAGACACCCAGCCCAGTTTCTGAACCTTGGATGTGCGCGCGCGTGACGATATGGAATCGTATCCGCTTCGCTGAACTTGATCACCGATCCCTGCATAAATGAACCGCGCAGCATAGATGCCCGTCCGCGACGAAATGGGTAACGCCGCAACGCCTGCTTCGGACCGCATGTAAAGACGGTTCGCCTGCATAACGAGCCTGCGAGTCATCTGGCGAATGGCCTTTGTCGGTTTAGGGTTGGCAAGGAATCGGTCCGGGCTCAGCCCCGCTTCCTCCAGCCATTCTAAGGGAAGGTAAATGCGCCCCTCCAAGGCGTCTTCGCCAATGTCACGAGATATGTTCGTCAACTGCATAGCAACGCCAAGGTCGCAGGCTCGCGCCAATGCGTTCGGGTCGCGCACGCGCATAAGAACGCACATCATCGCGCCAACGGCAGAAGCCACACGCGCTGAGTAATCAAAGAGTTCCGATAAAGTCTCGTACCGACGTCCCATCGCGTCCCAGGCCAGCCCTTCAAGCAAAGCATCGGGCAACGCTCGGGGCATGTCGAATTCCTCAACCACGCGGGCAAACGCCCGATCGGCCGCCGCATTTTCAGGTTGGCCGCTGTATATTCGCTCGAGTCGCTCTTCCAGTCGTAAAACCGCGGCCGCCTTTTCCCGCTGAAGATCCACCGCATCGTCAGCCAACCTGCAGAACGCATAAAGTGCTAGGGATGGGTCACGAACCGACGCAGGTAACAGTTTCGATGCCGCGTGAAAGGACAGCGACCCATGACGGATCGCTTCGCGGCAGGCCTCCATATCGCTTTCGTAGCAGCTCATCCGCGCACCAAAGCGGGATCGGGCACAAGCTGTGACAGCACTTCAGCAGATGAAATAACGCCCGGCAAACCTGCTCCGGGATGAGTGCCTGCGCCCGTCAGGAACAAACCTTTCAGCTCTTCGCTCACATTATGCGGTCGGAACCAAGCGCTTTGCAGGATACGCGGTTCGATTGAGAAACCCGATCCGTATGGAGACAAATATCGGTCCTTGAAAGTCTCGGGTGTAAACACCTCGCTCGCAGTCACTCGGCCTGAGAAACCGGGCAGCAACTGATCTTCCAGCGCTTTCGTCAGGCGGATCCGGTACTCCCGTTCAATGTCATTCCAATCCACGGAATCAGAATGGCCCAGATGCGGCACCGGACTAAGCACATAAAAGGTATCGTCCCCTTCGGGTGCCGCACTTGGGTCGGTCACGGTCGGTCGATGTACATACAGCGAGAAATCGTCCGACACTTTACCTTTCATGAAAATATCGCGCACCAGCCCCTTGTAACGCGGGCCATTCAGGATGGTGTGATGCCCTACATCTTTCCACATGTCCCGGGTGCCCTTGGTGCCAAAGTACCAGACATACAGGCCCATCGACCAACGACGTGATTTCAGCTTGTGTGTCGTCCATCGTTTGCGTGGTTGGTGGCGCAGCAATCGGTCATAAGTGTGCCCGGCATCAGCGTTCGACACGACGATGTCAGCCGTCAGCATATCACCCGACGCCAGCTTGACCCCCCGCGCCCGACCGTTCTTGACGAGGATCTCGTCAACTTCGGTTTCCATACGCATCGTACCGCCCTGTTCACCAATGATCTTGGCCATGTTTTCGGCAATCGCGGCAACACCACCCATCGCGTAATGAACCCCGAATTCTTTTTCGAGATGCGACACAAGGATATACATTGAGGTCACATTGAAAGGATCGCCGCCGATGAACAACGGATGAAACGACAGCGCCATCCGCAGCCTTTCATCTTTTACGCGTTTGGCCGCGTGGCCATAGACAGACCGATCGGCCCGCAACTTGGCAAAACGCGGCAGGACGCGAATCAGGTCGCCCAGCTTGTGCATCGAGCGACGACCCAAATCCTCGAACCCGAACCAGTACCTTTCTTCGCTGTCACGCAGGAACTTGTCGTACCCGGCAACATCGCCCGGTGATAACCGACGCACCTCTTCACGCATCGCTTCGGTGTCCTGACGGGCGGTGAATTTAGACCCGTCCGGCCATCGGATTTCGTAGAACGGATCAAGAGGCCGAAGATCAACCTCTTCGTGAAAACTCTTGCCGCAAGCGGCCCATAACTCTTTGAAAACCTGAGGCACGGTGACGATGGTTGGCCCAAGATCGAACCGATGCCCATCTTTCCAGATACAGGAACCTCGTCCTCCCGGAACATCTAGTTTGTCGATCACGGTCACACGGTAGCCCAGCGCACCCAATCGCATGGCCGAAGCCAACCCGCCAAGGCCCGCTCCGATGACGATGGCATGTGCCGAGGTCAGCTTGTCGGAATGGGCCGCAAGGGCTGTATCAAGTTTGGTCATCATTCACTCATGATATACTGTCAACTTTACTTTACAATATTTTGCCGCCTGATCGCATCGTTTTATTTAATATCTTCCCAGCTTGGCGATATTATGTCAGACTTAGTTGACACTGTGGGAACCGAAATGCAGACCGTGAGCCTGAGCTTTTACCGCTTTGCCACACCGCTTTCGCGGCTGTGGGCGCTGACTATGATGGGTGCGGCCCGCCTGTCGCTCCCGCGAATCGACGGCCTTCAATTCTGGAAACTCTGTGGTTCAGGCACTGGCGAAGGCTTCACGCCAATTCCCAATACATCAGTCTATGCGATACTGACGGTCTGGCCCGACCTAGACCGCGCACAGCAAGCACAACAACGGGAATCGATTTTCCAGCGTTACTGCTACAGGGCGTCGGAACACTGGACCCTCTTCCTGACCCCCTATTCCGCACGCGGCGCATGGTCAGGCGCAACACCTTTTACCGAAGAAGCGCCACTGCAAACCGGGCCCATCGCCGCCCTTACTCGCGCCACAGTCCGCCCCGTGGTCGCCGCGCAATTCTGGAAGCGCGTTCCGGACATCAGCGGTGTGATCGGCGCAGACAAGAACGTTCTCTTCAAGATTGGTATCGGAGAGGTTCCACTTCTCCAACAGATCACCTTTTCCATCTGGCCCGACTCCCAATCCATGGCCGAGTTCGCTCGCAACAACGGCCCACACGCGCAAGCCATTCGCGCCGTGCGTGACGGCAAGTGGTTCCGCGAAGAACTGTATGCCCGTTTCCGCGTTGCCGATGAAATCGGCAGCTGGGAGGGCCAATCCCCCCGTATTCTCAAGGATATCGCCGCATGAAACATCCGTTCCCCTTTTCCGCCATCGTCGGTCAGGACCAGATGAAATTGGCCATGATCCTCACGGCCATCGACCCCGGTATTGGTGGCGTGCTGGTTTTCGGCGACCGAGGCACCGGCAAATCCACCGCAGTCCGCGCGCTTGCGGCGTTGCTGCCCGAAATCACCAAGCTCAAGGGCAGCGCAACCAATGCAGCCACGCAAGCCGACATGCCAGAATGGGCCGATCCGGTTTCTGGTGAGATGATCAATGTCCCGACACCCGTGGTTGATTTGCCGTTGGGCACAACCGAGGATCGGCTGGTCGGCGCGCTTGATATAGAACGCGCTCTCAGCCGAGGCGAAAAGGCGTTCGAGCCGGGGCTCTTGGCCAAGGCCAACCGCGGGTATCTCTATATCGACGAAGTGAACCTGCTCGAAGATCACCTTGTGGATCTGCTGCTCGACGTTGCGCAATCCGGGGAAAACGTCATCGAACGCGAAGGCTTGTCGATCCGTCATGACGCGCGCTTTGTGCTGGTCGGATCCGGCAACCCTGAAGAGGGCGAACTCCGCCCGCAATTGCTCGACCGATTTGGGCTGTCCGTCGAAGTCCGATCGCCCAACGACATCGAAGAACGGGTCGAAGTAATCCGACGTCGTGCTGCATTCGACACAAACCCCGACGCCTTTGTCGACAAATGGGCGATCGAAGACAGCAAGATCCGCGATACCATTCTGACCGCCCGCGATGCGCTCAAGATGATTGATGCGCCGGATGACACGCTGCGCGATTGCGCTGGCCTGTGCGTTGCCATCGGATCGGATGGTTTACGCGGTGAACTGACGCTGCTGCGGGCCGCTCGGGCCCTTGCCGCCTACAAAAGCAGCCCTGTTGTCACCCGCGATCACCTCAGGTCCGTAGCTTCCATGGCTCTCAGCCACCGCTTGCGCCGTGATCCGCTGGACGATGCGGGCTCATCGACCCGCGTAAACCGAACAGTTGAGGAAGTCTTTGCATGAGAGAAGACCCCTCTGCCGTTAACGTCCAGGGCCAACTGGCCCTGACGCTTCTGGCGGTCGACCCGGCTGGGTTGGGGGGCCTCCATCTGCGCGCGCGCGCCGGACCAGTGCGAGATATGTTCTGCACACCGATCAAGACGCTGTTTCCCAACGCAAGACGCATTTCATCCTCGATCTCTGACCTGCAATTGTTCGGCGGTGTCGACATTGGCGAAACGCTTACACGGGGGCAGATCATCCGCGCCAAGGGCATACTTGAAACGCCCGCATCCCTTGTGTTCACAATGGCAGAACGTTGCGAACCCGGGCTTGCCGCGCGCCTTTCTCAAAGTCTCGACAGCGGCATCGGGCACGCACTTATCCTTCTCGACGAAGGCGCCGAAAACGACGAAATCGCGCCCACTGCGCTGACCGAACGCCTTGCCTTCCGCGTCGATCTAGAAGGGCTGCGTCATGTGGAGCTGGCCCAAATGGTTATGAACGAGGCCGAGATTGAAGCATCACGCGACCGGTTGCCTTTTGTCTCCGTCCCCGAAGATGCCCACACCGCGCTTACGGTGACAGCAGTGCGGTTCGGCATCAACAGCCTGCGAGCGCCTCTGATAGCCATGGCGACTGCACGGGCAAATGCGGCTCTAAACAACCGTAAAACAGTCAACGAGGACGATCTTCAAATCGCGGCTCAACTGGTTTACGCCCATCGTGCAACCCAGATGCCAGTCGAGGACGAAGACGACGAACCCGAGGACAACGCGCATCCCGACGACACTCCCGACACGCCAAGCCCGGATCAAGATGAATCCGATCTTAACCTCCCGGATGAATTGCTGATCGACGCCGTCAAAGCGGTGCTCCCGTTTGACGTGCTCGCCATGCTTGAAGGCTCAGGTCGGGTCAAAACCGCATCCGGCACCGGCGGCGCGGGGCAAAAGAAGCGGGGCAACCGGCGCGGACGACCATTGCCATCGCGGGCAGGAAGGCTGGATGGCGGTAACCGGATTGATCTCGTCGCCACCTTGCGTGCCGCCGTTCCGTGGCAGACAATCCGTCGCAAACTCAGCCCTGCGCGAACTGGCGTTCTGATCCACTCGTCCGACATCCATGTGAAAATGTTTCAGGAAGTTTCTGACAGACTAGTGATCTTTGCGGTCGATGCGTCTGGTTCGTCAGCTGTCGCCCGTCTGTCCGAGGCGAAAGGTGCGGTCGAACTGATGTTGGCCGATGCCTATGCCCGTCGCGATCATGTCGCCCTCATCGCCTTTCGCGGCGAAAGCGCTGATCTGATCCTGCCGCCAACGCGGTCACTTGTTCAGACCAAACGCCGCTTGGCGGGTCTACCCGGCGGCGGTGGAACACCTCTTGCGTCTGGCCTGAAGGCAGCGGCCGAACTTGCACAGCGTGTCCGCGCCCAAGGCTTGTCGCCTTCGATCGCCGTGCTGACCGATGGTCGCGCGAATGTCCCACTACCCGGAAAGGCGGGTCGGGCAGCCGCAAATGAAGACGCGCAGGCAATGGCGCGGCATGTTCGTTCCCTCAATATTCCCAGCGCTATGATCGACACATCTGTACGCCCCCATCGTGACCTGCGCGCGCTGTGCGGCGTGATGAACGCCCAATACATTCCACTGCCTCGCGCCGATGCCAAAGGTCTCAGCAACGCCATCGAAACGGCACTTGGCGGGTGAAAGCATGGGTGCTGCAGAAACCCTGACGGCTTGGCCCCACGCCGAATATTCACGCTTTGTCGATGCGCGCCCTCATCATTGGCATGTGCAGGAAATGGGGCAGGGCGACACCGTCCTTTTGTTGCACGGCGCAAGCGGATCAACCCACTCATGGCGCGATGTGATGACGGATCTGGCACGGGATCATCATGTGGTTGCAATAGACCTACCCGGCCATGGCCAAACCAAACTGGGCTCAAGGCACCGGTCATCCCTGCCGCTCATGACGCAAGACGTGCAAACACTAATCGACCACGAAGGCTGGAACATCAAAGCGATCCTCGCCCATTCCGCAGGTGCCGCCTTGGCCCTGCGTCTGCTGCAGCCTGTTGGCACGAAAATCCCCCTGATCGCGGTGAATCCCGCATTGACCCCCTTCAAGGGCCTGGCCGGGGTTCTATTTCCCATTGCGGCGCGTGTCGTCGCGCTTAGTCCGGTCATGGCCAAGATGATCAAACGTAGGATGTCGGGGCCGGGGCAAGTGGTGTCTTTGATGGAAACAACGGGGTCAAAGATTTCACCTGAGGGCCTGAATCTTTATGCCAAGCTCTTTCGCAGCGACAATCATCTCGACGGCACACTTTTGATGATGGCGCAGTGGAAACTCGATGGCCTGGTGGCCGATCTGCCCAAAATCGATGTGCCGTGCACCT
Source organism: uncultured Marivita sp. (assembly GCA_947503115.1). Lineage (GTDB taxonomy): Bacteria > Pseudomonadota > Alphaproteobacteria > Rhodobacterales > Rhodobacteraceae > Marivita. The sequence goes on from CANNCS010000002.1 coordinate 48,525, forward strand.
TTCTAGTGGGTAAGAATGACAAAGCAGTGCAACCCCAATCGGTCAGGGACAGCGCGCAAAAAATGCCGAATGCGGCTGTTTTGTCCTACGACGGCTATGGTCACCTTCTGCACGAAGAAGCGCCTGAACTGGTGTCTGATCAGCTTCGCGCCGTTCTCCGCAAATACACATAATACGCACCGCCTCCGCCATGGCGCAAATGCGCTTCTGACACATCCATCACGGCCGTGTTCAACGGCGCCATCCGAAGCCACATCGGCACCTGTCTTTTAAGAACGCCGCGCTGGCGGGGGATCGGATCATGCGGATCGTCCTGCAGACCTTTGCCCGTGATCACCAGTACAAGCCGAAATCCACGAGAATACGATGTCAGAATGAACCGCGTCAGCGCCGGATGCGCCTGATCAAGCGTCATACCGTGCAAGTCGATCCTTGCCTCGGGAACCAGCTTGCCGCGCTTCATCTTGCCGTAGGTTTTGGTGTCCATCACCGGCTTGGGTGTTTCCCTTGAAGGTGTGGTAACACGCGTCGTCGACCGCTCCGCCTTGCTACCAATGCCAAATGCTTTTGGAAGATCCATTGGCTCGGGTTCTGCCTTCCGACGAACCGTTGGTTTCTGCGGCTCAGCAGCCCGCCGCAAAGCTTGGGGCAGGGGCGTGGTTGAGTGCGTCACCTTCTGCCAAAGCTCTTTTTCGTCTGGCCGGAGCCTCCGTCTGCTCATTGCAGCGCCTCTGGAAGAAGTGCGTACGCGCGCTGAATCGGCATCAAGACGACCATCCGACCGGGGTCTTTGATCCTTCCAGCAGCCCGACCGGCACCATCACCTGTTCCAAAGAAAACATCAGCGCGTTGTGCGCCCTTGATCGCAGATCCAGTGTCCTGCGCGATCATCAAACGGCGCAACGGGTCATCACCGTCTTTTTCGATCCAAACGGGTGCTCCAAGTGGGGTAAATGCTGGATCAACAGCGATAGACCGCATCGGAGTGATCGACCGGTTCATCGCACCCAGCGGGCCCCGATCGGCGGGAACTTGACTGACTTCGCGGAAAAAGACGTAAGAGTCGTTGTGGAAAAGCAGGTTCTCGCCATCTACCGGATTGCGACGCACCCAGTTTTTGATGACATCAGCAGACACCTGATGCGGCTGGTACACGCCTCGCCGGACAAGCTCTTGTCCGATGGAACGGTAGTTGTGCCCATTCGCACCGCCATACCCAACCCGGATCATACGCCCGTCCGGGTAGCGGACGCGCCCAGACCCCTGCACCTGAAGGAAAAACAGCTCGACCGGGTCATCAACCCACGCAATCTCAAGCCCGCGTCCCTCCATAACGCCTGTGGTCAGAATTTCTTGGCGCGTCAGCCAAGGTCTTTGGCCATTTGCCTCTGCTGGCATCTTGTAGATTGGGTGACGATACCGACCGGTTCGAACCGGGGAACCAGACAATTCAGGTTCAAAATAACCAGTGAACAGCGGCTCTTTGTCGTCTGTAATCAACATCGGGCGAAAGAAGAGTTCAAAGAACTGCCGCGCGTCCTTTGCATCAAAGGCCAATGCGCAAAGCGAGGCCCAATCCGGTTCATCTAGATCAGCACATGTGTTCTTGAAAACCGTCAGAGCCGACGCGTGATCGTCGTCGGCCCAACCGTTCAAATCCTCAAAACCAAGGATCGAATACTGTGTTTCCGGCTCATTGGGCACAACTGGTCCTGCCATCAGAACACCAAAGGTTATGGCTGCGCCCAGCCGTCGGATCATTCGCCCGTGGCGACAAGCTGCCAGTTCGGATCATCCACACCCATACGGCGGGCATAGGTCCAAACGTCTTTTTGCCGCTTAACTTGGGTCGGCGACCCTTCAATAATCTCACCAGAACTGTCGCGCACTGCGGACGTCAATTCACCGATGTACTTGACCGTGATCTCAGCCATCGCGCTGCCTTCGTCGAATGTCGCATCCACTAGGGCCATTTCTCGAACGCCGACAAACTCGGCTTCGATGGTCAAACCCTGTTCTTCGCGTGCCTCGACGACCTCGGCGAAAGTTTCATACACATCCTCGGCAAGGAATGGTTTGATCTCGGCAAGATCGCCCCGTTCAAATCCCATGAGGATCATCTCGTAAGCGCCCCGCGCACCACCAAGGAAATCACCAACACCGAACGATGGCTCGGCCCGCTTCATGTTGGCCAACGCATCGGCAGCGTCGCTACCCGCATCAACATGATCAATGATATCGTGGTCAGGCCCACCTTCGATAACCTCAAAGTCGCGTCGAGTGGACGAATGCGGCTCCGGTTGTCGAGGCAACGGCTGCTTTTCAAAACCTTCCCGTGTGCCCAAAACACTCTTCAAGCGCAAAATCAGGAACACGGCGATGCCAGCAAGCACCAAAAGCTGTATCAGCGGAGAATTCATCAGGACCTCGCCCAGACCAAAGTGGAAACGTCGTTGTTGGGTTCTTATGTAGGTGTTGGGCGATGCATAGTCCACCGCACGCCCGGTGAAAGGAGTGCCCCGCTATGTGGCTATTTGTGGCTTTTTTGCTCGTTCCGTTGATCGAGATCGGTTTATTTATTCAAATCGGCGGTCTGATTGGGCTTTGGCCGACCCTCGGCATCGTCATTCTGACGGCGATCTTGGGTACTTATCTGGTCCGATCGCAGGGGCTAATGGCCTTAAACAATCTGCGTGGATCATTTTCTCGTCTCGAAGACCCGTCTGAACCTCTGGCCCACGGCGCCATGATCCTGATGGCTGGTGCATTGCTTCTCACACCAGGGTTTTTTACGGATGCTGTCGGGTTTGCATTGCTCGCGCCACCAATACGATCCGCGCTGATCGCCTACATGCGCAAACGCATCAACGTGCAACGCTTTGAAATGGGTCCACAGCCTGATCCCTTTGCAGAGCAAAACCGCCCGAGACCACGCGACACCGTCATTGAAGGCGATTTTCACGAAGTATCAGACTCGAAAAGACCAACCCACGAAGGTTCCGGTTGGACGAAGCATTGAGGCTTGGCATATCGGCTGATAAGCAACACCCGAGTTTATTAACCGCTCGTACCGAGGGAGAGACACATGGCTGATACGCCGGAAACCGCAAGCAATGGCGCTGCACCACAAGCAACACCCGTAAAGATGAACGTCCTCGCACAATTTGTGCGCGACATGTCGTTCGAAAACATCCTGGCGCAAAAAGGCGTTCAAGGCGATGTCCAGCCTGACGTTCAGCTTCAGGTCAATCTTGATGCCAAGAAACGGACACCCGACAACCAATACGAAGTGATCCTCAAGCTTCAGGTCACATCCAAGGCCAAGGAAAGCGGTGACACCCTGTTCGTTCTCGAACTGGAATATGCTGGCGTCTTCCACGTCGAAAACGTTCCGGATGACCAACTGCATCCGTTCCTGCTGATCGAATGCCCGCGGATGCTTTTCCCGTTTGTGCGTCGGATCGTCAGTGACGTGACACGCGACGGTGGCTTCCCGCCGCTGAACTTGGAAACAATTGATTTCCTTCAGCTCTATCGCACTGAATTGGCACGCCGTGCCAGCGCACAGCAGGCTGAGACAGCAAACGCCTAAGCGTTACTGCCGCTTCCACAAAGCGGCATCCCCAAGCTTTTCGACAAAGGCGGCGTGTGCCGCCTTTTCGCTGTCTGACAGGCGCGACGGCAAAGGGGCAGGGCGCGGTTTGGGTCGCCATTCAGAAGCACCTTCTTCAGCGTCGGATTTGCCTTGCGTCACACTCAACGCGAAATCAGGCTGCTTGCCCCCAATGAGCTCTAGATAAACCTCAGCCAGAATTTCAGAGTCGAGCAACGCGCCGTGCAATGTTCGGGACGAGTTGTCGATCCCGAACCGTCGACACAACGCATCCAGTGATGCCGGCGAGCCAGGAAATCTCCGCCGCGCAATTGCCAGTGTGTCGATCGCTCGGTCAAAGGGAATAGAGCCCCGGTTGACCCAGGACAGCTCCGCATTCAAAAACTTCATATCGAATGCCGCATTGTGGATCACCAGCTGGGCATCCCCAATAAAATCGACAAAGGCCTGTGCGACATCAGCAAAAACAGGCTTGTCCCGCAAGAAATCATCGCCAAGCCCGTGTACCTCGAATGCTTCTTGCGGCATCGAACGTTCAGGATTGATGTATTGGTGATAGGTCTTGCCGGTCGGTACATGGTTGAACAGCTCGACCGCACCGATTTCTACAATTCGATCGCCCTGTTCTGGCTCAAACCCCGTCGTTTCCGTATCGAGAACAATCTCACGCATCGGTCATTCGTTTCCTGATCTGCTCCAAGACATCGTGAACCTGCGCACGTGCATGTTCAAGCGTATCGGTTTCGATCACGAAATCAGAACGCGCGCATTTCTCGTCATTTGGCATCTGCTTCGCCCGGATCGCTGCGAATTGCTCGCGCGTCATAGTTCCACGCTCCATAACCCGCTCTTCCTGCTTTTCAGGTGAAACAGTGACACATGCAACGGCATCCATCTCGGCCTCGCCACCCGTCTCGAACAAAAGCGGGATGTCGAAGACAATCACATCAGTATCGGCGTTCGCGGCAAATTGGGCACGATCATCGCGTACCAAAGGATGAACAATCCCTTCGATCATCCGCAACGCGTCCTGGTGCTTAACGATGATCGACCGCAGCGCGCCGCGATCCACCGTGCCATCCGAAATCGCATCTGGAAACAGCGCTTCCATAGGGCGCACGGCAGCGCCGCCCTTTGCATAAAGTCGATGCACAGCTGCATCCGCATCCCAAACAGAGCAGCCGGCGTCAGCAAACAAACGGGCCGTTGTGGATTTCCCCATCCCGATAGAGCCGGTGAGGCCAAGCTTAAACATCAGCGCAGAACCGCAGCGCGCACGTTTTCATCAACCTCAGGCCGTTTCCCAAACCAACGCTCAAAGCCAGGAACCGCTTGATGCAACAGCATCCCCACGCCATCAACGACCCGACACCCCCTGTCTTCGGCTGTGGCCAACAGACGAGTCCGAAGCGGCGTGTAGACAAGGTCATTAACAATCGCTCCGGGCCGCAAACCGTCCAAAGGAACACGCATCTCGGGTTTTCCGGTCATACCCAATGACGTCGTGTTTACCACGAGATCCGCGTCTTCAAGGACGTTGCCAGCCTGCACCCACTCAATAACCTGAATGCGATTGCCAAAGTCTTCGCGCAATTTTTCGGCGCGGATCCGTGTGCGATTGGTCAGCATAATCTTCGGCACACCAACATCAATCAACGAAGCAAGAACCGCCCGACACGCGCCACCCGCGCCAAACACAACGGCGGGCCCGGATTTCGGGTTCCAGTCTGGGATGGACTGCCGAATGTTCTCGATAAACCCGTATCCGTCTGTGTTATCCGCGTGAATTCGCCCATCCTTGCGGAAGATCAGTGTGTTCGCTGCCCCAATGAGGGTTGCACGATCGGTGATCAGATCAGCGATCTCCATCACCTTTTCCTTGTGTGGGATCGTCACGTTGGCCCCAACAAACCCAAGATCGGCCAATCGTGGTAACAGCTCTGAAAGCTTATCAGGCTCTATATCCATCGGGATGTAGTGCCCCTTAAGCCCATATTTACGCAGCCAGTAGCCATGTACATTGGGGCTTTTTGAGTGGGCGATAGGGTGGCCGATAACTGCAGCCAAAGGAATTTTATCACTCATCCGTGGATCCGTCCGGTCAAAGTAAGATGGTTCAGAAGTTCCAGTAACGGAAGTCCAAGCACCGTGAAATAGTCACCTTGCACCTGCGTGAACAGCCGCGCACCTTCTTCCTCAAGCTTATATGCTCCAACAGAATGGCGGATGCTGTCCCAGTTCCGTTCAACATATGCCTCAAGATAGCTGTCCGAAAAGTCACGCATGCGAAGACGCACAACTCCGACATGCCGCCATTTCGGTTCGCCGTCCTGATACAAGACAGCCGCTGACATCAGCATATGAGACCGATTGCGAAGTGTGATTAGTTGTTCTCTCGCCTCATCGGGGGTTGTCGGTTTGGCAAAAACAGCCTTGTCCACCGCCAAGACCTGATCACACCCCAGAACAAGAGCACCGGGCATCTTATCTGACACTTTGCGAGCCTTCATTTCGGCCAGGGTGTCTGCAATGTCTCGAGGTGACGCCTCTTCCACTTCCAAAGCCAACCTGATGGAATCTTCGTCGATTCGAGCGACCTGAACATCGAATCGAATCCCTGCATTTCGAAGAAGGTCGGCACGGATCTGCGATCCAGAGGCGAGTACAAGGTCAGGATTCATGTGGATAACTCTACGGAAAAGTACGGTTTGTTTACCGGAGTGTTTTGGGGAAATCCGGCCCCATCAGCAAGCCTGTAGAGTTCTCGGCAAGTTACCCGTGTCATGCACACGCGTTGTTCCGGCTGTGAAAAGGATAAATTCGTGTTGGGAATAACCTCTCAACTCGTAGATATGTCTCCAGGATTTCCCAAGATTATCCCGTGCATCTGAACAAATTTATTTATTTATAACAATAACATAGCATCCCATGGTTGGCTTATCCCGATTTATACCCACAGACATCCACAGTTTGAGAACTTGGGGGTAAACCCGGTAGAACCCTTTAATCCACAGGGTTGAGCTTAGACTACTATCATCAAAATCCTTTCTTTTTTCTTTATTTATTTAAAGATTAGGTCCGATTTGACAGGTTCACTCCCCTCGGCTAAGAGCAGCACAGTCCTGTTCTGGACGCGACTTTCCTGAGACAAAGAAGATAAGACTGCGATGACCCGCAGTCCGGGATATTTCATGACAGAAAAGCTGAACCTTGCCGATCTTAAGGCAAAAAGCCCCAAAGACCTTCTCGCGATGGCTGAGGATCTTGAGATCGAAAACGCATCCACCATGCGTAAAGGCGAGATCATGTTCCAAATTCTGCGCGAACGTGCAGATGAAGGTTGGACGATTTTCGGGGACGGTGTTCTTGAGGTTCTCCAGGACGGGTTTGGCTTCCTTCGTTCTCCCGAAGCTAACTATCTTCCCGGTCCCGACGACATCTATGTTTCGCCAGAAATGATCCGAAAATTTTCGCTTCGGACAGGCGATACGATTGACGGTGAAATCAAGGCGCCAGAAGATAACGAACGTTACTTCGCTTTGATGGATTGCACCCAGATTAACTTCCAGGACCCAGAGCGTGCCCGTCACAAGATCGCCTTCGACAACCTGACACCGCTTTATCCAGATGAGCGGCTAACGATGGAAATCGAAGACCCTACAATCAAGGATCGTTCTGCCCGCATCATCGACCTCGTTGCGCCTATTGGTAAAGGCCAGCGTTCGCTGATCGTCGCCCCGCCGCGCACCGGTAAAACCGTTCTGCTTCAGAACATTGCGCATTCGATCGAACGCAATCACCCGGAATGTTATCTGATCGTTCTGTTGATCGATGAACGCCCGGAAGAAGTGACCGACATGCAGCGTTCCGTGAAGGGCGAAGTTGTGTCCTCGACCTTTGATGAACCGGCCACCCGCCACGTCGCCGTATCCGAGATGGTGATCGAAAAGGCCAAGCGTCTGGTCGAGCATAAACGAGATGTTGTTATTCTTCTCGATTCAATCACAAGACTTGGTAGAGCATTTAACACTGTCGTTCCGTCTTCGGGTAAAGTTCTGACAGGTGGTGTCGACGCAAATGCGCTCCAACGTCCTAAGCGTTTCTTTGGTGCAGCGCGGAACATCGAAGAGGGTGGATCGCTTACGATCATCGCAACGGCTCTTATCGACACCGGCAGCCGCATGGACGAAGTGATCTTTGAAGAATTCAAAGGTACAGGTAACTCTGAGATCGTTCTGGATCGCAAAGTTGCGGACAAGCGCGTCTTCCCGGCGATGGATATTCTCAAGTCTGGTACACGGAAAGAAGACCTGTTGGTCGACAAGATCGACTTGCAGAAAACCTTCGTTCTCCGCCGTATCCTGAACCCCATGGGGACCACGGACGCAATCGAATTCCTGATCTCCAAGCTCAAGCAAACCAAAACGAATTCGGAATTCTTCGACTCCATGAATTCGTAAACCTGTCAGGCGTGCAACGTCATGGACACGATCTTTGCTCTGGCTACAGTGCCAGGAAAATCTGGCGTTGCTGTCATCCGCGTTTCAGGACCGGATGCGTTTCTAAGTTGCAAGCTGTTTGGGTTCAACGCACCGGAACCCAGAAAGACGGCGCTTCGTCGGCTTACCCACGAAACCAAAGGCTTCTTGGATGAAGCTCTGGTTCTGACATTTGAAGACGGGGCGAGCTTTACTGGTGAACCTGTTGTGGAGTTTCATGTCCACGGCAGCATTGCGATCATCAACAGCGTTTTGGACGCTCTGAAGTCAATTCCGAACTACCGTTCCGCGGAACCGGGCGAGTTTACTCGTCGGGCGTTGAATAATGGACGTTTGGATTTGACCCAAGTCGAAGCCTTGTCTGATCTGATTGACGCTGAAACCGAAATGCAACGCAAACAAGCGCTTAAGGGGTTTACTGGTCGTCTGCGCGAAAAGTCTGAAACCTGGCGCGCTGATCTTATCCACGCGTTGTCCTTGCTGGAAGCAACCATAGACTTTGCGGACGAAGAAGTTCCAGTTGACGTATCACCCGAAGTGGAACGTCTTTTGAATGATGTCATCGAAACCATGAACAAAGAGATTGATGGTTTTGGTGTGGCTGAACGCGTCAGGACAGGTTTTGAAGTTGCGATCGTCGGTCCTCCTAACGCCGGAAAATCGACACTTCTTAACGCGTTAGCGGGCCGTGATGCTGCTATCACGTCAGAGATCGCTGGTACCACTCGGGACGTGATCGAAGTTCGAATGGATCTTGATTCTTTGCCGGTCACGTTTCTTGATACCGCGGGTCTGCGGGAAACCAACGATGTTGTTGAAAGTATTGGTATCCAACGCGCTGTAGATCGCGCTAAGGTAGCTGATCTTCGTGTCTTTCTAAAGGGCGAGGGCGGTTTTGCTGATTTTGAACCGTTTGACCACGATATCGTCGTAGAGGGTAAATCCGACCTTCGCTCGGATGGTCAGGGTGTTTCCGGAGTGACGGGCGATGGGATTCAGAACCTGATTGATGCAGTAAAGACGTTCCTCTTTACTCGCGCGATTTCGGCTGGTCTGGTATCACATGAACGGCAAAAACTGGTTCTGGAACAGGGGCGATCTTCATTGAACCAAGCGCTTTCCTTTGCGCAGTCGGGACCGGAACATTACGATTTAGCATCGGAAGAACTTCGCTCTGCGATTTTTACACTTGAAAGACTGGTGGGTCGTGTCGATGTGGAAGATGTGCTAGATAAGGTTTTCTCAAGTTTTTGCATCGGAAAGTAAGGAGTGTTTCACGTGAAACAATTTGATTTCGATGTCATCGTTGTCGGCGGAGGCCATGCGGGCTGCGAAGCAGCGCATGTGGCTGCACGTATTGGTGTACGTACCGCTTTGGTCACTTTGACCGAAGAAGGCATCGGCGTTATGTCATGCAATCCTGCGATCGGTGGACTTGGAAAAGGCCATCTTGTGAGAGAGATTGATGCTTTTGATGGTGTCATGGGGCAGGTTGCGGATAAAGCTGGTATCCAGTTTCGACTTTTGAACCGCCGTAAAGGACCCGCGGTGCAAGGCCCCCGTGCGCAGGCGGATCGGAAGATCTATCAATCAGAAATGCTTAGCGTCACGAAAGCGCAGGATAACCTTGAGATTGTTTTGGGCGAAGTTACAAACTTGATGCTCGACGGTAATACTGTTGTTGGCGTTGAGATTGACGGATCGCATTCTTTGTCAGCACCATCAGTAATTTTGACCACCGGTACTTTCTTGCGCGGAGTTATTCATATTGGAGATCGTCAAATTTCGGGTGGGCGAATGGGGGAGCGCCCCTCAAATGAGCTTGCTAAAACGCTTGCATCCTTTGATCTTCCACTGGGACGCCTAAAAACAGGTACTCCGCCACGTCTTGATGGGCGTACCATCAATTGGGATGGGCTGGATGAGCAGCCAGGCGATGACGAACCAGTAATGTTTTCTTTCCTTTCTGACGCGCCCATCGCTCGGCAGGTGCCATGTGCAATCACGCATACAAACGAAACCACCCACAAGATTATTCGAGACAATCTTGATCGGTCGGCTATGTACGGCGGACACATCGAAGGCGTCGGTCCGCGTTATTGTCCGTCTATCGAAGATAAAGTTGTGCGGTTTTCTGATAAGTCATCGCATCAGATTTTCCTTGAACCTGAAGGACTTGACGATCACACGGTCTATCCGAACGGCATTTCTACGTCGCTGCCAGAGGACGTGCAGCTCGAATATGTTCGGTCAATCAAAGGGCTCGAACAGGCCGAAATTTTGCAACCAGGCTACGCAATTGAATACGACTACGTTGATCCGCGGGCCCTCAATCTCGATTTGTCTCTCAAGTCGCGGGACGGTTTGTATCTAGCGGGTCAGATCAATGGAACAACCGGGTACGAGGAAGCAGCGGCTCAGGGACTTGTTGCTGGTATCAATGCAGCGCGTCGAGCAATGAATCAAGAGCCCGTCACCTTTAGTCGGTCCGACAGCTATATCGGCGTAATGATCGATGATTTGACATCGCGTGGCGTAGCAGAGCCGTACCGGATGTTTACGTCGAGGGCGGAGTACCGCCTTTCGTTGCGTGCTGACAATGCGGATCAGCGTTTGACACCCAAGGCCATTGAAGTTGGCTGTGTGGGGCCTCAGAGAATTGAAGTATTCAGCCAAAAGATGGCGAAGATCGGTGCGGCGCGGAGCGATCTTGATGCTTTAACGGTTACATCACGGCAGCTTGTTGATGCTGGCGTTGCCATTTCTCAGGATGGATCGAAAAGATCGGGCTTTGAGGCGCTTGCTATTGATGCTGTGTCTTGGGACGCGTTGACTAAGATCGCACCGGGCCTTGGTTCCATTGATGAGAAGACACGCGATCAACTGGGTAAGGATGCGTTATACGCCAATTATATTGAGCGCCAGCAAAAGGACATCGATGCGCTTCGTCGCGATGAGGCGCAGGTGATCCCGTTTGATTTCGCCTTTTCTGAAATCGATGGTCTGTCGAACGAGTTAAAAATCAAGCTGTCTAACGCGATGCCTGCAAACCTCGCGCAAGCTGCACGTATTGATGGGATGACGCCGTCTGCTCTCTTGTTGATTCTGTCCAAGCTAAGAATGTCTGGCTCACGAGAACGAGTTGCGGGATGAATGTTTCACGTGAAACAGAAGATAAACTGAAAATATACTTGGCGCTGCTCCAGAAGTGGTCACCAAAAATTAATTTGGTTTCGCCAACGTCTTTAAAGGATGCTGCAAGGCGTCACTTTGATGATTCTTTGCAGGTCGCATCATTGTGTCCAGATGGCGCGCGAACGTGGGTTGACTTAGGTTCTGGTGGCGGGTTTCCGGGCGCTGTTGTTGCGATTGCATTAGAAAACAAAGAGTTAAAAGTGACGTTGATTGAAAGCGATCAGCGTAAAGCGACCTTTTTGAGAACTGTTTCACGTGAAACAAACGTTCCATTCAATGTCATTGCTCACCGAATTGAAGACGTCCCGGCAATGGAGTGTGATGTGCTTAGTGCACGGGCGTTGGCACCACTGGATGACTTGCTAGCTTTCACTGAACTGCATCTCGGAGCGCAAGGAACAGCATTGTTCATGAAAGGAGGAACTTGGCAGACGGAAGTTGATGACGCTCAAAAGAAGTGGCGATTCACTTGTGAAGCGCATACAAGTGTAACACATCCTGACGCTGCCGTTCTGGAGATTGGAGGTCTATCTCGTGTTTGATCCCACGCGCCCGGCTGGCCCAAAAATCATAGCGATTGCAAATCAGAAAGGCGGCGTTGGAAAGACCACGACCGCAATAAACTTTGCGTCCGCCCTGGCGGAAATAGGACAAAAAGTACTTGTTGTTGATCTCGATCCGCAGGGCAATGCGTCCACTGGGCTAGGCGTCATGCCAGAAGATCGACATGCGACGACCTATGATTTGTTGCTCGACGATTTTCCACTGTCGGACATCATTTGCAAAACAGGTCAGGAAAATCTCTTTTTGGTGCCATCGACGACAGATCTCAGTTCCGCGGACATTGAACTGATAGCCAATGAAAAGCGCAGTTTCCTATTGCATGATGCATTGCGTCAGACCGATATGGATCAGTTTGCGTTTGATTTTATCCTGATTGACTGCCCGCCATCGTTGAATCTCCTTACGGTGAACGCAATGGTTGCTGCGCATTCCGTGCTTGTTCCGCTCCAAAGTGAATTCTTTGCGCTTGAGGGGCTAAGTCAGCTGATGCTCACGATCAGGGAGGTGCGCCAGTCGGCCAATCCGTCTTTGCGGATCGAAGGTGTGGTGCTCACGATGTACGATTCCCGGAACAATCTCTCGCAACAGGTCGAAACTGATGCGCGCGATAATTTGGGGGACCTTGTGTTCAAGACTGTCATTCCACGAAATGTTCGGGTCAGCGAAGCGCCATCCTACGCGATGCCGGTTTTGGAATACGACACCAACTCCAAGGGGGCTATTGCCTATCGTGCATTGGCGCACGAGTTCTTGGGAAAAAATGAAACAATGACAGCAGCGTAGGTAGGTAACATGTCCGAGAAAAAAGAACAGCGGCGTGGCTTGGGTCGTGGTCTATCTGCGTTGATGGCAGATATTGAACCTGCCGTTGAAGCGGAAGCGACTTCTGCGCAACGCCCGGCGCGTACATTGCCTGTCGATCAGCTTTTCCCAAACCCTGATCAGCCGCGGCGTCAATTCGATGTGGAGGCGTTGGACGAATTGAAGGCGTCCATCCGTAGCAAAGGTGTGATTCAACCGTTGATCGTTCGTCCACGCGGCAGTGCGGCAGACCAATACGAAATCGTTGCAGGTGAACGTCGTTGGCGGGCTGCTCAGGCAGTGGGTGTTCATGAAGTTCCCGTTGTTATCCGTGAGTTTTCCGACGAAGACGTTCTGGAAATCGCGATTATTGAAAACATTCAGCGGGCTGATCTCAACGCTATCGAAGAAGCAGCGGGCTACGAACAGCTTATGTCCCGCTTTGGCCATACACAGGAAAAGCTTGCTCAAGCTTTAGGAAAAAGCCGAAGCCATATCGCTAACTTGCTTCGACTTTTGAACCTGCCGGATGTTGTGAAGCAGGCTGTGGTGGATGGAAAGATATCGGCAGGGCATGCTCGTGCGCTGATTACAGCACCTGACCCTGTACTGCTCGTAGGGCAAATTGTGCGGCAAGGTCTGTCAGTTCGCGATGTTGAACGGATGGTGCGTGACGCATTGAATCCAAGCGCCGAAACAAAGACTAAGACCACCTCAAAATCTTCTGGTGGAAGCCAAAAAGATGCGGACACTAAGGCGTTGGAAGGAGATCTTTCTGCGGCTTTGGGAATGAAGGTCGCGATCAATCATAGTGCGGGTAAGGAATCTGGAACCGTGATGATCAGCTACGAAACTCTGGAAGACCTGGACGCGCTGTGTATTGTGCTAAGTTCTGGCCGGTGATCAGCTTTTTGCAAGCTGCGCGATAATATAATTCAGCACGGGCCGCCCCGTTGACGTGGCCCCGATGCGATCATCGGTCTGCCAGACAAATCCATCGGACTTAAGGTTTTTGAAGCGATCCCAGTCTATGTCGCTGGTCAAATCGTCAACAACTAGCCCTTCGAGAAGCCTTAACCCCATAATGAGGCGCTCATCCGCTACATCTTGCGGGGTTAGCGAATACTCTTCCCGTATCCCGGTTCCGTTTGAAGTTGCCTTAAGCCATGCTTCGGGCTGTTTCCAGCATTCGGTTGCGGTGCGATGACCCTCGATCGTTAAGCGTCCGTGTGCGCCGGGGCCGATACCTGCGTAGTCGCCACCGCGCCAGTAGAGCAGATTATGCTTTGATTCGGCGCCAGGTCGGGCGTGATTGGAGACTTCGTAAGCGATATAACCCGCGTCTTCGCAAAGCTTTTGCGTGAGATCGTAAAGATCTGCGCCTAGATCGTCAGTTGGTAACCCGCGTAACATTCCGCGCTGTGCTCGATCCCAAAACGCAGTGCCTTCTTCGATTGTCAGTTGGTAAAGCGACAGGTGGTCGACCGCCATGTCCAAAGCGGATGAGAGTTCTTGTTCCCAATCCTTCAGAGTTTGGTTTTGACGGGCATAGATCAGATCGAAACTGACCCGATCAAAGAACTCGCGAGCAATCTTGAAGGCTGATTGCGCTTCAGGGACGCTGTGCAGACGGCCGAGATTGCGTAAGTCGTCTGGATTAAGGGCCTGAACACCAAGGGATACACGATTTACCCCGTGTTTCGCGTACCCTTCAAAACGGTGTGCTTCGACAGATGTTGGATTGGCTTCAAGCGTGACTTCAATGTCATTGGCGAAATGCCAAACGTCCCGAGCTGCAGATAGAACGGTGTCGACCGTGCTAGGCTCCATCAAGCTGGGAGTGCCACCACCGAAAAAGATGGATGTCAGAACGCGCGGCCCGGTGAGCTGACCCGTGCGCCGAATTTCTTGCGCCAAAGCTTCTGCCCAAACAGCTTGATCAACCGCCGCCCGAACATGGCTATTGAAATCACAATACGGGCATTTCGCGGCGCAAAAAGGCCAATGGACATAGAGACCAAACCCGCGCTCTTGCCAGAGCTCAGCCAAAGCATCCCGCCACAAATTTGCGGAAGGCATCAGCGCGGTGGCTGATCTTGTTCTTTTCCCAGCGATCCATTTCGCCAAAGGTGATGTCATATCCGTCGGGTTGGAACACCGGATCGTAACCGTGCCCTTGATCGCCGCGCATCGGCCAGACAATTTGGCCTTCCATGGTGCCGGGGAACACTTCGTCATGGCCGTCGGGCCACGCAAGGACGAGGGTACAGCAAAAGCGACCCGTCCAGGGTGGCTTGATCCCGGAATCGATCAGCGCAGCGTTCGTCTTGGTCATTGCCATGACAAAGTCGCGACCAGTCTCTGTTTCCGCCCAATCGGCGGTATACACACCGGGCGCGCCACCCAAGGCATCGACTTCTAAACCGCTGTCGTCGGACAGCGCGGGCAGGCCGGTAGCCTTGGCTGCAGCGTGTGCTTTGATCCGCGCGTTTTCAACGAAGGTGGTTCCGTCTTCTACCGGTTCAGGCAGGTTCATCTCGGCCGCACCAACGACCGAGACTCCGTAGTCTTTCAAAAGATCGGCGATTTCTTCCAGCTTGCCCTTGTTATGGGTCGCCACGAGAAGCCGAGTTCCTTCGAATTTGCGCGTCATTCGGCGGCCTTGAGCTGCAGAGCGACCAGTTCTTGGACACCAGCATCTGCCAGATCAAGAAGTTCGTTCATCTGAGTGCGCGAAAAGGTCGATCCTTCGGCCGACATTTGCACTTCAATCAACTGGCCGTCCCCGCGCATGATAAAGTTTCCGTCAACGCCCGCTTCGGAATCTTCGGGATAATCGAGGTCAAGAACCGCTTGGCCGGCATAAATTCCGCAGCTGACAGCAGCGACAGGAGAAATCAGCGGATCGCTTGTGATGTCACCAGCTTTCATAAGCTTGTTCACGGCCAAGCGCAGGGCAACCCAGCCGCCGGTGATTGATGCACACCGTGTGCCGCCGTCGGCCTGAATCACATCGCAGTCGACGGTGATTTGGCGTTCGCCGAGTGCTACACGATCGACACCAGCGCGCAGGCTGCGCCCAATTAGTCTCTGAATTTCAACTGTGCGGCCTTGCTGTTTGCCTGCGGAGCTTTCGCGGCGCATCCGGCTTGTGGTGGAGCGGGGCAGCATGCCGTATTCTGCGGTGACCCAACCAAGGCCCGAGCCTTTGATAAACGGAGGCACCCGGTCTTCGATTGTGGCGGTGCAGAGCACGTGGGTGTCCCCCATACGGATCATGCATGAGCCTTCTGCATGTTTGCTGATCCCGGTTTCGATTGAAACCGCGCGCATTTCGCTTAATTTCCGTCCTGACGGTCGCATGGTATATCCCCTTGATTGCCGTGTACGGATACAGGCAGGCTTTCTGGTTTCGCAAGCCAATAGTCTGTGCGGGCGTTACGGTGATCTGCGATATGAGGTGCGTGATTGAACGACGGGACCAAACTTCTGGATGAACTGAACGACCGGTCGCGGGAAGTGTTCCGCAAGGTTGTTGAAGGCTATCTTCTTAGCGGCGAGCCCGTTGGTTCGAGGACGTTGACGCGGACCCTCGAAGAAAAGGTGTCTGCGGCGACCATTCGGAACGTTATGCAAGATCTTGAGTTTCTTGGCCTGCTGGACAGCCCCCATATCAGTGCGGGGCGTATTCCAACGCAACTTGGCTTGCGCATGTTCGTTGACGGGTTGTTGGAGGTTCGCGATTTGAACGTCGATGACCGACAGAAGATCGATGCAACTGTGACCAGCAACAGCCAGGATGTTGGCGCAGTTCTGGATCGGGTCGGGTCTGCATTGTCGGGGGTCACGCACGGAGCGTCTTTGGTCCTGACGCCGAAGCATGAAGCGGCGATCAAACACATAGAATTTGTGCCAGTAGGCGGGGATCAGGCTCTGGTGGTTCTGGTCTTTGCCGACGGGCATGTAGAGAATCGCCTTTTCACGCCGCCGCCAGGGCAAACACCCAGTTCGATGCGAGAAGCGGCGAATTTTTTAAATGCATTGGTTGAAGGAAAAACGCTGTCTGATCTTCGCCGGACGATCAAGGACGACATGACGCTTAAGCGGCGCGAGCTGGATTCTCTTGCGGCAACGCTGGTTGAGCAAGGATTGGCCATTTGGGACGAAGATGCCGACACTTCCGGTCGTTTGATCGTGCGTGGACGGTCGAATCTTCTGGCTGAAGACACCCATGCCGAAGAACTGGAACGCATTAGGGAATTGTTCGACGATCTTGAGCGTAAGCGGGACATTGCTGAATTTTTGGAACTCACCGAACAGGGCGACGGTGTGCGCATTTTTATTGGGTCTGAGAACAAACTTTTCTCACTTTCGGGTTCCTCTTTGGTGGTCTCTCCATATATGAACGCTGATCGTAAAATTATCGGTGCGGTGGGGGTTATAGGCCCGACCCGTTTGAATTATGGACGGATCGTACCGATCGTGGACTACACAGCGCAGCTCGTCGGGAAACTGCTCGGCGACCGCAACCAAGGGTAACGAAATGGCCGAAACGGATCACACAAAAGATTTTCTCGACAGCCTGGCCGAGGCTAAGGCAGAGGAAAACGAAGCGCTCGAAGAAGAGATCGACAGCGACGAGGCGGAATTGGACGCTTTGCGCGCCGAGCGGGATGATCTGAAAGATAAGTTCATGCGCGCGTTGGCGGAGGCCGAGAACGCACGCAAGCGCTCTGAAAAAGATCGTCGTGAGGCACAGCAATATGGCGGGTCGCGTTTGGCGCGCGATTTGCTGCCGGTGTATGATAACCTTCAGCGTGCGCTGGATGCGATCCCGGAAGAACAGCGTGAGGCCTCCAAAGCCTTTATCGAAGGCGTAGAGCTGACGATGCGCGAACTGCTTAACGTTTTCAGCAAGCATGGCGTCACCGCGATCAAGCCCGAAGTGGGCGACAAATTCGATCCGCAGCATCACGAAGCCATGTTTGAGGCACCGGTTCCGGGCACAACCGCCGGCGAGATCATTCAGGTCTCGACCGAGGGCTTCATGCTTTATGATCGTTTGCTGCGTCCGGCACAGGTTGGTGTCAGTTCGATGCCGAAGTCCTAATCGTCTTTCAGCAACGATTTCAGGCTATACAGAGCCTGTAGCGCCTCCATTGGCGTCATTTCATCGGGGTGCAGATCTTTGATCTGTGCCTCGATTTTGCTTTCGGCGGCAGGTTTGACGGGCTGCGGCGCATTGGCCACGGCTGAAAACAGCGGCAGATCGTCGATCAATGCCTTGGGCGAGGTGTTCTCACGTTCGCCTTTTTCCAGGGCATCCAGAACCGAACGGGCGCGTGTGATAACCGCAGACGGCAGACCGGCAAGCTGGGCAACTTGCACACCATAAGATCTATCTGCCGCACCTTCGCGGACTTCGTGTAGGAAAATCACTTCGCCTTCCCATTCGCGCACAGCGACGGTCGCGTTCTTGACCCCGTCAAGGCTGTTCGCGAGTGCGGTAAGTTCGTGATAGTGCGTGGCGAACAAAGCCCGTACTTTGTTGACGGACTGTAGGTGCTCTAATGTGGCCCAAGCGATGGAGAGGCCGTCATAGGTGGCCGTTCCACGTCCGATCTCGTCCAGTATAACCAAAGCGCGATCGTCTGCTTGGTTTAGGATCGCCGCAGTTTCGACCATTTCCACCATAAAGGTCGACCGACCGCGCGCCAAATCATCGGACGCGCCGACACGGCTGAAGATTTGACTAACCAACCCGATATGCGCGGACTTTGCCGGAACGTAAGACCCGATTTGGGCCAAAAGCGCGATCAATGCGTTCTGGCGCAAATAGGTCGATTTACCGGCCATGTTGGGGCCAGTCAGAAGCGTGACCGCGGCGGCGTCTTTCTGCGCTGACAAATCGCAATCATTGGCAACGAATCCCGTATCACCTTGCGCTTTGAGCGACCGTTCAACAACGGGATGGCGGCCGCCTTCAATTTCGAAGGCGCGGCTTTCGTCAACCGTGGGACGGCACCAATCCAGATCGGTGGCAAGGTCGGCAAGTGCCGTTGCGAGGTCGAGCTCAGCCAATCCCGTTGCAAGGGCGTTCAGTGCGGGTTGTTGATCCAAAATGGAACGACTTAAGGCGGCATAGAGCCGTTTTTCGATATCGATCGCCTCTCCGCCGGCATTCATGATGCGGCGCTCCAGTTCCGAAAGTTCAACCGTGGTAAAGCGGATTTGGTTTGCGGTGGTTTGGCGGTGAATGAACGTTTCATTCAACGGCGGCGCCATCATCTTTTGCGCGTGCGTCGAGGTGGTTTCGATGAAGTAGCCTAGTACGTTGTTGTGTTTGATCTTGAGTGACGAAACACCCGCCACGTCAGAATACTGCGTCTGAAGGCTGGCAATAACGCCACGCCCTTCATCGCGGAGCTTGCGCGCCTCGTCTAAAGCGTCGTCATAGCCGGGCGCGATAAACCCACCATCACGCGCCAGAAGTGGCGGCTCAGCGATCAATGCGTCGTCCAGGAGCGCGGTTAGGTCGTCGTGTCCTTTGCATGCACTGACAGCATCACACAGCATGTCCGGTAAACTATGTGTCTCTAATACACCTGAAATCGTCTCGGATTGGGCCAGAGCATTGCGGATTGCCGCCATGTCTCGGGGCCCACCGCGATCAAGTCCAAGCCGCGATAGCGCGCGATCTAGGTCGGGAACACGTTTCAGCGCATCGCGGATCTGTCGCGCGATTGTTGGATCAGAGATCGCCCAAGTGATCGCCTCTTGCCGGTTTCGGATCACCGACAGGTCGCGCGATGGCGTGGACAGGCGCCGTTCCAATAGGCGAGCACCGCTTGCGGTGGCGGTTCGATCAATCACAGACAAAAGCGATCCGGCACGGCCGCCTTGCAGAGAATGAGTCAGCTCAAGGTTTCGACGTGTGGCGGCGTCGATATGCATCGAATTGCCCAGCTTTTCCTGTTGCGGGGTTCGGAGAAGGGGCAGGCGGCCCTTTTGTGTCAGATCTAGGTATTCAATCAGTGCACCCATAGCTGACAATTCGGGGCGCGAGAACTGACCGTAAGCGTCAAGCGACGACACCCCAAACTGTTGTGTCAGGCGAGTGTTTGCCCCCGTTGAATCAAAGCTGGACTTGCCGAGCCATGTTGGCTCGAGTCCAAGATCGTCAAGAACATTGGAGATTGCGGCTTCTGTGCCTTCGGCCATGAGAATTTCTGCCGGGGAAAGTTGCGCCAATTCCGGGCCGACACGGGCCAATGACAAGGGAACAACATGTAGCGCGCCAGTCGAGATATCGGTCCAAGCCAGTGCCCATTCGTCTCTGACACAGGCCAAAGCAGCCAAAAAGTTGTGACGCCGTGCTTCCAATAGAGTTTCTTCGGTCAGTGTGCCGGGGGTGACAAGGCGAACCACATCGCGTCTGACAACAGACTTCGATCCCCGTTTCTTCGCCTCAGCGGGGCTTTCCATCTGTTCGCAAACAGCGACGCGAAACCCCTTTCGGATAAGTGTCAGCAGGTAGCCTTCGGCGGCATGAACCGGGACACCACACATCGGGATGTCGTCACCGTCATGTTTGCCGCGTTTGGTAAGGGCGATGTCCAGTGCTTCGGATGCAGCAGCAGCATCGTCAAAGAACAATTCGTAAAAATCACCCATGCGATAGAATAACAAAGCGTCTGCATACTGGGATTTTATTTCCAGATATTGCGCCATCATGGGTGTGACGGGTGATTTATTCGCGTTCACAAGCTTCCCCTCGGTGCTTTGGCGTGACATTAAGGCGACCGACCCGGGTGGAAAACCCGATTTTGAAGTATGAGGCCTCTGACGCATGTCCAACCCGAAATACACCCGCGAAGAAGCGCTTGCTTTCCATCTCGAGCCGACCCCCGGCAAATGGGAGGTGCAAGCCACCGTCCCGATGACCACGCAGCGCGATCTGTCGCTGGCCTATTCCCCAGGTGTGGCCGTGCCATGCGAGGACATCGCGAAAGATCCTGGCCTTGCCTATGACTACACCAACAAAGGCAATCTCGTCGCGGTGATTTCCAACGGGACGGCGGTTCTTGGGCTTGGCAATCTGGGTGCTCTGGGATCGAAGCCAGTGATGGAGGGCAAGTCCGTCCTCTTCAAACGGTTCGCGGACGTGAACTCTATCGACATTGAGCTGGATACCGAAGACCCCGACGAGTTTTGCAAGGCTGTGCGGCTTATGGGGCCGACCTTTGGTGGTATCAATCTTGAGGACATCAAAGCGCCTGAGTGTTTCATCATCGAACAACGGCTCAAGGAAGAAATGGACATCCCGGTCTTCCACGATGACCAGCACGGGACGGCGGTGATCTGTGCGGCGGGGCTGCTGAACGCGCTGCATATCTCGGGTAAAAAGATTGAAGATGTGAAAATCGTCCTGAACGGCGCGGGCGCAGCAGGCATTGCCTGTATCGAACTGCTCAAGCGTATGGGCGCGCGGCATGACAACTGCATTGTCGCAGACACTAAGGGCGTGATCTACCAAGGCCGAACCGAGGGCATGAACCAGTGGAAATCTGCGCATGCGGTCAAGACAGACGCACGGTCGCTGGAAGAAGCGATGGTTGGCGCGGATGTGTTTCTTGGAGTGAGTGTGAAAGGCGCTGTCACGCAAGATATGGTGCGGTCGATGGCCGACAATCCGGTGATCTTTGCGATGGCCAACCCGGACCCAGAGATCACCCCCGAAGAGGCGCATGAGGTGCGCATGGATGCTATCGTGGCCACCGGGCGCAGCGATTATCCGAACCAGGTGAACAACGTGCTTGGTTTCCCGTACCTGTTCCGGGGTGCTTTGGACATTCATGCGCGGGCGATCAATGACGAGATGAAGATCGCCTGTGCGCAAGCGCTGGCAGAGCTGGCACGTGAGGATGTGCCCGACGAGGTTGCGTTGGCCTATGGAAAAAGCCTGACATTCGGGCGGGATTACATCATCCCCACGCCGTTTGATCCGAGACTGATTCACCGCATTCCGCCTGCTGTTGCCAAAGCAGGTATGGACACAGGCGCTGCGCGGCGACCGATCATCGACCTTCCAGCGTACGAAGAATCGCTTAAGTCACGGATGGATCCGACGGCGAGCATCCTGCGCGGGATCAATGCGCGGGCACGCAAGGCGCAGGCGCGGATGATCTTTGCCGAAGGGGATGATCCGCGCGTGTTGCGTGCGGCGGTCATGTATCAGCGGTCTGGTTTCGGCAAGGCCTTGGTTGTCGGGCGTGAAACAGATGTGAAGGCCAAGCTGGAAGAGGCCGGCCTGGGCGATGCCGTTCGCGAGATCGAAGTGGTGAATGCCGCGAACACGCAGCATTTGAACCGGTACAAGGATGTGCTGTACGGGCGTCTTCAACGAAAAGGCTATGACCACCAGGACATTCACCGACTCGCGGCGCGGGATCGACATGTTTTTGGGGCGCTGATGCTGCAACAGGGGCATGGTGATGCGCTTGTCACTGGAGCGACAAGGAAGTCGGCGCATGTGATGGAATTGATCAACCACGTCTTTGACGCCGATGCATCTCATGGCGCAGCGGGCGTGACGGCGTTGTTGGTCAAGGGTCGGATCGTGCTCATTGCGGATACGTTGGTGCATGAATGGCCGGATGAAGAAGACCTTGCCAATATCGCGGAACGCGCAGCCGAAGTGGCGCGTCTCATCGGACTTGAACCGCGTGTCGCGTTTGTCTCGTTCTCGACCTTCGGTTACCCGGTGTCAGAACGTGCCGAGAAGATGCACATTGCGCCACGCGTTTTGGATCGTCGCGGTGTGAACTTTGAATACGAAGGCGAAATGACCGTCGATGTGGCGCTTAATCGGAATGCGCAGAAGTTCTATCCGTTCCAGCGCTTGACTGGTCCGGCGAACATTCTTGTCGTGCCCGCACGCCACTCTGCGTCCATTTCGGTCAAGCTGATGCAGGAAATGGCGGGCGCTACGGTGATTGGCCCCATTCTGGCGGGGGTTGATAAGTCGATTCAGATTTGTTCGACCTCCATGACTGCTGGCGATATTCTGAACATGGCAGTTCTGGCGGCATGTAAGGGGCCGTGACACATGGCGGTTTATAACCTTGGGTCGATCAATGCGGATCTGTTTTATCAGGTTCCGCATCTGCTTGCTCCGGGTGAAACCTTGGCATCGACGGATCACAGCCGCGGTTTGGGCGGCAAGGGCGCAAACATGTCGGTCGCCATTGCTCGTGCGGCTGCGCGCGCTGTTCATATCGGCGCGGTTGGGGCTGATGGGCGCTGGGCGGTCGAGCGGTTGTTGGAATACGGTGTCGATACCCGGAATATCGTGGAGCTGGGAGTACCAACGGGTCACGCAGTGATCATGGTCGACGATCACGGCGAAAACGCCATTTTGCTGTTTCCGGGGGCCAATCGGGCATTAACAGAGACACATGTCGCCTCAGCGCTTTTAGCTGCTACCGAAGCAGACACGTTCGTATTCCAGAACGAAACCTCTGCCCAGATCGAAGGGGCAATGCTGGCTTCTTCCAAAGGAATGCGGGTGGTCTATGCAGCAGCCCCGTTCGATGCACAGGCGGTCGAGGCAGTATTGCCGATGCTGGACATCCTTGTGATGAATGCAGTTGAGGCGCAGCAGTTGACAGATGCGCTGGGCGTGACGTTGGCCGCGCTTCCGGTTCGTGATGTGGTCGTGACGTTGGGCGGCGATGGTTGTCGGTGGATCAACACAGATGATGGAACGGACCAGACGTTTCCTGCCATTCCGGTCACGCCTGTCGACACAACAGGCGCAGGGGATACGTTCACTGGATTTCTGATTGCAGGCCTTGATCGTGGATTGCCTATGAAACAAGCAATCTTGTTAGGTCAACAAGCAGGGGCACTCATGGTCACACGCCATGGAACAGCTGACGTAATTCCCGATTTGAAGGATATTGAAGACGCTCGGTTCTCTTAATTGCCGATGAACGGAGCGTCGCTACCCCAAAGCTGTTCAATGCGGGCATCGCGTCCGCAGCCTTTGCGATACTTCTTGTAAGCGTCTTTCTGTGCCATCACGCCATATCGAGTCAGCACACGATTGGTGCCTTTGTAGTAGTCTTGGTGATGATCTTCTGCATCGTAGAACGCCTTTGCGTCCAGGATGGGTGTGACGATCTTGCGGCCCAATGCGGCTTGCGCGCTTGCTTTGGCCTTTTCCGCTGCGGCGCGTTCGGCAGAATTAGAGACGAATATTGCCGTAGAATAGCTTTGTCCCCGGTCGCAAAATTGGCCGCCTGCATCCGTTGGGTCGATGGACCGAAAGAACAGATCGTATAGTTGAGCGCGGTTTACAGCTCCGCTGTCGTATGAGATTTTTACCGCTTCGAAATGGCCGGTGTTTCCGCCGGTGACCTGTTTGTACGTCGGGTTCGCTACTGTTCCGCCGGTGTAACCAGACACTGCGTCTTTCACGCCGCGCACCCGTTCGAAATCGGCCTCAACGCACCAGAAGCAGCCACCGGCGACAACAATATCCCGAGTCTCACCAGCGCTTGCGTTGGTGGACTGCAGGAACACTCCAGCAAGAATGGCCAGAGACAGGGCAATCGGGTGACTACGGCGAAATGGGCGCATTGGAACCTCCTGAATTTGGGGTCAACCTGCGTTATAAACGGACTTGAGTGCAATTTCCGTATCGGGATCTCACTTGAAGGTGAAATTGAGTTACCGCTTGCGTGTGTCCAGTCACGCGATACCGTCTTTAAGAAACAGGGCTGGTGCGAGGCGGTAAAATGAAGGTGGCGATGTGGTCTGGGCCGCGCAATTTGTCGACGGCGATGATGTATTCATTTGCGCAGCGGGCCGATTTTAACGTTCTGGACGAGCCTTTTTATGGCCCGTATCTGCGCCTGACTGGACTCGATCATCCGATGCGTCAAACGATCCTGGATGACAGGGCGAACGACGCAGTTGAGGTGGAACAGTCTCTGATCTTTCCGTCTTTGGATGGCAAAACCCACGCATATTACAAGCATATGTGCCAGCACATGATCGACGGAATTCCGCGTGGGTTCATGGCGGACTGTGTAAACGTCTTTCTGATCCGTCATCCCGCGCGTGTGGTGGCCAGCTTTGCCAAAGGGTATCCGGATCTGACGGCCGATGACATCGGCTTTGATGCGCAGGCCGAGTTGGTCGATTATGTGCTGGGGCTAGGTCAAACACCTGTCGTGATCGACAGTGCTGACATCCGCGATGATCCCAAGGGGATGTTGCGGGCTTTATGTGAAACAATTGGGTTGGAGTTTGATCCAGCGATGTTGTCTTGGCCTGCCGGCCCAAAGCCATATGACGGTGTTTGGGCACCGCATTGGTACGCGTCGTTACATGCAACGACTGGATTCGCTGGTCCCGAAGGGCCATTGCCTGAATTGAAAGGCCATTTGGCCGAATTGGTTGAACAGACGATGCCCGCTTATCGCGCTTTGGAAGCACAAAAAATTTCGCAGAAAGTGAAACTCTGAACGGTCGGTGTCCGTGGCTTTTGGTGTTCGCGGGGTTCAGTGCCCGCACCAAACAGGAGATTGACGATGAAATATGTACTTTCGACCACGATTTTCGCTCTGTCCACATCCGCGTTGATGGCAGCTGGCCATTCGATGGCGCCCTCGGTTGAGGCTATGGATCAGGATGTGTCTGCTGGAACAGTGACTGCGTCCAGTGTTGTTGCCCCGGCCAATGGCTGGCTGGTTGTGCACCGCACGGATGCCGAGATGAAGCCGGGCCCTGTTGTGGGCTATGCCGCTCTTAAAGAGGGAGAGAACATGGATGTTGCCGCGATACTTCAGGAAGAGGTCGCGTCGGGTGACATGCTTATGCTGATGGTTCACGGCGAAGATGGTGGAACGTCCACGGGCGTATTCGAATACACCTTGGGTGCTAAGGAGGACGGCCCGATCCGAGTGGACGATAAGCTGGTAATGACGGTCGTTACCGCCAATTGAGAAACGAAAAGGCCCGCCGAAATGGCGGGCCTTTTGGCTAGAATAGAGACTGTATTACTTCAAACGGCGGTTGCGCGCCGCCAGCAATTTCAAACGCAGCGCGTTAAGCTGGATGAAGCCTTGTGCGTCTTTCTGGTCGTAGGCGCCTGCGTCTTCTTCGAAAGTCACATGGGCCTCGGAATACAGCGAGTGATCCGACCAGCGGGCAACCGTGTTGCACGATCCTTTGTAGAGTTTCACGCGAACGGTGCCGGTGACGTGCTCTTGGCTCTTGTCGATCAGGGCTTGCAGCATCTCACGTTCGGGCGAGAACCAGAAGCCGTTATAGATCAGTTCCGCATAGCGCGGCATGACCGAATCCTTGAGATGGCCTGCGCCGCTGTCCAGCGTGATTTGTTCGATACCGCGATGCGCTTCGAGCAGGACAGTGCCGCCGGGCGTTTCGTAGATGCCGCGCGATTTCATACCGACAAATCGGTTTTCCACGAGGTCCAGACGACCGACGCCGTGCTTGCCGCCCAGCTCGTTCAGTTTGGTCAAAATCGTGGCTGGCGACATAGCTTCGCCGTTGATGGCAACCGCATCGCCCTTTTCGAAGGTGATCTCGACCATTTCGGGAGTGTCTGGCGCGTCTTCGGGATGAACGGTGCGCTGATAGACGTAATCCGGTGCTTCCTGCGCCGGGTCTTCGAGAACTTTACCCTCGGATGAGGTGTGCAGCAGGTTCGCATCCACAGAGAACGGCGCTTCACCGCGTTTGTCTTTGGCGATCGGGATTTGGTTCTTTTCGGCAAAATCCAGCAGTTTGGTGCGCGAGGACAAATCCCATTCGCGCCAAGGCGCAATCACCTTGATGTCGGGGTTAAGCGCATAGGCGGCCAGTTCGAAACGTACCTGATCGTTGCCTTTGCCGGTTGCACCGTGGGACACGGCATCGGCGCCTGTTCCTGCAGCGATTTCGACAAGACGCTTGGAGATCAGCGGACGGGCGATGGAGGTGCCTAACAGGTAAAGGCCTTCATACAGCGCATTGGCGCGGAACATCGGGAAGACGAAATCGCGAACGAATTCTTCGCGCACGTCTTCAATGTAGATGTTCTCGGGCTTGATCCCCAGCATGACCGCCTTTTCGCGGGCTGGTTCCAGTTCTTCGCCCTGGCCAAGGTCAGCGGTGAAGGTCACAACTTCGCAACCATACTCCGTTTGCAGCCATTTCAGAATGATCGAGGTATCGAGGCCACCAGAATAGGCCAGCACAACTTTTTTGGGCGCAGACATGGGTTTTCCTTTAACGGGTTTGCCGGGGCGATTACTTGTTTTTACGCGCAGGGGCAAGAAGTGGCCTGAGAACAGGGCAGAGGAGACTGGACAGTGGGTGCGATAACAGGTTGGCAGATTTTCAAACATTCCTTCAATTTGGTGATGACCAATCTGGAACAAGCCTTCCGTTTGTCGCTGGTTCTGTATCTCATTCAAAGCGCTTACACGCTGTACAGTTTTTTCAACCCGCCGCAGATGATGGATTTTGAAGGAACGCAGGTTCCCGTTATGTCGCCCGAAACGATCTTTCCGACGATTGTGCTGGGTATTCTTGCGGTAATTGCCAGCCTGTGGATTGCTGTTGCGTGGCACCGATTTGCGCTGACAGGAGAAAGTACTTCTGGCTGGGTGCCGCAGTTTCACGGATCCGCCGTCATGGGGTATTTGGGGCGGTCTATCCTGATTGGTGTGCTTGTGGTTCTTGGGGTGATGGTTCTGTCGATTCCTATTGGAATCATCTCAATCGGATTGCCCCCACTAGCGGGGATCATGTCTCTGCTTCTGATTGGTTTGGCGGCCTACTTGTTTTTCCGTCTCGGTATCATGCTGCCCGCGGCTGCATTGGGTGAAAAACTGACGCTTGGTGATACATGGGATGTTACCAAGGGGCGCAGCAGCACTATTTTGGTGCTTGCGTTGATCGTTGTCGGAGCGAGTATCATCATCCAGTTGCCGTCATGGTTTAACGACAACCCGTCGTCGATCATCAACGTGGTTTATTCACTTGTCGTCAATTGGTTCGCGACGATCATCGGGATTTCGGTTCTGACCACGCTTTATGGGCATTTCGTTGAGAACCGCCCCATTGACTGACTGCTTGCGACCGTGCGCTATTGTCCTGAGGGAGATGTATGACTGACTTTGCCCAATCCGCGCGTGATGCGACACAAGCCATGCGCGAGGTGTTTCCACTGACACCGTTGTTGCGCAACGCGCATTTATCCGAGCAGTACGACGCGGACATCTATTTAAAGCGCGAAGACCTGTCGCCAGTGCGCAGTTACAAATTGCGCGGTGCATTCAATGCGATGCGCAAGCGGCCCGAAGCAGAGCTGTTTGTTTGCGCAAGTGCAGGAAACCACGCGCAGGGCGTGGCTTATATGTGCAAGCATTTCGGTAAGACCGGCGTGATCTTCATGCCAGTGACGACGCCGCAGCAGAAAATCCAGAAAACCGCAATGTTCGGTGGCGACAGTATCGAGATCCGTCTGACTGGCGACTATTTTGACGATACGTTGGCCGCAGCGCAGGCATTTTGTGCCGAAGCTGGCGGACATTTTCTGTCGCCGTTCGACGATGAAGATGTGATCGAAGGCCAAGCCAGTGTGGCCGTTGAAGTGGTTGAGCAGCTCGGCCGGATGCCGGATCACATCGTTCTGCCGGTTGGCGGCGGCGGTTTGTCGGCTGGGATGCTCAGTTATCTGGGCACGGATTGCCAATACACCTTTGTTGAGCCTGCGGGTGGCGCGTGTTTGCGAGCTGCACTTGAGGCGGGCAAACCGGTGCGGCTTGATTATGTCAACACTTTTGCCGATGGCGCAGCGGTTGGGCAGATTGGGCAAAAGACCTTTGCGCGGCTCAACGGAATCGGGTTGGCGAATACGCTTACGATCAAAGAAGATCGGCTTTGCACAACGATCCTTGAGATGCTGAATGTCGAAGGGATTGTTCTAGAGCCAGCAGGCGCGCTTTCGGTCGATGCATTGCAGGACCTGGGCCAATCGATCAAAGGGCGAACGGTGGTTTGTGTCACCACGGGGGGCAATTTCGATTTCGAACGCCTGCCCGAAGTCAAGGAGCGGGCGCAGAAATACCTTGGACTGAAGAAGTACTTCATTCTGCGGCTGCCGCAGCGACCAGGGGCGCTCAAGGATTTCTTGAACTTCCTTGGGCCCGAAGATGACATTGCCCGGTTTGAGTACCTCAAGAAGTCGGCGCGCAATTATGGGTCAGTTCTCATCGGGATCGAAACGCGGAATGCCGCGAACTTTGGTAAACTGTTTGCACAGCTTGATGCGGCCGGATTTACCTATCAAGACATCACTGACGACGATCTGCTGTCGCAATTCGTGATCTGATGCAGTTCGACGGCGCAGCGGCGATTGTCACAGGGGCAGGGCAGGGCATCGGCGCGGCTTTGGCGCGCGCCCTGGCAGCACGCGGCGCCCGTGTTCTGGTCTCTGATCTGTCGCACGAGTTGGCAGACGGCGTTGCCAACGAGATCGGGGGCGTTCCGCATGATGGCGATCTTTGCGACCCTACGACAATCGAAGCGATGATCGACTTAGCCAATGCGCGTTTCGGCAAGGTGGATATGCTGTTTTCCAACGCTGGTTTCGCGCTGGGCGAACCAGATGGGCCAACGTCGCGCACGGACGCACATTGGCAGAAAAGCTGGGACTTGCACGTTATCGCGCATTTGCGGGCGTCGCGATTGTTGTTGCCCCAGATGGTTGCGCGCGGGTCCGGTGTTCTGGTCAACGTCGCCTCTGCGGCTGGAGTGTTATCCCAGATCGGTGATGCGGCGTATTCCGCAACGAAACATGCTGCGGTTAGTCTGGCGCAGTCACTGGCCATAGAGCATGCGAATGACGGAGTTCAGGTGTCGGTGGTGTGTCCGCTTTATGTGGCGACACCGTTGTTGGGGTACAACGATGCAAAGGCCGAACGCCCCGATGGCGTGATCACGCCAGAAGCGGTGGCGGAGGCGACATTGCTTGGTGTTGACGAGGGCCGGTTCCTGATTTTCCCGCACCCAGAGGCGCAGACCTATTTCGCACAACGCGCTTTGGACACGAACCGTTGGATCGCTGGGATGCAGCGGCTGCGCGACAGAGTTTCAGACCAGACGGATGAATCGGACCCGGCATCGATTCATAGGTATTTCTAGGCTGCAAAACGCTGCGCATATTCCGTTTCGAACAGTCTGCGCGATTGGCTGTAGAGGCTTTTGAGCTGGGGAATGTCGAGTGTGATTTTCCCTTCCGAGGCTTCCATTTCTGCAGCGCTGCAGGTGTCTGACAATTTGGAAAAGCCAAGATTTAGAGCGGACCCTTTCAGGAAGTGCATCAATTCCTGCATCGTTGTTGGATCGCTTTCGGCGAGTATTAGACGGGATAACGTATCTTCGACTTCCATCAGGAAGAGTTCAGCGACCTCTGAAAAGTCTTCAGGGCCGATTTCGTCGCGCAATTCGGCAACGCGTGTCCAATTGATCATGTGAACCTCCATCGCGTGAACTGCGTAGCAGGCAAAGATGAAGAATCTGCAACACAAGGGCGGTGGTTCTATCCAATTCTAGCTTTCACATCTCGTTAACAAACAGAAGCTAAAGCGATGTTGGGGGCCGACGCATGGGTTGGTGAATGGTTATGTTTCAGAACGCTAAATTTGCGTTCCCTGATGTGCAGAACGCTCTTCTGCGGCGTGTACTCGTGGTCGATGACAGTCGTGCGCAGCGTCGGATCCTCACCCTTATGTTGGCGCGTTGGGGGTTTGATGTGGTCGAAGCTGAAAACGCCGAACAGGGGCTTGAGCTGTGTAAAACGTTTCAGCCGGATTTCATCATTTCGGATTGGATGATGCCAGGGCTGAGTGGCCCCGAGTTTTGTGCCGCGTTCCGCGCTACCCAAAGAACGGCATACGGGTACTTTATTCTGCTGACTTCAAAGTCGGAAAAGGCGGCTGTGGCGTCGGGGCTTGAATCGGGGGCAGATGACTTTTTGACCAAACCCGTCAACGGTGATGAATTACGTGCTCGTATCAACGCAGGCGCCCGCATCCTGTCGATGGAACAAGAGCTAAGGTCCAAGAACGCGGTGATCGCTGATACTTTGGCCGAACTGCAGACTGTTCATGCATCCATCGACAAGGATTTACAGCAAGCGCGTGTCTTGCAGCAATCGCTGATGCCCGTTCGATCCGCTGTGTACGGGAATAGCCGGGTCAGTGTTCTATTGCGGTCTTGTGGTCATGTCGGGGGTGACCTGGCGGGCATGTTCTCCGTCAAAACCGGCGATTTAGGCTTATTTAGTCTCGATGTATCGGGCCATGGCATAACGTCAGCGATGATGACTGCCCGTGTTGCCGGTTACCTGAGTTCGGAGTTTCCCGAAGAAAACCTGGCGCTTGCGAACGATGGTGATGCGCAGGTTTTTTTGCCACCGGCGCACATGGCGGCGCGGCTGAATGCGCGGGTTGTCGGCCAGGAAGGCGTAACTGAATACCTGACAATGGCCTACGTTCATGTTGCGCCGGAAACCGGTGTGGCCCGGTTTGTACAGGCAGGGCATCCACCGCCCCTTTTGCTACGCAGGGGCGGTGGGGCTGAATTCCTTGGCTCGGGCGGGTTGCCCATTGGGTTAATCAAAGATGCCCCTTTCGAGGATCACACGGTGCAACTTGAACCGGGGGATCGGCTGTTGCTTTACACCGACGGATTTACCGAGGCTGTGCTCCCGAATGGATCAATGCTGGACAATGACGGGTTGCTCGATTTGGTGGAGCGCGTTCCTGAGAGTCTTTCGGGCCCGGACTTTCTGGATGAGCTCTATAACGCCCTGCGGGACAGGATTGGGCCGGAGGCCGAGTTTGATGACGATATTTCAGCGGCGTTGCTGGAATACGGTCAGGTGTGAGGCAAAGCGCGCGACGAAATCACGGTCTCCTGAATTTGATAGATTGGCGAGAGCCTCATCAAAACTCATCCAAAGAGCGGTGTGGCCCGGTTCGAGCGGATCGCCGTAGGGCATAACAGGTGCTGCCATATAGATAAGGCAGATTTTCTCAGCCCAGAGGTCGTATTCCGGCATGTAGGTGAAACGGCGATACGCCCCCAATCGCTTGGAACGGGCGATGCGCCAGCCGGTTTCTTCATAAACCTCGCGAATCAATGCTTGCACGGGCGATTCACCGGGGTCGATGCCGCCTCCTGGTAATTGAATTTCGGGTTCGGGGGCATCCTGGTGTGTCAGCAGCAGACCAGAGCCAGCTGGCAGGATTGCATAAGCCCCGGTGCGAATCTTGTAGGATCGCCCTGATTCCGGTGCGTCACCAAACCTGCGCATCATGTCATTCCCCTTCTGCCCCTTGGACCTGCCGGATCGTCGCTTATATAGTCCCGAACATGCCGGAGGGCGGCAAGCAAGGAAATTCCATGACCATTGGTTCGAAAATCGCCTGGGACGACACTGTCCTGCCATTTCAACTTGACCGTTCAGACATCCGTGGCCGCGTGGCCCGTCTTGATGGGGTGTTGAGCGGTATCCTTAAGCAACACAATTATCCCGCCCCTGTCGAGGCGTTGGTCGCCGAAATGGCTTTGCTGACTGCGTTGATCGGGCAAACGATCAAGCTGCGTTGGAAGCTGTCATTGCAGATCCAGACCAAGGGCGCTGTGCGCATGATCGCGACTGATTTCTATGCGCCTGAGGCGGAAGGCGAACCTGCGCGTATCCGTGCCTATGCCAGCTTTGATCCCGATCGGATTACGGACGGGCCTGCGATGGAGCAGATCGGCGAAGGGTATTTCGCGATCTTGATGGATCAGGGGAAAGGCATGCAGCCGTATCAGGGGATCACACCGCTGGCGGGCACAACCCTGTCCAGCTGCGCCGAAGCGTATTTTGCGCAGTCCGAGCAGTTACCGACGAAGTTTGCGTTGAGCTTTGGCCAGTCGACAGAGCCAGGCGTGCCACAGCATTGGCGCGCAGGCGGAATCATGATCCAGCACATGCCAAAGGCGTCACCCTTTGCGACCGATGGTGGGTCTGGCGAAGGCGGGTTGCTGCACGCAGAGGATCTTTTGAACGAGGATGAGGGAGAGCATTGGAATCGCGTGAATTTCCACCTCGAGACTGTTGAAGACATGGAACTGATTGGGCCATCGCTTCCTTCGACAGACCTGCTGTTCCGCCTTTTCCACGAAGAAGGTCCGCGTGTCTTTGATGCGTTGCCGGTTCGGTTCGGGTGTACCTGTTCTGAGGATCGGGTTCGGCAAAGCCTGTCGATCTATTCGGCCAAGGACATCGCGACGATGACCACCGAAGAAGGCCGGGTTACGGCAGACTGCCAATTCTGTGGGGCGCATTACGATTTGGACCCGACGACTGTCGGGTTCGAGGCCAAAGAGGTGACGGGTGAATGACCGCTCGCGGCTCGAAGCGGCGCTGAACCAGAGCAGCGCGGCTTCGTCCGATTTTGATCTGAACCCCGATGTGGTTCTTCCAGCGGGGCGCAAACTGCGCCCCGCTGGTGTTTTGGTACCTGTAATGAAGGGGTCATTCGGTGCCGAGGTTCTTCTCACAAAGCGTTCATCGCGGCTTAAACATCACCCCGGACAGATCGCTTTTCCGGGTGGTAAGCAGGACGATGGCGATGCGGATGTGATCGCGGCTGCATTGCGCGAGGCCGAAGAGGAAGTTGGTCTACCGAGAACGCATGTAGAGGTTCTTGGCACACTTCCGACCCATGAAACGGTGACCGGCTTTCTTATGACCCCGGTTGTTGGCTGGATTGAAACCGATTTCGATGTGGTGCCGGAACCCGGAGAGGTCGCCGAGGTGTTTCGTGTGCCCTTGGAGCATGTGACTGGTTCGGAGTGCTTTACTGTCCAATCGCGTCGATGGCGCGGAACGCGTCGACATTTCTACACCGTACCCTTTGGTCCCTATTACATATGGGGAGCAACTGCGCGCATTCTGCGTGGACTGGCCGAGCGGATGGAAGCGGTATGAAGGTGACTGGCGACTGGCTGACCGCGGATGGTACGCAGGTGGTGTTTGCCGCATTGCAGGCTGACGGTCACAGCGCCTTTGCGGTGGGTGGATGTGTACGCAATGCGCTTATGGGTGTCTCCGTGACCGATGTGGACATCGCTACGGACGCAACCCCCGACGTCGTTCAGAAGCTTGCGCAAGCAGCGGGTTTGAAATCCGTACCAACTGGGATCGACCACGGCACAATCACCGTGGTGGCTGGGGGTACCGGATACGAGGTCACTACGTTTCGTGCGGATACCGAAACCGATGGGCGGCACGCGATTGTACGATTTTCCACTGATATGGCGGAAGATGCGGCGCGGCGCGATTTCACGATGAATGCGATTTATGCCGACGCGACAGGAGAGGTGGTCGATCCTTTGGGTGGGTTACCCGATCTCGAAGCGCGTAGGGTGCGGTTTATTGGCAATGCAAAGGATCGGATTGCCGAGGATTTCCTTCGTATCCTTCGTTTTTTCCGGTTTGCGGCATGGTATGGTGACCCCGATCTTGGTTTTGATGCCGAGGCTTTGGCAGCCATTGCGAACAGCCTAGATGGTCTTGCCGGTCTTTCGCGAGAGAGGATCGGCGGCGAAGTGATCAAACTTTTGACAGCGCTAGATCCAGCACCTGCGATTGGGTCGATGGAGCAGACCGGCGTCTTGCACGCCATCGTACCGGGCAGCACGACACGCGGCTTGGCACCGCTTATCCACCTTGAACAGACAAATAATGTTGCCCCCGATTCTATCCGTAGGTTGGCCTCTTTTGGGGTGTTTGACAGCGGTGCCCTACGGCTTTCGAAGAAACAGCAAAGGCGCCTTGAGCAGTATCAGAGCCTAATTTCTGCGACCGAGGACTCTGCCGAATTAGGCTACCGCCATGGTGCAGATGTGGCGCGAGACGTGCTGTTGTTACGCGCGGCTTTGTTCGAAATGCCGCTTGATGCAGATGCATTGTCTGCTGCTGAAATGGGGTCGCGACAAAAATGCCCCGTCAAACCCGGCGATCTGATGCCGGAATATGCCGGACCAGCGCTGGGCGCAAAGCTGCGCGAAGTCGAGAGTCGCTGGGTCGCTTCTGGCTTTTCTCTCACCAAGTCTGAGCTGTTGGGTTAGGCGACTTCCCTCTGGGTAAAACCCGCGTTAGGGTTGCATTGTCATACGGACAATACCGAACATTGCTTTCACTGTTCTTCAGATGCGTGCGCCACGTCGTGCGATCTGTGCCGTTGCATATTTCTTAAGGAGACCGTCCGGTGTTCCGCTTCTTCGAAAACCTGGTCGATCCTTATGGCCCTTATGACGAGAAGGACACGCCGCCTTCACGATTGCTTCCTTTCCTTCTTGATTATTCTCAGCCGTTCAAACGGATTTTTGTTTATGCGGCGTTGATGTCTGTTGTCGTCGCGTCGATCGAGATTGGTCTCATTTGGGCGATGGGCTGGGTGGTCGATATTCTTGCAGGAGACCCTGCTGAGGTATGGGACAGCTACGGCTCTTGGCTGATCGGGCTAGCAGTGTTCATTTTGTTTGTCCGACCCGCGTTGCAGGCTTTGGATGTGCTGTTGCTGAACAATACGATCCTGCCGAATTTTGGCACGTTGATCCGATGGCGGGCACACAAACATGTGTTGCGGCAATCCGTGGGCTGGTTCGAAAATGACTTTGCCGGACGAATTGCGAACCGCATCATGCAGACACCTCCTGCCGCCGGCGAGGCGGTGTTTCAGGTGTTTGATGCGATCACCTTTTCGATGGCCTATGTGGTCGGCGCTTTGGTGTTGCTCGGGCAGGCGGACCCCCGTTTGGCGATCCCGCTGGTTGGGTGGTTGTTTCTTTACGGCGGGTTGGTTCTCTGGACAGTGAAGCGGGTTGGCCCGGCGTCACAAGCGGCTTCGGACGCGCGATCTGAGGTGACTGGACGTGTGGTGGACAGTTATACGAACATCCATTCGGTCAAGATGTTTGCGCATAACAACACCGAACTTACCTACGCCAAGGATGCGATTGAGAACACGCGCCGCACGTTTCAGTACGAGATGCGAATTTTCACCATTATGGATGTGATGCTGGTCACTCTGAACGGCCTGTTGATTGTTGCGGTTGTCGGATGGGCGTTTTGGTTGTGGATGCAGGGGCAGGCCAGCGTTGGTGCTGTGGCTGCGGCAACCGCGCTGACGCTCCGACTTAATGCGATGACTGGGTGGATCATGTGGGCGCTGACCTCATTCTTCCGCCAATTGGGGGTTGTGGCCGAAGGTATGGAAACCATTGCTCAGCCAATCACGTTGATTGATCAGCCAGATGCAAAAGCGCTGGGATTGAGCACAGGGAAGATCCAGATTCAGTCTCTAACTCATCATTACGGGCGTGATACGGGTGGCCTTGATGCTATCGACTTGACCATTGAACCCGGCGAAAAGGTGGGTCTCATTGGCCGGTCCGGCGCGGGGAAGTCGACCCTAGTCAAACTGCTCTTGCGATTTTATGACGCTGAACAGGGGCGTGTTCTCATCGATGGCCAGGACATTAGCCAAGTCACGCAAGACAGTTTGCGGTTGGCCATCGGCATGGTGCAACAGGACAGTTCGCTTCTGCACCGATCCGTGCGGGACAACATCCTTTACGGTCGGCCTGACGCGACTGAGCAAGAGCTGATCGCTGCGGCCAAACAGGCGCAGGCGCATGAGTTCATCCTCAACCTGCAAGATCCGCAGGGGCGCACCGGGTATGACGCGCAGGTTGGTGAACGGGGGGTCAAGCTGTCGGGTGGTCAACGGCAGCGTGTGACGTTGGCTCGCGTGATCCTCAAGAACGCGCCGATCCTGCTATTGGACGAGGCGACCAGCGCACTTGATTCCGAAGTCGAGGCTGCGATCCAAGACACGCTGTACGGAATGATGGAGGGCAAGACTGTGATCGCCATTGCGCACCGTTTGTCCACCATCGCGCATATGGATCGGATTTTGGTCATGGACCAAGGGCGGATCGTTGAACAAGGCACCCATGACGCGCTTTTGGTGAAGGGCGGCCTATATGCTGGGTTCTGGGCGCGCCAATCTGGCGGATTCCTTGATCCGGATACAAAGGTTGCAGAATGATGCGGCAGTTTTACCAAAAGCTGGTTTTGCGTGCAGGCAACCAGATCGACCCTGATGCACCGGCATTGGGTGTGCCGCCGATCCAGCTTCGGGCATTTATGGCGTGGTGCCTTCGAGGCGGTTGGCGTGTCGTTTGGTTGGGCATTGCCATCTCGGTCTTGGCTGGTTTGACCGAAGTTGTGTCGATGCAGCTTCTTGGGAACGTGGTGGATGCTGTGGCAACAACGCCTTCCGAGACATTTCTGTCCGACCATACCGGTTTGGTCATTGTTTGCGTTTGTGTTCTTTTGGTGGCGCGGCCGCTTTTGTTCGGGGGGCTTGCCCTGACGCAGTCTGTGATGATTGGCCCCAATATCGGGATGCAGGTCATGGCGCGGATGTTCCGATGGACGCTTGGTCAGTCGGTGACGTTTTTCGACAATGACTTTGCAGGGCGTCTTGCTCAAAAGAAGATGCAGGCGTCGAATTCGCTGACCGAGATCGTCATCGAAACCGTCAATGCGGTAACTTTTGGATTGGCCACAGTCCTTGGGACAGCGTTTCTTGTTGGTGCTGTCAGTCCGTGGATGGTCCTTGCGCTGGTGCTGTGGTTTGCCGTTTACATGGCGTTTCTTCGGGTCATGTTGCCTATCATCCGCAGCCGATCTGCGGCCCGGGCCGAGGCGAAAGCACAAGTCACCGGGCAGGTGGTCGACACGATCAGCAATATCAAAACGGTCAAACTGTTTGCCGGGGATCGGCACGAAGATGGCAAAGCGCTTGGTGCGATGGAGCATTTGCGGGGAACGGCATTGCGGTTTGGCGAGGCGCAGACGCTGTTTCGCCTTGGGCTGATGTTCATTGCAGGGGCTCTCCCGGTTGTGTTGGTCGGTATGGCCATCGCAATGCGCGGCACCGGCAACGTCACGCCCGGCGACATTGCGGCGGTGGGGGCTGTCGGGATTCGTCTTTCGCAGATGACGGGTTGGATCAGCTATACGATCATGGTGATCTACAGCCATGTCGGCGAAGTCGAGGACGGGATGAACACCTTGGCCCCGGCGCAGCGTATCGAAGACGCAAAGGATGCGACGGACCTTGTGGTCACCAACGGCCGTATTCAGTTCGACGCGGTGACCTTTGCCTATGGTCAGCGCGAAGGTGGGATCGAAAACGTGACGCTGGATATCGCTGCCGGTGAAAAGCTTGCAGTTGTTGGGGCGTCAGGAGCGGGGAAATCGACGCTCGTGTCGCTCTTGTTGCGGCTCTACGACACCGAAAAAGGGCGGATCACGATTGATGGGCAAGACCTGTCACAGGTCACGCAAGATAGCTTGCGGCGGCAGATCGGCATGGTCACGCAGGAAACGGCGATGTTTAACCGATCTGCGCTCGATAACATCCGATATGGCCGACCCGACGCCACAGAAGCCGAGGTTGTTCTCGCTGCCGAAAAAGCAGAGGCGCACGAGTTCATTCTTAGTCTAGAGGACAATCGCGGCCGCTCCGGCTATGCCGTGCATCTGGGAGAACGGGGCGTAAAGCTGTCAGGTGGTCAACGGCAGCGCATTGCCTTGGCACGCGCCATACTTAAGGATTCTCCGATCCTGGTTCTGGATGAGGCGACCAGCGCACTAGATTCCGAAGTTGAAGCGCAAATCCAATCGGCGCTAGAGCGCGTGATGGAGGGCAAGACGGTGCTCGCAATTGCACACCGTCTTTCGACAATTGCCAGTATGGATCGGATCATTGTCATGGATGCCGGGCGCATTGCCGAGGTCGGCACTCACGACGCGCTTTTGGCCGAGAACGGACTTTATGCGCGGTACTGGGATCGGCAGTCTGGTGGGTTTATCGGCGCACAGGCTGCGGAATGAACGCCGTTGCCCGCCTTATCCGCCCATTCGATCCTGCGGAGGGACCGCCACCGCAAGGGATCGTCCCCTTTATACGTTGGGCGTTGCGTGGTGCAGAACGGGCCATTCTAATCGCATGTGCCATTACCTTTGTGACCGGTATCTCAGAGCTGGTGGCAGCACGCTTTACCGGTTGGGTGATCGACCAAACCGCCATTTCTGAGCAAGGCGCGTTTTGGGCTACCTTCTGGCCTGTTGTCTTGGTTGGTGTCGTATTCTTTCTGGTGATCCGGCCGTTGATCTTTGTCATGGATGCCGGAGTAACAAGTATCCTGCTTGGTCCGAACCTCTATCCGATGGTTCTTGCTCGACTGAACCAGCACACGCTGGGCCATTCGATGCAATTCTTCGAAAATGATTTTGCCGGACGATTGAGTCAGA
Organism: uncultured Marivita sp.; assembly: GCA_947503115.1. Taxonomy (GTDB): domain Bacteria; phylum Pseudomonadota; class Alphaproteobacteria; order Rhodobacterales; family Rhodobacteraceae; genus Marivita. The sequence continues at coordinate 87,667 of CANNCS010000002.1, forward strand.
AAGCGCTCCAGACAGCGCGGGCATTGACCGACCTTGTGATCGAAGTGTCCGATGTCGTGATCTATTCCATCGCGATGTTTGTCGGGGCCTTCATTCTGATGCTCTCGATTGATGCGCGACTGCTCTTGGTCTTCGTGATTTGGATTGTGTTTTATGTTGCCGCGCTGAGGTTTTTCATCCCGCGTGTTCAAAAACGGTCAAAGGCGCGTGCTGGTGCGCGGACGCAGGTGACTGGTCAGGTGGTGGACATCTATTCGAACATCGCAGCGGTCAAACTGTTTGCCCGCGATGCCGACGAAGATAGTGCCACGCGTGCAGCGCTGGACGCGTACCGAGATCGATCGCTGGAATTTGGAACGCTGTCAGCGGTGTTTCGCATGGTTTTGATGACATTGGGTGGCATTCTTCCTTTGTTTGCCATCATTGGTGCGCTTTGGCTGTGGAGCGTTGGAAGCGCGACTGCGGGTGATATTGCCATGACCGCGATGATCACCACGCGGCTGTCCATGCTGACCAATCGATTGGGTCGGGTCGCAATTTCGCTTTTTACCAATATCGGTGAAGTTGAGGACGGGATCGGAACGTTGACGCCCAGCCACGGGATTGTCGACCGTGTTGGTGCACAAGACAATGTTCCGCCCGGTCCGATCCATTTTGAAGGTGTCTCCTTTGGATATGGTCGTACTGCGCGCGCATTGAATGGTTTTGATTTGAAGATCGCTGAAGGTGAAAAAGTAGCGCTGGTTGGCGCTTCGGGCGCTGGGAAATCCACCGTCGTTTCGCTTTTGTTGCGGCTCTACGAGGTGGAAAATGGTCGGATCACAATCGGGGATACCGATATTCGCGATGTCACACAGGTTGCGTTGCGCACGGACATTTCGGTCGTTCGACAAGAAACGTCGATGTTCAATCGGTCTGCGATGGACAACATCCGATACGGTCGGCCTGATGCCACCGACGAAGAGGTGTTCAAAGCTGCGCAACGGGCCTCTGCACATGAATTCATCCTTGGACTGACTGATCATCGGGGGCGCACGGGATATGCGGCGCATCTGGGCGAACGCGGGGTCAAACTTTCGGGGGGACAGCGGCAGCGGATTGCATTGGCGCGGGCGATCCTCAAGGATTCACCCATTCTTGTGCTGGATGAGGCGACAAGCGCTTTGGATTCCGAGGTAGAATCTGAAATCCAATCTGCGTTGGATCACGTCATGAAAGGCAAGACCGTTCTTGCCATTGCGCATCGGTTGTCCACGATCGCCAGCATGGACCGGATTGTCGTGATGGACGAGGGGCGCATCGTCGAGGTTGGCACACATGACGCTCTTTTGGCGCAGAGCGGGCTTTATGCCCGCTATTGGGACAGGCAGTCCGGGGGCTTTATCGGTGCTGAAGCTGCGGAATAGCCCTCGACCAATCCTATCCGCTGGGGCAAAAGCCGCCTTATGACAACGGTTAAAATCAAACGACTGGGCCATTTGGGCGACGGGATTGCCGATGGTCCAATCTATGTGCCTGCGACACTTCCCGGAGAAGTGGTGAGTGGCACCCTTGATGGCGAACATCTGCGCGATCCAAAGATCGACACGCCCTCCGATCACAGGGTCAAAGCGCCCTGCAGCCACGCAAAATCATGCGGTGGCTGCCAATTGCAACACGCATCAGACGCCTTTGTTTCGGATTGGAAGCGTGACGTGGTGCGCCAGGCATTGGCAGCACATGGCATTGCGGTTGATTTAGGTGATCCGATAATATCGCCTCCCCGTTCGCGGCGCAGGGCCACATTTTCGGTCAAGCGCACCAAGAAAGGGGCATTGGCGGGGTTTCACATGAAGGCCTCGGACACGATCATCGCTGTTCCGAATTGCCAGCTTGTGCATTCTGATCTGACAGCTGCGTTGCCGATGGTCGAGGCACTGGGCGTGCTTGGTGCTTCGCGGAAGGGTGAATTGTCGGTACTGGTGACGCGAACTGACACGGGTCTTGATGTAGCCGTGAATGGCGGCAAAGAGATGGACGTTGCTTTGCATCAGGCATTGTCAGATCGGGCGCGTGAATACGATCTTGCCCGTATTGCCTGGGATGGAGAGATTGCGCTGCAAAGACGAGCGCCCGTTCTGTGGCTTGGGTCAGCTGATCTGACACCGCCGCCGGGTGCGTTTCTTCAAGCTACTAAAGAAGGCGAAACCGCGCTTGTTGAGGCTGTAAAACAGGCTCTAACAGGCGCAAAACGGGTGGCTGACTTGTTTGCAGGCTGTGGCACGTTCGCCTTGCCTTTGGCGAAAGATGCGATGGTTCATGCCGTTGAGGGCGACCGCGATATGGTCAATGCGCTGGACCATGCGTGGCGCAATGCCGAAGGGCTGAAGCGTGTCACACATGAAGTCCGCGATCTGTTCCGCAATCCATTGTTGCCAGATGAACTTGCCAAGTTTGATGCGGCGGTGATCGACCCGCCTCGTGCCGGTGCTGCGGCGCAAGTTGCCGAGATTGCACAGGCTGGAATTCCCAGAATTGCGCATGTGTCATGTAGTCCAGCAACGTTCGCCCGCGATACGGCCACGCTTATTCGCGCTGGGTATGACGTTGAGTGGATCAATGTGGTTGATCAATTCCGGTGGTCGACCCATGTGGAATTGGTGGCGCTTCTGCGTCGAGACAACTGACAGGGCAGAGTAATGCGCGACAAGGTGGCAGCGTTTGTTGAACAGACGTGGGTAACGAACTTCATCATTGGTGTGATTCTGTTCAATGCAATTTTGTTGGGCTTGGAGACCTCCGATGCGGTGATGGCCATCGCCGGGCCACTGGTTCTCATTCTAGACAGTTTGTGCCTCGCGGTCTTTGTCATCGAGATTTTGCTTAAGTTTTACGCGCGTGGCTGGAGTTTCTTCAAAAGCGGGTGGAACGTTTTTGACTTTGTGATTGTCGGCATTGCCCTTGTTCCGGCCACGCAAGGGTTTTCGGTGCTGCGAGCGCTGCGGATTCTCCGGGTGTTGCGGGTTATTTCCGCCGCGCCACGTCTGCGTCGAGTGGTCGAAGGTTTTATCACAGCCTTGCCGGGGATGGGCAGCGTGTTCCTCTTGATGGCGCTGATCTTTTACATCGGTGCCGTGATGGCGACCAAGCTGTTCGGCGATGCCTTCCCGGAATGGTTTGGCGATCTGGGGCGGTCTGCCTATTCGCTGTTCCAGATCATGACGCTCGAGTCTTGGTCTATGGGCATCGTGCGTCCGGTGATGGAGGTTTTCCCGTGGGCTTGGGCATTCTTTGTGCCGTTCATCATGGTAACGACGTTTGCGGTGGTGAACCTGCTGGTGGGTCTGATCGTAAACTCGATGCAGGACGCTCATGCCGAAGAGTCGAATGAAAAGACTGACGCCTATCGGGATCAGGTGCTGGCGCGCTTAGAGGCGATCGAAAAGCGGCTTGATCAGCGGTAATCTGCCTGCTGCGCCTCACAGTATCGTTTTCCAGAAGGATGAATTGTCTGGTAGACTGAATAAAAACAAATCGGGCAGTGTTTCAAATGTTTCGACTATTGTGTCTTTTGGCGCTTCTTCTGGGTTTGACGGCCTGTGGGAAGTTTCCGACATATACGGGTCCCGAAGTAACGCGGGTCGTTGTGCAAAAAGCGGATCGCAAGATGTATTTGCTTCACCACAACGCCATTTTGAAGTCCTATGAAATAGGTCTTGGTTTCGCGCCCGAAGGGCACAAGCAGATTGAGGGTGATGGGCGAACACCCGAAGGTGAATACTTGATTGATCGCCGCAATCCGAACAGCGCGTTTTATCTGTCGATCGGAATCGACTATCCACGTCCCCGCGATATCGAAGTTGCCAGTACAATGGGAAAATCTCCCGGTGGGGACATTTTCATTCATGGGCGGCCATGGAAGAATCGGAAGGGTGGTCGTGATTGGACGTGGGGCTGCATCGCAGTGACCAACAGCGAAATGCGCGAGATCTATTCGATGGTGAGGAACGGCACACCGATCACGATCAATCCTTGAGACTGAGTCAGTGATCCGGTGCGATCCTATGTCATGATGGGACGTTCACAGGTGTGAAACCGGTTTCGTCGGGAGCTCCCAATACGAGGTTCCACCAGATTTTTCCATTTGGTTCCTGAAACCAAGAAAAGCCCAATTCGCGTGCGGTTGGGTCAAGGATCACTGTGCGCGTGTTTTGCGCCTCCATCCATGCTCCCAGCGTTTCAAGTTCGGTTTCATAGGTTTCCGAAATCGCTTCACCAACGAGGCGCCCGGAATACCCGGCACGTTGAATGCGAGTGATCGGGGATGATCCATCAGACCCGAAATGCCACGGACGGTTCTGAACGCTCATGTCACGGGCGTGCGTGGCGGCGGCAGCATTGAGCCGCGCATTCAATTCAAGCGCAGATGCACCGGAGGCCTGACGTAGAGCATTGATTGCGTCCAACATGCGGAACTGAATGCGCCCCGTGTCGGTTGATCGGATGCGGTACACTTTGGGAAGCGGTTTACCGTCGGCCCCAAGCGTCGGAGCCGGAGGAGCGCCGGCACAGGCGGTGAGAGCAAGTGCTGCTGCACCCAAGAGAAAAGTCGAACGGTTCATGATCTGCCACCCAAGTTTGGTCGTATCCGGGCTTACCGTCAGTCATGGGTGTGAGCAAACACACAAAGCCGAGATTTGCCGATATGACATTCCTTTGAATTGCGACTGAGGCATTCACGCCATATAGATTGATGAACAGTTTCCGCATCCTTTTGCTCACGAAGAGGCCATAAAATGGCAAATACTCCGCGTTTTCCCGTGAACCGTCGCAGTTTTCTGGCCGGGACAGCCGCTCTCGTCGCAACGCCTGCTGTTGCGCAAGACGTGAATGACGGCTCTACCGTTGAGATCGAGCGCGATCTGTCGCAGATCGTGCGTCGCAATATCTCTAGTTTTCGCACTTTGGATTGGCGTCCGTATTTCACCAATTTGAACAGCGGTGCGATCCTTGTGGATATTGATTCGCGTGCGCTGCACTATTGGGAAGAGAACGGAAATTACCGACTATACCCATCATCGGTGCCACTGACAGAAGATCTGACGCGTCGCGGACGGACGCAGGTTACCTTCAAAGATCCTGAGCCGGATTGGCGCCCAACTCCGTCGATGAAGATTCGCAATCCTGAGTGGCCAGACTATGTCGGCCCTGGCCCGGATAACCCCCTTGGCACTCGCGCATTGCATTTGAGTTGGACGTACTATCGGATCCACGGAACGCACGATACGCGCAAAATTGGGCGTCGTTCCTCAAACGGCTGTATCGGGCTTTACAATGAGCATATCGAAGAACTTTACGAACTGGCGAAAGTTGGCACGCAGGTGTTGCTAATTTGACGACATGGCGGTGACGCCGGAAAGTCGAGCGATAAGATAGGTTTGCATTTACTATGATATACTGGTTAGAGAGTCTTACGAGGTAAGTCTTGGGTGCCTGTCGTGTGATGCTATTGCGCGCCGACATGCAAATTTCTGGAGGTTAATATGAAGAAACTCGTTCTCGCCGCCGCGTTCGCTGGTGCTGCTTCGACAGCAATGGCCGGTTCTTACGCAAAAGACGACGTGGTCATGGAGCCGGTAGTTGTGGTTGAAGAAGCCGCAGCAAGCTCCTCGTCCGCAGGTCTCATCATCCCGCTGGTCGTTATCGCCCTGCTGGCTGCTGCTGCTTCGGACTAATCCACAGCGGATTATCTAAACGAAAAAGGCGGTGCATTGGCACCGCCTTTTTTGTATTTGGCAGGTGCCTCGACAGAAATCAGTCGAGCCAGCCGTTCAGATTCTCTTCGATCACCGCCGATAATGCCGCGATATGTGCGTCATCATCATTGAGGCAAGGGATATAGGTGAAATGCTCACCACCCGCTTCCTCAAAGCTTTCCTTGATCTCTTCGTTGATCTCTTCCAGCGTTTCGATGCAGTCGGCTGAGAACGCGGGCGCACAGACCGCGATGTTCTTCTTGCCGTCTTCTTCAGCCAGTCGCGCAACCTCTTCGACAGTATAGGGCTTGAGCCATTCTTCCGGGCCGAATTTGGACTGGAAAGTCGTCTTTATTTCTGAGTCTTCCCAACCCAGACGCTCTTTCAGCAGGCGTGTCGTTTTCTGACACTGGCAATGGTACGGATCACCTTCCATCAGGTAGCGTTTGGGCACACCGTGATAGGAGCACACAAGGATATCCGGGCGCTTTTCGAGCTTGTCGTAGGCACGTTCGATCGATTGCGCCAAAGCTTCGATATACATTGGATGCTGAAAGTAAGGGTCGACCGTGCGCGCGGTTGGTTGCCACTTTTCATCCATCAGCGCGCGGAAGAATTGGTCATTTGCAGTTGCCGACGTTGCGCCAGCATAGTGAGGATAAAGCGGGAAAAACAGGATCTTGCGGCAGCCCGCCTCGACCATTTCGCGCACTTTCGACTTGGTCGAAGGGTTGCCATAGCGCATGCAGAAATCGACCATCACCTGATCGCCATAGCGGTCCTGCATTGCCTTGGTGATCTTGGCCGTCTGATCCTTTGTGATTGTCATCAACGGGCTTTCGCCCTGATCTTCGTTCCAGATCGACTTGTAGGCCTCACCGGAGCTGAACGGACGCTTGGTCAGGATGATCAGCTGCAACAGTGGCTGCCACAACCACGGGCTGTAGTCGATCACGCGACGGTCTGACAGAAACTCATTGAGATACCGGCGCATTGGCCAGTACGAGTAGTGGTCCGGCGTGCCAAGATTGGCCAGAAGAATCCCGACGCGTTCCGCAGACACCTTGGGGTGGTCCGTCGGAGCGTGGGTCGGGCATTGAGCTGTTTTTGTCGCGTCCAACATTGGGCCTGCTTCCTTAACCTTGCTTAGCGGGCTAACTAACCTCTATCCCGGCTAGGTCAATCTTTGAGCGGCGTTTCCACCGTGTTCAGTGCGTCGGCAAGCCGTTGCGCCGCCGATCCCGGTCGCAAGGGCTGCGGTTGTGAGGAATCAGGAGCCCAGCCGGTAAGAGTGATCATCTCGAACGTCGCGGCGATCCGGCCAGTGTCGTCGGAATAGGCTTCTGCGTAAAGCTCCATCGCGCGCAGAAAGACTGTCTTGCGTGTTGCGCGTCTAAGGCGAGAGGTCATGGCGTTGGTTTCGCCCATGGCGCGCAGATCATGCATCAGGTGCAGCGGCGTCGCATAGCTGGTCCTGAGAACGGCGCTGTCGGCGACAGGCAAGGCCAGCCCTGCCCGTTGCAGCAGCGCGCCTAAATCGCGAATCTCTCCCATGGGTGCGATGCGGGGGGACAAGCCACCGGTGATCTCGATTTCGGCCTGACCGAGAGAGGCGCGCAATTCATGAAGTGTCTGCCCGCCAAGGGCCACAACAAGCAGCAAGCCGTCCGGTTTCAGCGCGCGCCGACACTGGATCAGCTGCCCGACCGGATCGTTCGCCCAATGCAGCGCCATCGCATGAACAATCAGGTCATACGCAGACTCTCTTAGGTCCAGAACATCGTCATCGGGTGCAAGGTGCGCTTTGGGAAAGGCGTCTTTCCAGACGTCTGGAAAAGGTGTGACGATCGCTGGGACCGTAAAGGATTTGTTAACCAATGCGAGCCGATCCTGCACATCGGAAAGAGCTTCCTCGTGCAGAAAAAGCGCCGGTGATTTTCGCGCTCGGTCGCGATGACGCGTCAAAGCTAGCCGGTCGGTAAGGGCAGGGATTTCGGACATGAACGGCAGATAGGATGCTGCGGACTGGATTGCAAACCGCACTGCGCATGATTTACCCACCGCGCTGTCTTGGCTGCGGTGGGCTGGTGGACCAGGATCATGGTCTTTGCGCGAGCTGTTTCTCAGAAACACCCTTTGTCACGGGTCTGGTCTGTGATCTGTGCGGCATCGCTTTGCCCGGTACTTCGGACATTGCGGTATTTTGCGACGACTGCCTGTCGATGGGGCGCCCTTGGAAACAAGGCCGCGCGCCATTGCGTTACGAAGGTGTGGCGCGCAAACTGGTTCTTGGGCTCAAGCATGGCGATCGACATGAGATTGTCGGCATGGCTGCGGATTGGATGGTTGGGGCTTGTCCATTTGATCTACCGAAAGACGCAATTGTGCTTCCTGTTCCTTTGCATGTCTTTCGGTTGGTGTCGCGTCGGTACAACCAATCTGCGTTGCTGGCGCAAGCCATGGCCAAGCGTATGGGACTGGAGTTTTGCCCTTACAGCCTTGTCCGACACCGGCGCACCGTTTCGTTGGACGGAAAATCACGGGACGCGCGCTTTGCAGAACTGGCTGACGCCATTAGCGTTCGGCCCAGTAAAGCAGCGCTACTGCGCAATCGTCCGATCCTGCTGGTCGATGACGTGATGACGTCGGGCGCGACTCTGGCAGCCTGCGCGCAGGCCTGCCATGATGCACAGTGCCGAGAGATTTATGTCACGGTTCTGGCGCGCGTTGCAAAGGCTGCTTAAATCCCCGACAAACACCCAAGGGGAAACACTATGACTCAGATCGAAATCTACACCTCACCGCTTTGCGGATTCTGTCACGCGGCAAAACGGCTTTTGACCCAAAAGGGTGCGAGTTTTATCGAGATTGACGTTCTCGTTCATCCAGATCGCAAGCCCGAAATGATCCAACGCGCAAACGGCGTGCGTACCGTGCCACAGATCTTCATCGGCGACACCCATGTTGGTGGGTGCGATGACCTTTATGCTCTAGAGAGGTCTGGCAAGCTCGACCCGCTATTGGCGGCTTGATCCTCATGCGTGCCGCGTTGCTACAACTGACGTCCTCGGATGACCCCGCAGCCAATCTGCAGGTCACAACAGGTCTAGTGCGCGACGCGGCCAAAGATGGCGCTGAGTTCATTCTCACGCCGGAGGTCACCAATTGCATCAGCAACAGCCGCAGTCACCAGCGCAGCGTTTTGGTGCATCAGGACGACGATCCCACGCTGGCCGGATTGCGGGACGAGGCCGCACGACAGGGGCTGTGGATTCTGATTGGGTCACTCGCGCTCAAGGCAGAACCACCGGAAGAGCGGTTCGCGAACCGATCCTTCCTCATCGCGCCGGATGGTTCGATTGCGGCACAGTATGACAAGTTGCACATGTTCGATGTGCAGGTGACAGAAACCGAGACGTTTCGGGAATCTGCGGGATTTGCGCCGGGCGATCGCGCGGTGTTGGCGAAGACGCCCTTTGGCGGTGTTGGCCTGACGGTTTGCTATGACGTGCGCTTTCCTTATCTTCATCGCGCCTTGGCACACGCTGGGGCCGACATCCTGACTGTGCCCGCCGCATTTTCCCCAGCCACAGGGCCAATGCACTGGGAGCCGTTATTGCGCGCCCGTGCTATCGAGACCGGCTGTTTCGTTCTGGCCCCCGCGCAGGTTGGGAAGCATTCTGTCAGTACGGGCAAGCCACGCACAACACATGGGCATTCCCTAGTGGTTTCGCCTTGGGGAGAGGTACTTTTGGATGCCGGGCAACAGCCTGGGGTGCATCTTGTTGACCTTGATATGTCGCACGTGGCACAAGCGCGACATAAAATTCCGTCTTTACAGCATGATAGAGAATTCTCCGGTCCTGATGAATGACAGCAGCCCCCTTGCCATTTCGCTTTTCAGCGAATTGCTTACCGCGGATCAATTGCTGCGGAACCGGCTGACGCGCGTGTTGCCGAATAAGATGGAGATTTCGCATTTTTCTGTTCTTAATCAATTGGCTAGGGGCGGATCGGAAAAGACACCGGCGCAACTGGCCAAGGCGTTTCATGTGACGCGGGGCGCAATGACCAACACTTTGAGCAAGTTAGAAGCGTCGGGATATGTGCACATTCGTCCTGATTGGGATGATGCGCGCCGCAAGCAAGTTTCGATCAGTCCTGCAGGTTTGGCAGCGCGGGATGCAGCGATTGCAGCGATTACCCCTTTGATCAACGAGATGGTTCAGGAATTGGGCGAGACCAAAGTACGAGCGGCTATCCCGGTGCTGCGAGAGTTGCGGGTAAAGCTCGAGGAACCGGATAGCCGAGGCTAGGGGCTATCGCTCTTTCTAAACGCTTGACCGTTATGCTGGGTTCAGCGCCGCAGTCACATAGTTCACGCTCAGATCGCGGTCCGACAAGCGCCACTTCCAAGACACCGGGTTAAACTGAAAGCCTTTGCGGTCTACGGGATCGAGCCCGGCTTGCCGAAGCATGCCGTACAATTCGTCTGGCGTAATGAACTTGGCCCAATCATGTGTTCCTTTCGGAAGCCAGCGCATGATGAATTCGGCACCGACAATAGCCGCACCAAAGCTTTTGGCGGTGCGATTGATCGTTGAACACAGATGAAGGCCGCCGGGCTTTAACAAGCGCTGGCACGCCGTCAGAAAGACAAGAGGATCCGCAACGTGTTCGACCACCTCCATAGTCAAAACCACGTCGAATTCTTGATTTGATTCTGCGACTGCTTCGGCCGTGGTGTGACGGTAGTCGATGGTCAGACCGGACTGCCTTGCATGGGCTTGCGCAACAGGAATGTTTCCACCCCCTGCATCAATGCCAACAACCGTCGCGCCGAGTCGCGCCATGGGTTCGCACAAAAGTCCTCCACCACAGCCGATGTCCAGAATGCGTAGCCCCGCAAATGGTTGGGCTTGAGACAGATCACGATCATATTCAGCAGCAATCTGCGCCGTGATGTAATCCAAACGGACGGGGTTCATCATATGCAACGGTTTAAACTTACCGTTTGGATCCCACCATTCAGCGGCCATCGCTTCGAATTTGGCGATTTCTGAAGGATCGACTGTAGTCGTGGCGGTCACGAGACTTTTCCCCATGGTCTTTTGGTGTCTGCAGCCAATATAGATTGGGTATGGATAAATTCCCGAGCCAAAAGCGCGCAGTGCAATACCTTTATCCCCCCATTGACCCCTTTGACCAGCGCATGCTGTCGGTGGGAGATGGGCATACTTTGTATGTTGAACAATGCGGCGCGGAAAACGGAATTCCGGTGATTGTTCTACATGGCGGTCCGGGTGGTGGATGCAGCCCGTCGATGCGCCGGTATTTTGACCCAAAGGTGTTTCGAGTCGTTCTGTTCGATCAGCGCGGATGTGGACGGTCGAGGCCACATGCCAGTGTGAGCAACAACACCACGTGGGATTTGGTCGCCGACATCGAACTGATCCGCGAAACGCTGGGTATTGAAGAATTTATCGTTTTCGGTGGAAGCTGGGGCGCAACGTTAGCGCTGATCTATGGCATCAGCCATCCAGATCGGGTGTGCCATCTCGTGTTGCGCGGTGTTTTCACGATGACCAAAGCCGAGCTGGACTGGTTCTACGGAGGCGGAGCTGGACAATTCTGGCCGGAAACCTGGGCGCGTTTCGTCGATATGATCCCAGAAGATGAACGCGAGGATCTGATCGCGGCCTATCACCGACGACTCTTTTGTGGCGATCTGCGTACGGAAACCCGTTTTGCACGGGCATGGTCAGCTTGGGAAAACGCGCTGGCTTCGGTCTATTCCAGCGGATCTGGGGGCGAATCTCCTGGCGACTACGCTCGGGCCTTTGCGCGGTTGGAAAACCATTACTTCATCAACAACGGATTTCTGGAAGAAGATGGTTGGATCCTTAAGAATATGGATCGTCTTTCGGGCATTCCGGGTGCCATCGTTCAAGGGCGATATGACATGATCTGTCCGCCTGTACGCGCATGGGAATTGGCTCGGGTTTGGCCTGAATGTGACCTGCGGATGGTACGTAATGCGGGCCATGCTTTGTCTGAACCCGGTATCAGTGCTGAGTTGGTGCGCATTATGGACGAAATATCAACAACTTAGTATTTCGTAACTATTAGATGTTTACAGTCTGCACTCGGTTGTTAACGTATGCAAACGACGGGAACCAAGGTTAAGCCACAAGTTGCAATCGGTCATACGCATCATTCTACAGCGGCTCGCGCTAGGGTTTCTCACGCTCTTCGTCGTGTCCATCGTCATTTTCACAGCAGTCAACATGTTACCCGGAGACTTTGCGCAGGCAATTCTGGGTCAGGGTGCGACGCCTGAGGCCGTTGAATCCATTCGGCGAGACCTTGGACTCGATCAGCCGCCAATCACGCGATATTTCCAGTGGCTTGGCGGTGCATTGCAAGGTGATCTGGGCAATTCCTTTGCACAGGCAAACTTTGCCAGTTTTGTCGGCGCCGACAGCGGTGTGCGTACCACTGTAGCGCAACAAATCGCGCCACGCTTTGCGAACACCATGTTCCTTGCGGCAGTCACCGCATGCATTGCCGTGCCAGTTTCGCTTACTTTAGGCATCTTGGCGGCATTGTTTCGAAATTCGGTTTTTGATCGCGCGACCAACGTTACGACGTTGACGTCGATCTCGTCGCCTGAGTTCTTCTTGGCTTACGTTCTGATCCTGTTTCTTGCCGTTCTGAACCCGGTTTTACCGTCGCTGTCCAACATCTTTGAAGGAATGTCATTCGGAGATCGGCTGGAGAAAACGCTGTTGCCAGCGCTGACGCTGACGTTGGTTGTTACGGCGCATATGATGCGGATGACGCGCGCGGCGATCATCAACCTGCTGGCTTCTCCCTATATCGAAATGGCGCGGCTCAAGGGTATGTCGCCGATGCGAGTGATCGTGAAACATGCGTTGCCCAATGCGCTGGCACCCATCATAAACGTGATTGCCCTTAACCTTGCCTATCTCATCACCGGCGTGGTCGTGGTTGAGGTGGTGTTCGTCTATCCTGGCATCGGTCAGCTGTTTGTCGACAGTGTGAAAATCCGCGATATCCCGGTTGTGCAGGCCTGCTGCCTGATCTTTGCGGCGGCGTACATCTTGCTGAACCTGCTTGCTGACATCTTGTCGATTCTGTCCAATCCGCGTCTGAGGCACCCGAAATGAACACGCTTCTGACATTGGTCCTGATCCTTGTCGCGGTCGCAGCGGGTGGTTGGGTTTTGCGCTTTGCTGGGCAAAAGATCACGAACAACGCGCCCACGTTTCGCGATATGCCTTTTGCCGTGGCTTTCGGATATGTGCTGGGCACGTGCTTGCTGGCATTTTCGATTTGGTACTTCTTCCAACCAACCCAAAACGAAGCGGGCGTTCCGAACGCCGGCGTCGTCTTTTTCCGCTGGGCGGCTCAGTTTTTCATTATCTCGGCAATTGCAGCGTTTCTCTTTCGTGCACTGGGTCGGACCGTTGGCACACGAGGCAGCAGAAAGCTGTTTCGTCAAATGCCGTTGACTGCCAGTTTCGGCGTTTTGGTGGTGATTATCTATGCGTTCACCGCGATCTTTGCCGCTTGGCTAGCGCCGCATGGACAGGAAGAGGTGTTCGCCAAGGTTAATGTCTTGCCTGGCGGCAATGCGGCGACCGGTGGCGATCCTTTGTTTCCGCTTGGCACTGACCAGATCGGTCGAGACCTGCTTAGCCGTTTGATCTATGGCGCGCAGAACACGGTCGGCATCGCGTTTGTCACCACATGTCTGGCGTTCTTCCTTGGTGGAACGCTGGGGTTTCTTGCCGCCACCCTGCAAGGTTGGCTGGATCAGGTCCTCAGCCGTGCTGTGGATGTTCTGATGGCGATTCCTTCGCTGATCTTTGCGCTGCTTCTGATGACCATCGCAAGTGCATGGGCCGGTTCAGAACGGTGGCTGTTGACGATCTATATGATCCTCATCATCGCCGTGATTGACAGCACACGGGTGTTTCGACTGGCGCGCGCGGTCGGGCTGAACATTGTGGTGATGGACTATATCGAAGCTGCCAAGCTGCGGGGCGAAGGCCTTGGATATCTTATCTTCAAAGAAATCCTGCCAAATGCCACCGCACCTTTGCTTGCGGAGTTTGGTTTGCGCTTTTGCTTCGTCTTCCTGACAATTGCCTCTCTGTCCTTCTTGGGTGTGGGCATCCAGCCGCCTTTGGCCGATTGGGGGACGATGGTCCGCGACTCGGCTCAGTTCATCAACTTTGCCGCCTTCTCACCGCTCACCGCTGCGCTACCTTTGCTGGCCGCTGGAGCCATTGCCTTGTTGACCGTGGGTGTCAATTTCGTGGTTGACTGGATGCTGCATAGAAGTTCGGGGCTGAAGGAATGAGCGCGCTTGTCGAAATCCGCGATCTTTGGATCGAAGGGCGCAGCGACGAGACTTGGTCGCCGATCATCAACGGGGCAAGCCTGTCATTGAAAAAGGGCGAGGTTCTTGGCCTTATCGGTGAATCCGGCGCCGGGAAATCGACGCTTGGTTTGGCTGCGATGGGGTTCACGCGGGATGGTGTGCGGATCTCTAAGGGATCGGTCATGTTCGATGGGATCGATCTGATTAACGCGTCTGCTGCCAAAAAGCGCGAATTGCTGGGCAAGCGTATCGCTTATGTCGCGCAATCGGCGGCAGCCAGCTTTAACCCCGCGCACAAGTTGATTGATCAGCACACAGAGGGCCCGGTGCAGCATGGTGTCATGTCGCGCTCTGAAAGTGTGAAAGACGGGATTGAGCTATATCGCCGTCTGCGCCTGCCCAACCCGGAAGAGATTGGTTTCCGCTATCCGCACCAAGTGTCTGGGGGACAGCTTCAGCGCGCGATGACGGCGATGGCGATGTCCTGTCGGCCCGATTTGATCATCTTTGATGAACCCACGACAGCGCTTGACGTGACCACGCAGATCGAGGTTCTGGCGTCGATCCGCGATATCGTGGAGCAGTTCGACACTGCAGCGATCTACATCACGCATGACCTTGCCGTGGTGGCGCAGATGGCTGACCGCATCAAGGTTTTGCTCAAGGGTGATGAGGTCGAAGAGGCCGACACCCGCACGATGCTCTCCAATCCGAAAGAGGACTACACCAAGAGCCTTTGGGCTGTCCGCGCGTTCGAGCGTCCGCAAAAACCGGCTGTCCATACCAGCGCGACGCCTGTTGTGTCGGTTCATAACGTTTCGGCGGCCTATGGTAAGATTCCGGTTTTGCATGATGTCAGTTTTGACATTCACGAAGGACGCACTGTTGCTGTCGTGGGTGAATCCGGCTCAGGCAAATCCACCACGGCGCGCTGTATCACGGGCTTGCTGCCCCCAAGCGCGGGTACCATCGAATTCGATGGGAAGGCGCTACCGGCCAACTATAAAAGCCGAAGCAGGGATCAGTTGCGACAGGCGCAAATGATCTACCAGATGGCTGACACCGCGTTGAACCCGCGGGCCACCATCGGAGATATTATCGGTCGACCGGTGCAGTTCTATATGGGCCTCACGGGCAAGCAGAAGCGGCGCCGTGTTGAAGAGCTGTTGGACCAGATTGAACTGCCCGCAGGGCAATATATAGATCGCCTGCCATCCGAGCTTTCCGGCGGTCAGAAGCAGCGAATCGGGATTGCCCGGGCACTTGCGGCGGAACCGAAGTTCATCATCTGTGACGAGGTCACCAGCGCTCTTGATCAACTTGTTGCCGAAGGCATTCTGAAACTGCTGGCGCGCCTGCAGGATGACCTTAAACTCAGCTATATGTTCATCACCCACGACCTTGCGACGGTCAAAGCCATCGCAGACGAGGTGGTTGTGATGAAAGAAGGAAAAGTGGTGGAGCAGGGGCCGAAACAAGAGATGTTCGTTCCGCCTCATCACCCCTACACGGACCTTTTGCTCAGTTCGGTGCCCGAAATGGACCCGGATTGGCTTACGAATCTACTCAACGAACGTGGAGTTGATAACATCGGCGACGCGGCAGTTGATAAGATGTCATGAGAATCGGTTCATAAAGGACCAGCAGGCGGCCGAAGACCGCTGAAAAACACAGGGAGACGAAGATGACTCGCATTTCTAGACGTGAACTACTGAAAACCGGTGCAGCCGCCGGTGTTCTAGCGGCAAGCGGCCTTCCGCTCCGTGCTCAGCAGCGCGGCGGTACGCTGCGCCTTGGTTTGGCTGGGGCTAACACCTCGGATAGCTGGGACAGCCGCACGCACTCTGACAGCTACATGATCATGGCATCGCATGGTGCGGTTTTTGATTGCCTGACCGAAGTGGCCGCAAATGGTGAGCTGGTTGGCGAACTTGCTGAAAGCTGGGAAGCCTCTGCTGACGCCGTTACTTGGACATTCAAACTCCGCCAGGGCGTGACGTTCCACAATGGCAAAGCCTTTGGCGCAGATGACGTTCTCGACTCGCTCCAGATGCACACGGCCGAAGGTGCTAAATCAGCGGCCAAGCCGATTGTCGAAAACATCTCCGAAATGAAAAAGGTCAACGATCACGAAGTATCGTTCACTCTTAAGGCAGGTAACGCGGACTTCCCGTTCCTTCTTTCGGATTACCACATCTGCATGTACCCCTCGGGTCAGATCGAAGAGGCCATCGCCAAGGGCATTGGCACGGGCATGTACAAAGTCGAGTCGTTCGATCCGGGTGTGCGCACGTTGCTCAGCCGTGTCGACGGTCACTACAAAGATGGCAAGGCTGGTTGGTTTGACAGTGTCGAACTGATCGCCATCAACGACTCCTCGGCACGTATGAACGCGCTGATGACGGGTCAGGTCGATGCAGTGAACCGCGTTGACTTCAAGACCGAGCCGCTGATGCGTGCAAACCCGATGATCAACATCTTCGAAGTGACTGGCAACCAGCACTTCACCTTCCCGATGCTGACCGGTGTCGATCCGTTCTCGAATCTCAAGGTTCGTCAGGCGCTCAAGCATGCGGTGAACCGTCAGGAACTCGTGGACAAGATCCTGCTGGGGCACGGTGCTGTTGCCAACGACAACCCGATTGGTCCGGCGAACCAGTATTTCGCCAGCGATATCGAGATGAACGACTATGATCCTGACAAAGCGGCGTCGCTTCTCAAGGAAGCTGGTCTTGACGGTCTGTCGATCGACCTGTCCGCTGCCAACGCTGCCTTCCCCGGCGCGGTTGATGCAGCGCAGCTTTACCAAGCCAGCGCCAAGGCGGCAGGTATCAATATCAATGTCGTGCAGGAACCGGATGACGGCTACTGGTCGAATGTCTGGCTCAAGAAGGCATGGTGCGCTTGCTACTGGTCTGGCCGCGCGACCGAGGACTGGATGTTCTCGACCGCTTACGAATCCGGTGTGCCGTGGAACGATTCAGGCTGGGAAAATGCCCGCTTCCAGGAACTGTTGATGACTGCACGTGCGGAACTCGACAGCGACAAGCGCCGTGAACAGTATCGCGAAATGCAGATGCTGATTTCCAAAGAAGGTGGCACAGTTATCCCGATGTACGCGAACTATGTGGATGCACACTCGACTAAGCTTACGAACTCGGGCACCATCGGTAACGTCTTCCAGATGGACAGCTCGCGCTTTATCGAGCGCTGGTGGTTCGCCTAATCTATCGCAACATGCGAAACGAAACGCCCCGCCGATTGGCGGGGCGTTTTGCTATTCTGGGTAGGGAATAGTGCGAAAATTATAGCACATAGCGGCTCAGATCAGCAGACCGGGTCAGCTCCCCTAGGTGCTTTTCAACGAATTCTGCATTGACGATCACTTGGTCGCCGGAACGGTCCGGGGCGTCAAAGCTTAGATCTTCGAACACGCGTTCCATAACAGTATATAGCCGCCGCGCGCCGATGTTTTCAACCGACTGGTTCACATCAGCCGCGATCTTGGCCAAAGCCGCGATGCCGTCTTCTGTGAAGCTGACAGTCACTTCTTCGGTCGCCATCAACGCCGTGTATTGAAGGGTCAGCGCGTTGTCTGTCTCAGTGAGGATGCGTACGAAATCTTCTTCGGTCAATGCACGCAGGTTTACCCGAATCGGCAATCGACCTTGAAGTTCGGGCAACAGGTCCGATGGCTTTGCGATATGAAATGCACCAGAAGCAATGAACAGGATATGGTCAGTTTTAACCGGCCCGTGTTTGGTGCTGACGGTCGTACCTTCGATCAATGGCAGCAGATCGCGCTGGACGCCTTCGCGGCTCACATCGCCACCACGGGTCTCTTGCCGTGCCGCCACCTTGTCGATCTCGTCAAGAAATACGATTCCGTTCTGTTCGACCGCTTCCAGCGCCAAAGTCTTGACCTGTTCGTCGTCAAGCAACTTGTCCGCTTCCTCCGCGATCAGAACTTCATAGCTCTCTGCCACAGTCAAGCGCTTGCGTGTGGTGCGACCCGCGAAGGCTTTGCCGAACAAATCGCCGAGGTTCATCATGCCGCCACCGCCCATATTGGGTTGGCCGGGAATATCCATCGTCGGGAACGGGCTGGAAGTATCCTGAAGCTCAAGCTCGATAACCGTGTCGTCCAGCAAGCCGTCCTTGAGCTTTTTTCGGAACATATCGCGGGTGCTGTCTCGGGCACCTTCGCCAGCGATGGCCTCGATCACGCGCTCTTCAGCGGCTTCGTGGGCTTTGGCCTTTACGTCTTCGCGCATGTGGTCGCGTGTCATGGCGATGGCAGCATCGACCAGATCGCGGATGATCTGTTCCACGTCGCGCCCAACGTAACCCACCTCGGTAAACTTGGTTGCTTCAACCTTGATGAACGGTGCTTTGGCCAGCTTGGCAAGACGGCGGCTGATCTCGGTCTTGCCGACGCCGGTCGGGCCGATCATCAGGATGTTCTTGGGATACACCTCTTCGCGCAGATCATCGCTCAAGTGTTTGCGCCGCCACCGGTTGCGCAGCGCCACAGCTACGGCTCGTTTGGCATCTTTTTGGCCAATAATGAAACGGTCCAACTCAGACACGATTTCGCGGGGGGTAAGGTCGGTCATTCAGGTGTCCTTTTCGGCTACGGGAGGGGATCAGCGGTTTACGCGCTGATCGTCTCAACCGTCAGGTTGCCATTGGTGTAAACGCAGATATCCGCCGCAATCGCCATTGCTTCGCGTGCGATCTCTTCTGCGTCCTTGTCCGTGGTCATAAGAGCGCGACCAGCCGCCAGAGCATAGTTCCCGCCCGATCCGATCGCGGTCACGTCATGTTCTGGCTCAAGCACGTCACCCGCGCCGGTGATGACATAGAGTTCTTGTCCATCCGAAACGATCAGCATCGCTTCGAGTTTCTGCAAATATTTGTCCGTGCGCCAGTCTTTGGCCAGTTCGACACTGGCGCGCTGCAACTGGCCGGGTGTCGCTTCGAGCTTTGTCTCCAACCGCTCCAGCAGGGTAAAAGCATCTGCCGTCGATCCGGCAAATCCGGCCACCACATCATAACCACCGGGGGAAATGCGGCGCACCTTGCGGGCGGTTCCCTTGATCACGGTTTGACCAAGGCTGACCTGTCCGTCGCCTGCGATCACCACCTTGCCACCCTTGCGAACGCCGATGATTGTGGTGCCGTGCCAGCCGGGAAAGTCGTTATCAGCCATGTTTCGTCCTCTTCGCGTTTGTTCCGATATGGGCCGAACAGCCATGTCACACAAGGCCTGCAACGCAAAACGCCCGGCTCTGAGGGCCGGGCGTTTGCTGTAAAACATCGAAAGATCAGATGCTTTCGTCGATCCAGCCCTTCAGAGCGGCTTTGGGCGCAGCGCCTGTCTTGTTCGAGACAACCTGACCGTCCTTGAAGATGAACAGCGACGGGATGCCCCGAACGCCCATCGCGGCGGCAGAGTTCGGGTTGGTGTCTACATCAACCTTGGCGATCTTGACGGCATCTCCGTATTCGGCGGCCAGCTCTTCGAGCGCTGGGCCAATCTGCTTACATGGGCCACACCATTCGGCCCAGAAGTCTACGACAACAGGAACGCTGGAGTTCTTGACTTCGGCATCGAAAGTATCATCGGTCACGGCGACGGTGGGCATTGGGGCTCTCCTTGAGGCTCGGGCGCATGGTTTGGTCGGATCGAGAGACTAAGTAGCCTCTGATGGGTCGTCAAGGTGGCGCGCTCTCACGAGTGCTTGTGTCACACGCTTTTCCGACAACGGCATATAGGTGGCGGTGCGAGTCCAGAGGATCCCTGTTTCGATGTGTTTACCGGGAAAAATTTTGCTCAGAATAGAGCGATACGCCCCCATTTGACGCAACAAGCCTTCCGGAGTTTGATCTTCTGACACCGGCACAGTCCGGTTGGTTTTGAAATCTACTGCTACGACGCTGTCTTCGTTGACCAGTAGCCGGTCAATGACGCCATGAAGAGGCGTGTTCGGAAAAATGTCGATGGGGGCGGTGACCGCAACCTCGGCCAAAGCAGCGTCAGAGAAGAAACGGTTGAGTTCCGGAGCGTCAAGAACGTTCATTGCTTCGGCAATAAGATCGGGTGCCTTGGGATGGTCGGCCATAAGGCTATGCGCTGCACTCTCCCGATCCTCTTGCGCAAGAGTTGGAAGTGTTTCGAGAAGAAGGTGAATCAGCGTGCCCCGCTCTTTGGCAATGTCGTTCAGGTCACCATCTGCCCCGGACAATGCCTTTGCACCACCAAGATCAGACGGACTCAGTGTTTTTGGAGCGGCGATCGGAGGCGGTGCAGGGGTTTCAAAGATTGGCGGCAAAACAGGCTCGGGCACAGGAGTGTCGTCGATTTCATCGGTGATCGCGTTGGGCCAATTCATGTGATCAAGCCGCAAGCCTTCATCGGGGCCGTCATCCGTGAACTCGAAGGGATGTGTTGCACCACCAACGGTCTCTAGGGTTGCCTTGACACGGTCATGCCAGCTTTCGGCATTCTTGTCCGCAGCACCTGCAGCCGCAACGACGAGCCAGCGCTCGGCACGTGTCAGAGCGACGTACAGCAGCCTGTCCTTTTCTTCTTCCTCAGCCTGTCGCGCGTGTTCCAAAACCGTTCGTTGATACGCAGCTCGCGTCTTGTCGGAACCGCGCCAGTGCGCGGATCCATCCGCACGGACAAAAACCTCTTTGCTGGATTGCGATGGCTTTTTGTGGGTGTCTGGCAAGATGACAATGGGCGCTTCCAAACCTTTGGCCCCGTGGATTGTCATAATCCTTATCCGCGCGCCCGCACTGTCGACTGTCCGTTTGATTTCGATGTCGTCAGTTTCCATCCAGTGAAGGAAGCCCGTCAGGCTTGGGATGTCGGTCTGTTCATAGGCGAGTGCCTGATTAAGAAGCGCATCAATCCCATCTTCTGCTTCTTCGCCCAATCGGCCGATCAATTTCTGACGTCCTTTGTGGCGGATCAGGACGCGCTCCAATAGATCGTATGGCCTTAGAAAATCGACCTGTCCGCGAAGATCATCCAAGATTTCCATCACCATTGGAAAATCGTCTCTGCGTCGCCGCAATTCTTCCCAAAGGTGGGGTGACTTGCGCCGGTGAGCGAGATCAAAAATCGCCTGTTCGTCGAGACCGAAAAGCGGTGACCGCAAGGCGGATGCAAGCGAAAGGCTGTCTTCTGGGGTCGCAAGAAAAGACAGAAGCGCTTGAAGATCTTTGACCGCCAGTTCCGCCATCACTTTAAGTTTGTCAGCGCCGGCAATCGGGAGGCGCAACGTCTTACAGGCCTTCAGGATCTCATGAAAAAGCGGTCCGCGGCTGCGAACAAGGATGAGAAAGTCACCAGCATGAACAGCCCGACACTCGACCACGCCGTCTTTCTCACCGATCGGAATCGCGGTCCTTGTCTCAAGCGTTTGATGAATGAATCGTGCGACCCGCTTGGCAAGGATCACGTTGTGATGCGTTGGGCTCACGCGATCGACCGGTGTGTCCCAAGGCAAGTCATCATCCTCTTTTTCCGCCGGTTCGATTAGCGGCCAAAGGTCGACGCGACCGGGCAATTGGTCGTGGAACGCAATGTGGGTCTGATCCGGCAGGAAACCGGCCTCATCGCGCCCTTTGAAGACGTCATCGACTAGTCGCAGGATCGGCAACGACGACCGGAACGAATAACTTAGCTGACCGTCCTTAAGAGGCGAAACTGTCGCTTTCATTTGATCGCGAAATGCCGCGCGCATCGTGTCAAACTCACGGGGGTCAGCGCCCTGGAAAGAATAAATCGATTGTTTCTTGTCTCCGACAACAAAGATGGTGCGATGAACCGCGCTGCGTGCGCCTGCACCTGACGTGAACTCTTGCGCCAGCTTATTCACCACGTCCCATTGCGCGGGGCTGGTGTCCTGCGCTTCATCGACAAGAATGTGGTCTATGCCACCATCCAAACGGTAAAGCACCCATTGCGCCTGCTGGCGGTCAGTCAGCAAGGTTCGTGTGCGGGTAATGAGATCATCAAAATCCAGCCATCCGCGGGCCTGTTTGGTGGATTCGTATCGTTTCAAAAATGTATCGGCGAACCGGTGAAGCGTGGCATCGCGCTCGACCGACTCGAGCGCCAATCGTGTTTCTCGGGCGGCTTCTACTCGTTGATACAGGTCTTCCAATCGGTTGACGCTAGCAGCCAGTGCTCCTTTGCGTAGTTTGCTGGTCGGCGGAACACGTTGGCTGATTGTCCCTTGTTGTGTCAGGACGACGGATTCGAGTTCGAGGACTGCCTGTAAGCCACCTCTCTGCGCCCGCAGTATGGCATCTGCCAGTTTCTTGTCAGTGGCACCGCCGGTCTGCAAATCAGAGACTAATTCGGCTAAAAACCCGAGTTCGTCCCCCGGAAAAACCGACGATGCGAGTGTGTCCAAGGTTTGATGTTGTGCAACCCCGTAGCGTTGCATCAGATCACTGCGCGAAAGTGTGGGTGAGAATCCGTCACGCTGTCCAACGATGGATTCGGCCAAAATTTGAAGCGGCTCGTTCGAGGCAATGCGCGCGATGTCTGCGATCAGGTCTGCGTCCGCGCCACTCGCCATTTCGTCGAGTATCTGTTCCCTTAGCAATTGCGCAGCTCGGTCGTCGATTTCCTGAAACTGAGGGCTCACTCCGGCCTCGAGGGGAAACCGCCGCAGAATGGAGGCGCAAAAGGCATGGATTGTTTGGATGCGCAGACCACCCGGTGTTTCGATCGCGCGGGCAAACAATGTGCGAGCACGTGACAAGAAATCTGTTGTCAGACGTTCGGGGTCTTCTCCCAGCTCTTCCAGTTGCTTGATCAAGTCATCGTTGTTCAACATCGCCCATTCACCCAGACGCTTGAACAAGCGATTTTGCATTTCGCTCGCTGCGGCATTGGTGAAAGTGAGACAGAGAATGTGTTCAGGGCGCGTGTCGCCCAGCAGCAAGCGGGCAACTCGGTCGGTTAAAACGCGGGTTTTACCCGATCCGGCGTTGGCCCCAAGCCATGTTGAGGCCAAAGGATCAGCGGCTCGGATCTGTGCCTCGGTTGCCTCGTTGCGGATCATGTCAGGCGTACCTTTTTTGCCGTGTCAGACACCGTCCATTCGCCAAAGCGCGAAAGCTGATCGTAGTCTGATCCGAAAGTGTCCTTGTACAGTCTGTTGCGCGCTGTGTAGCCGGTCTCGGGGTCGCGATACGCTTCAATCAACGTCTTGAGCATTTGCATGACGCGTTCGGGTGGACAGTCCGCCATAGGCGCTGAAACTTCGTTACCGTCACCCGACAGAGAGATATATCGTGCTTCGGCAACAAACCGGGGGCTAAACGACTCGAATCCGCCCTCAAGGATCAACGCAACGATAACGAGCAACTGAACATCGAATTGCAGCTGTTGGTCCTTGGTTGGAGCGGTCCCGGTTTTGTAGTCGTAGACAAAAGCCTCAGAGCGGTCATTCAGGTCGATCCGGTCGGCTTTTGCTGTAATGCGAAAGGGAGGGTCGGCGATCTCCATTGCGCCCGTTTTCTCAAACAATGCCGGTCTTGCGGTCGTCTGCCGTACGACTTCGTTTTCGGTGAACCAGCGGGCGATCTTTTCAATTCGAACGCGCCATTGGATGCGGTCGGTGGGCCACGGAACCTCCGCATCAAGGATACGGCGCGCAACCGCCAAAAGTTCAAGCTCGGTGATAGGATCGTCATTTCGGGCGGTGTTAGAGACGAATTCTTCGAAAACCTTGTGAATGACCGTTCCCCGGTGCATCGGATTCGGGGCGTGTTGGATCGGATGCAACTGTCGCAATCGCAAGACCTTCGACCCGTAGATCGCGTACGGATCGCGGATAAGCTTTTCGATGTTGGTGACAGACAGCTCACTGGGCCGCGCAATGACGGGTGGCATTGGTGACGGCCGCGGCGCGGGCGCTGCTGGAATCGGCTTTTCAAGGACTTGGCCAAGCGCCAGCCACGTTTGTCCTCGCTTCTGCATTTTGCCCAGTGTTTCTGGTCCACCGGTTTCTGGCAAACCGCGTAGCAGGTTCGTCAACCGGTTAAGCCATCGCGACGGTACGGTTTCTGCGTCTTCGGATCGAACTGCGCGGCTTAACCACACGTCCTTGGCGCCAATCGCCTGCTGAAAGTCGTGCGCGGACAGTCCAATGCGGCGCTCTGGAAGCAACAAACCTGCCTGTTGCCGCATCCGGCGGTTCAACCAAGGGTCGGCAGGTGGTGCATCCGGCCAAGAGTGTTCGTTCAGCCCGCCGAGGATCACAAGATCTGCCCCCATGACACGCGCTTCGATGGTGCCCCAGATCAAGATACGCGAATGCGGTGCATCGCGATCGCGTACTTCTTCTGCGCGCAGAATGTTGTCTACCAGATCAGCATAGTCTCGAGCCGACACAGAGCCGCCGTAGCCTGCATTTTCTGCAAGCAGGTCAAATGCCTTGCGACAGGTCTCTCCAGCCTTCTTGTTCCAGAGTTCAGCCGCGTTGTCGCTTGATGAACCTGCGCAAATGTTTTCGGTTTGCCTGAGGTGTTGCGTTACATGCGTGCCAAGGGGGTCTAACCCCTTGGTGTCTGGGCGAAGCAGGCATCCATCCAACCATTTAAGCCATGCCTGCGCTTCGTCCGCATGTTTCCACGCCGTGAGTTTTGGCAGATCCGGGTAAGGGATACCGGTTTTGCGAATGAACAGCTCAAGCTCGGACGTCCAAAGCCGATGTTGTCCGCGATCCGCTCCGCTGTGACAGAGAGGGTGCTTCAGGATTGTCAAAAGCGCGTCAGCGGTGGGTCCATTGACTCGCAGCTGCGCAACATGTCGCAAAAGTCGACCCGGCGCCGTCAGTTGTGCGGGCGTTCCTGCGCTGTCATCTGGCAGAATTCCCCATCTGTCGAGGAGTGCTGTCACGCGCCGCGTCAGCATCCGATCCGGAGTGATCAAGGCGGCGGTGATATTGTCTTCTGCCGCTTGTCGAAGTCGCATCGCAATCGCGCGCGCTTCGTCGCGAGGAGAGGCGGCTTCCAGCAGGGTTAGAGACTGTGATGCGTCTGCAAGAGAGGGAAGTTTAGGCCCATCAAGCAACCATTGATCGGTCACCGGCGCTGGGCGCATTGCCAAAGACACCAAGGCATTGCGCGCGGCGTTTGGCGGTGGCGTGCTCGTCCATTGGCCGACGTCGCGATGGCTCAATTCTAAACGATCGAGCAACCGCGCAAATCGGAACTGCGGATGATCCTCGCCCTGCATTGCCTCGGTATTGCGAACATCATTCCGTAGGATGTCCCAAGTCGATCCCGGCATATCGCGGTCGAAACCGGGTAAGATTACCGCACCTTGGGGCAATTTTGCAGCGGCGGTCATTAACTGAAACGCGGAACCCCTTGATCCAGTCGAGCCTGCAATAATCACGGGATGTTGTGGTGGTGTGCTTTGCCAGCGCTGCAACCGAAGACGAAGAGCCAAGCGGTTGACTGTGGCTACGTCTGGCGCATCGTCGTCTGGATCGAAATACCGGGTTACGATCTGAAGAAAGCGCTGAGCGCGCTCCCAATGGCCGGATTGGTCTGTGACGTCGAGCTTAGAAATATCTGCCGGGGTCACCTCTTCTGCTTGCATTTCGTCCAGCAAGGCGCCGAGGCTTTGGGCCAGATCGTAGACGGCAGAGCGTGGGGCGAGGTTTGGATCGGCTTCAACAAGTTTTCTTACTAGTTCCGCCAATTCAAGCTGACGGCGTAGACCCGGTGCAGGAGATGGCAATCTTGCACGGTCTACAGGGTCGGCCAAATCTGTGATCAGCCTGATCCGAGGGAGAAACCCAGCGCCCAGACTGTCGAACACCGCTTCGACCCGACGCTGCATACGCCGAGTGTTCAGTATCAGTTCGACACGAGCCATAGCCTCGGGGGGCTGATCTGCCAGACGCGCCTTGAGGCCAACTACCAATTCGTGTGCAAAATCAGCGCCCGGTGGTAGCGCAAATAGGCGTGGCGTATCGGTTGGATCAAACATCTGTTGTTCTCAGCATGTCTTCGGCCAACGTGATACCGTCCGGGTGTCCAACATCGCACCACCGACCGGGATAGGCGACGGCTTTGAGTTTTCCGTTTGCTTCCAGTTTCTGCCAGATCGCTTTGAGTGAGAAGACGTTTTCGGGTGTATTAGAGACGATGTCCGACCGAATGATCTGCACCCCGGAATAGATCGTTTCAATTCCCCATGTGGCGCGACCATTTGGCGAAATGTCGATGTCACCCATTCCCGCATGGCCGATTGTCTGGGCTTTTGGCACGCATAGCAACAACGCTTGCATGTCGTCTTTCCAAGCAGATTTGAGCACGCGTAAGGGGTTTGGTCCGTCCCACACAGCGTCTGTGTTCATGGTGAAGATAACATCGGCGTCTAACAACGGAAGCGCCGCCTTCAAACCACCACCTGTGTCCAGGATTTGGGGTGTTTCGACAGAGACCTTCACGTCAGTTCCGTCAAAAAAGTCGATGATTTGGCCCGACTTGTAGTGGGCGTTCACAACGACACGCGCGTCAGGGAAATCCCGGACAAAACGCATGGCATGGTCGATCAAAGGTTTGCCCGCAACCTTCACCAAGGGTTTTGGACGATCCTTTGTCAGCGCGCCCATACGGGTTCCAAAGCCTGCGGCGAAAAGCATGACAGCATCGGTCATGTCAGTGCTCCCTGTCCAAGGCGGTCCGGCGTTGGCTCTGGGAAAAGACCATTGATCAATGGTGCAATATCTCGGGCAACTGGAGTTGCGAGGCTGGTTTGGATGTGGCCCCAGACTCTTGGGATCAAGCCAAGGTAGCCGGGTTTGCCGCGTTCGCTTGCGAGTCTGGCAAAGATGCCAAGAATACGCAGGTTTCGTTGTAGGCCTAGAAGATGAAATGCAGGTATGACGGCATCTTCACTTCGTCCGGAGCGGTCTAGGTAGTGGCGAAGCGTTGCTTTGTGGCACGCGCTTGTCACGTCCCGACGGGCGTCTTGAAGCAACGACACCAGATCATAAATCGGTGGGCCAACGAGAGCATCTTGGAAATCAAGCAGACCTACACGTTGCAGGTGATTGCGCTCTGGCATCCAGATCATGTTCTCGGCGTGATAGTCGCGTAGAACGAGGACTGTTTCGTTGGGTATGTGCGCCGCAAGAAGATCGGCAAGGCGCGCCAAGATATCATTCTTGGCATCCATACCGGTGGATTGGAGCAGGGGCAGGTAGTGAGTGAATGCGGGTTCGACCATCTGCGCAAGAGTATCAGGCGCGGCGCGCGGTAGGATTGCAGGAACACCACAGGTCTCGAGATGGCACACCACATCTGTCGCCGCCTGATAAAGAGGGATTTCCATATTTGGTTCGGATTGTGCGACTTGCGCAAATTGCGCATTCCCGAAATCCTCGAGCAGCATCAAGCCAGCGTCTTGCGCGTAGATTTCCGGAGCCGAGAGACCCAGCCCGCGAAGGTGGTTGCTGATATGTGTGAATCTAGCGGTGTCATCCTGTGGATCAATCATCAGAATGGCCCGTTTTTGGCCGGAATAGAGCCTGATATACCGTCTTGCTGAAGCGTCGCCCGCAAGTGGTTCGTGGGTGGCGTCCGCCCAACCGTGCGCAGCAAGAAAGACGTCATAACTCATGCCACCGCCTCTGCTACGCAATCTGTCCAACGCGACTTCGACCAAGTAAAACAGATCTCTCGTCGGTCCGTTTTTTCTGGATCGTCGAGACGGATGGTCAAGGCTTCTGACGGTCGCAGATCGTCCAGTCGGTCAGGCCATTCGATCAGACAAATGGCGCCGTCGAATGCATCGAGAAGTCCTAGTTCGATGACTTGATCGGGACCGCCTAGCCGATAGAGATCGGCATGCCATAGTTCACAATCGTGCAGATCGTAGACTTGGACAATGGTGAACGTTGGTGAGGGTACATCTTCGGGTTCTGGCAACAGGGATTGGATCAAGGCACGGGCGAAGTGGCTTTTTCCTGCGCCGATTTCACCTTCAAGAAGGAGCGTGTCTCCTGCTCGCAGGTTCGCCCCAAGCCGAATGGCAAGCTGCGCGGTTTCATCAGGAGAGGTTGAGGTGAAGGCCGCACTATTTTGGGTCATGCGAGCATGTTTACCCGCCCTGTTCCGGGCTGCAAGATTGGAAACCTTTAGTCAGGCAGAAACGATCTGTAACCCATCTACTTCGGGCTGTGTGTCGCGCTTCTTCGGGCTGTGACAAAACCGGATCAGCGTTGCACCGTGGCAGATGGGGTCGATCCGGCAGACTGCCTCGCGCCCATCTTTACTGCGTAATTCACTGTCCCAACTGACCCGCTCTGTTGAGCGGGTGACAAAATCGCGAAGCTCTGGCCACACCGGGCTAGTGTTCCCCGCCTGACATAGGATTCCCAACGCTGCTGCGTCGTGGCATGATTGGCGGATGAGACGCTCCGACAT
>CANNCS010000003.1 GCA_947503115.1 uncultured Marivita sp.
CGCCCTACCGGACGTCATCACGTCAATCGGAACCAGAGATTGGGCGAAAGTGGGTCAATGATCGCAGCCCTTGGTATTATAGGACGTCGCATCGCGCGGGGCGAGACCGAATTCTTCAGAACCGTCACTGGTCAGAACCGTCACTGGATTGGGTCCGGTGCCCATGTCCGGTAATCCGCGGTGGATTTAGCAGCTTAACGGTCGCGGTCGGGGGCGTTGAGTGAAGGAACCGGCGGCAACGGTAACGTATCCACATTGGGGATCGATGGGAACTTCACCGGGTAGGCAAGTGCCACACGCGGCACAAAGGCCCAGGCAATGATTGTGAGCAAAGCGGCAAACCACGCAATTCGGTTAAGGTAGGTCGTCATCAATATCCCTTTCGCGTCAAATCTGCTGATCGCTTGCAGTTTATGTGCCAACATTCTGTCGCACGCCCGTAAAGACGGGGTTAAGCTGATCGCTTTTTCACGTCGACGCGCCGCTTTCGCATCGTTGCGGGTTCCCACTTCGCGCTACACCCACAACATGAGCTATGTGTTGCACTACGCCCCTGACAACGCCTCGCTGGTCGTCCGACTGGTGCTGGAAGAGCTGCGCCAGCCCTACCGCATCGCGCTGGTGGATCGCAGCGTTTCGGCTCAGCACGGCGCCGCGTTCAAACACCTGAACCCGGTGGGCCGTATCCCGGCTTTGGAAACACCTGATGGTCCACTCTTTGAAACTGCCGCGATCTGCCTTTGGCTGGCCGATCGCCACCGGGATGTCTTGGTTTTATCACCCGAACTAACTGATCCGGCGCGGGGGGCGTTTCTAAGTTGGGTGTTCTATCTTTCGAACACAGTTCACGCAGAGATGCGCAACTTGTTCTATCCATCGCAGATCGCCGGCCCAGACCAAACGCAACAGTCTGTGCTCAGCCAACAAGTGCGGGCGTCGCTGGCCAAGCATTTCGATCTGTTGGACACTCGGTTCACCCCTTCGGACAAAGCTTTGACGATCCGCGAACTCTACCTTGCGGTCTTGTTGCGCTGGCCTGCGCTTTATCCAGTTGACGCTGATCGGAGCTGGTTCGACCTTGCCCGCTGGCCCAATTTGCATTCCCTTGCCGAAAGGATCGAGATGCGCGACTCTGTGCAGGCCGCCGCATGCGCCGAAGGGCTGGGGTCAAAACCGTTTTCCAATCCGCAACCAGCTTCGCCACCTGAAGGGAGCGCGCTTTAACCATGTTTTTGTCTGTCTTCGACATGTTCAAGGTCGGGATTGGCCCGTCCTCCTCTCACACGATGGGTCCGATGGTCGCCGCCGCACGGTTCCTTGACGGGTTGCGCAAAGCACCGTTTTCAGTGGCAGGCGTGAAGGCGTCCCTACACGGCTCTTTGGCCTTCACTGGGGTGGGCCACGCCACCGACCGCGCCACCATCCTTGGCCTCGCCGGGTTTGTCCCCGAAAGCTATGATCGTAAAAAAGCGGACGCCGCAATGGCCCAGATCAAGGCCACCAAAACCGTCACACCGGACGGGTTACCCGCGCTGCGATTTGATCCTGAGACCGATTTGAACTTCGATTTCGGTCCCAACCTACCCGGCCACGCCAATGGCATGATCCTAAGTGCGACCGACCCGCAAGGCGACGTCATCCAACAAGAGACCTACTATTCCATCGGTGGCGGGTTTGTGATGACCCAAGCCGAACTGGACGCAGGCAAGGACACGGACGAAGGCGCACCTGTGCCCTACCCGTTCAAATCCGCAGCCGAAATGCTGGAGATGGCCGCAATCTCTGGCCTCAGCATCGCCGAGATGAAACGCGCCAATGAGCTGTCCCGCCGGTCTGTCACAGATCTCGACAGTGGTATGCGCCGCCTTTGGCAGGTGATGAACGATTGCATCGACCGCGGTCTCGAGAATGACGGCATCCTGCCGGGTGGGCTAAGCGTCAAACGCCGTGCCAAGGCTATCCATGAAAAACTGTTGGCGGAACGCGGCATGAACCTGACCGCACCACATACGATCAACGACTGGATGAGCGTCTATGCGATGGCGGTGAACGAGGAAAACGCCGCCGGGGGGCAGGTTGTGACCGCGCCAACCAATGGGGCCGCAGGCGTGGTACCCGCCACGATCCGTTACTACCTCGACCATGTGCCGGGGGCGACCGCCAGCAGAGTGCCGGAATTTCTGCTGACCGCAGCCGCCATCGGGGGACTGGTAAAGTTCAATGCGTCGATCAGCGGAGCCGAAGCCGGGTGTCAGGCCGAGGTTGGCAGCGCCAGCGCGATGGCCGCCGCCGGACTGTGTGCCGTTATGGGCGGCACAGCAATGCAGATCGAAAACGCCGCTGAAATTGCGCTGGAACATCACCTTGGGATGACCTGTGATCCGGTCAAGGGATTGGTGCAGGTGCCTTGTATCGAACGCAACGGGTTGGGGGCAATCAAGGCCGTCAGCGCAGCAAGCCTCGCCCTGCGCGGCGACGGTACCCATTTCGTGCCGCTTGATTCGGCAATTGAGACCATGCGGCAGACCGGTGCGGACATGCATGAGAAGTACAAAGAAACCTCGTTGGGCGGGTTGGCGGTCAACATTCCAAACTGCTAAATCCGGTGCAACTGCCTGAAAGCGAGCGACTTTTGGCTGTGACTCACGGACCAAAAGGAGAGCGTTGACAGGCCAACTCAACCAAGAGTAGCGTTCCGTATGACACAAGACCGCCCCACCCTTGGAGTCGCGCTCATGCTGGGTTTCTGCGTCGTGGCTCCGATGGGGGACGCGCTTGCCAAAATCCTGTCGGACAAAGTGGCTCTTGGGCAGTTGTTGCTGGTGCGCTTCGGCATTCAGGCGCTGGTGTTGATCCCGATTATCGCGCTCACAGGGCGGGTCTGGCGAATGTCGGGCCGCGTGCTGTCTTTGACCTTCCTTCGGACATTGATGCACATCGTCGGGATCGGAACGATGGTGTCTGCGCTTTATTACTTGCCGCTGGCGGACGCGATCGCGATCGCCTTTGTGATGCCGTTCATCATGCTTCTTCTTGGCCACTATGTTCTGGGGGAAGAGGTTGGGATGCGCCGAATGGTGGCCTGCGCAGTTGGCTTTCTTGGTACGTTGTTTGTCATACAGCCGTCCTTCCAAGAGGTTGGCTGGCCTGCCCTTCTGCCTTTGGCTGTGGCGATCAATTTTGCGCTGTTCATGTTGTTGACCCGCAAAATCGCCAAGGAAACGGACCCAATCGGGCTTCAGGCTGTATCTGGTGCGATGGCGGTTGCGCTGATGGCACCCGTGATTTTTCTGGTCCCGGACAGCGCACTGCCGATCCTTGCATGGGATGATCTTCTGCCCGTAAGCACATGGACGCTTCTGGTCGCCATCGGCCTGTCGGGGACACTCGCGCACCTTCTGATGACGTGGTCGCTGCGATATGCGCCGTCCGCCACATTGGCGCCGATGCAGTACCTTGAAATCCCGATTGCGACGATCATCGGCTTTGCTGTTTTCGGAGACTTGCCCGACACTATGGCGTCGGTCGGTATCGCGATCATCGTAGCCTCAGGGCTTTATATTGTGTTCAGAGAGCAGGCCATCGGCCGTCGGACCGCATCAGCGCCTGTTCCAGACCACGCCGTTCAGACACCGGCAGAATAACCAGCAGACCCGGCCCATACACCGTCAACGATACTGGCCCATCGGCACGGTTCGATGTGCCAACACGCGCCCCGGGCGAAAGCTCTAACCCGTCGATGGGCCAATGCAATCCAGTCGATGCCCCCATCACCGAGCGCATCGGGAAAAGCGACACACGAGTACCCGGCGACACTGGTAATGTGATCTGCGGCGGCAAATGCGCAACCACGTCTTTTTCCCCCACCAGAACGACGGCGCGGTCACTATGGCGCGCGAGAACGGTCATGACCGCAAGCAAGTGATCCACCTGCCCCCCTAAAAAGCCGATGCCAATAATCAGCGGCGCCGATATTGACCGCAATGCTTTGTCGAAATCGGTGCTGTCCTGTTCCGAGATCAAATGCACAGATTGTGACGGAATCGCGGCACGCGTTGCCTCTGATACCGAATCGAGATCACCAATCAGTGCGTCTGGCAGACGGCCTACAGAGCGCAGCCAATCCGCTCCACTGTCGGCGGCAACGACCGTCTTGACCTCGTCCAATAAGGATAAAAGCTGCGCATTGTCGCCATGCGCGCCACCAACAAGCAGGATTGGTTCCTGCGCAGAAACGATTATGTCATTCATGGCCGATTAATGACGTTCTGGGAAACAGATCACAATCCGGACATGAAATGATACCGTGAGCGGCACAGATTCGATGCGCTTTGGTCTTGGTAAACATGTTAGCAAGTCTTTCGCAGAAGTTTGGAAAGCGGGTGATGTTATGGTGAGTTCGAACAAGATACTCACGGTATCCTACGGGACCTTCTCATGTACACTCGAAGGATTCGACCAATCCTTCGACACGATGAAGGCGATCTCGGAGTATTTTCGCGATCTCGCTCAGGATGACCGATATTTTGGTGCAGAACCTCCGACGCCCGACGCGGAAATGTTGGCCCGGATCGCGGAGCGAGAAATCGCACGCAGGGTCGAAGCCCGCTTTGAGAAAGGTAATCTGGTTCTGCGTCCCAGTGATGATGCCGAGCCGCCGCGAGGGGATGTCGCGCCGCACTCATCTAGGGACGCAGCCCCCGAGGGCGCGACAGCTGGCGTGGCTGCCACTGCACTGGCTGTCGCGGCCCGATCGGCAGAGGCGCAGCCCCTTGTCGCCTCCCCATCGACTGATGAGGACGAAGTCGAAACAGCTGATCTGGACCTGAGCGATCTCGACATCTCAGATGAGACCGAAGCAGAGGAAATGCCTATCGACATCTCGGATGTCGATCTGTCCGACATATCGGTCGAAACTGCCGACGCTGATGTGATCGCATCACATGATGACGATGTTTTCGGAGCAAGCGAGTACGATGATGCAGACTCGAGCATCGACGACCTAATCGCCGAACAAGAAGAGCTTGCAGATCACCGCGCCATTGCAGCTGTCGACGTTTCCGAAGCAGAGATCGTCGCCGAACCCACCCCGGTTGTCACTGACTCGGTTGCCGACAAACTTCAACGCATTCGCGCTGTCGTCGCATCCAAGACGCAAGCTGCACCTGAATACATCGAAGACGAACACGCCATGTCTGGCCCCGATGGCGATGGCAATGACGAAAACGATGCCATCGACACCGAAGAATTCTCCGCGCTCGATGACAACCTTTTCACCGACACGATTGCCGCAGTCATTGCCGACCAGCTCGACTCCAACGAAGACGAGGATGACGACCCGCTTTTGCCGGAGATGTCTTTCGCCGATGACGAAGACGCGTCAGCCGCCGTCACCAAGGTCGAAACCGAAAAAGACACCCAGAGCGAACTTGAAATCCTCCGCGCCAAAATCGCGGAGCTGGAAGCACAAGCCGCAGCGGCCAAGGCGACCGAAACCATCGACGACGATGAGGACCAAGACACTCTTGAGTTCGTTGGCTTGAATGACGACGACGATGAGGATGATACCCTCGACCTATTGCCAGACGACGAAGACGACGAAACTGTACTCTTTGCCGATGACGAAGAAGACACTGACGCGCCGTTCGTCCTCCAAGATGCCGTGGCCGATGACGACGAAGAAGACGAGGCACCACAACCAATCGTCGCCCGCGTGACCAAAGCCAAGCGCGCCGACGTCGAAGCTGCGCTCGCTTCCGGCCAGATCGAAGAGTACGAGGACGAAGACGAGGACGCACCTCTTGCCGTGGTCGAACCTGTACCCGGTCTCGAAGACAGCTCTCTGACTCCTGAGCAAGAGGCAGAATTGGCCCGCGAACTGGCCGATCTGCACGCTGAAATCGACGAAGACGACGACTGGAACATCGACGAAGACGATGAGGATGCGATCCTGTCCGAGGCAGACGCAGAGGAAGCAAGCGCTAACATCCGCAAAGCGGTTAAACTGACCAGCCCTGCGCGCGCGATGCTGACTGATACATCCATCGAGGAAGATACCGAATCCGTCGAACGTCTGGTGGGCAAAACTGACACCGAGATGGAAGAGCCCGAAGGCAACCGTCGCCGCAGTGCCATTGCCCATCTGCGCGCCGCTGTTGCAGCAACCAAGGCCGACCGCATCCTTGGCTTCGGAAAGAAAACCGTTGATGAGGAAGAGCCGTATCGCGAGGACCTCGCCGATGCGGTACGCCCGCGCCGCCCTAAAATTTCTGAAACCCGCTCCGCCCGCCCCGCCCCCGTACGCCCGGCGCCGCTCAAGCTGGTTGCAGAACAACGGATCGACGTCGAGGCCATCAAAGAGGCCGCACCCGTCCGCCCCCGCCGTGTGATGCGCAATGTCGAAGTTGTCGAGACCGCCGATACGACGGGCACTGACACGGGCTTTGTCGAATTCGCCGAAAGCCAGGGCGCACACACTCTGCCCGAACTGCTAGAAGCAGCGGCGTCGTACATGTCGTTTGTGGAAGGCCGCGACCAGTTTTCGCGCCCGCAATTGATGACCAAGCTGCTTCAGGCTGAAGGCGAAGCAAGCTCGCGCGAAGAACGTCTCCGCAGCTTTGGCCAGCTTCTGCGCGAAGGCAAGATCGAGAAAAAGGGCGGTGGCCGCTTTGCCGCCTCTGACAATATCGGCTTCAAACCGGACGCCCGCGCCGCGGGTTGACCTAGATTACACCTCACATGAAAAAGGCCGGACATTCCTGTCCGGCCTTATTTCGTTATGGACGTGCAAATGCCTAATCCTTGGCATCAGGGTCCGGCTGACCGATCCCCTTGAAAACAAACTTGAACGGCACCGCCCAAAGTATCCCCAGAACGACATAGACCAAAAGCTCTACCAGAAAGGATGGCCGCCCCAGCCAGTTGAGCACCGTAACGCAGGCGATCACATAGGCGGGCATACCCACCAGCAGGATAACCAACGCCCACCGTTTCCTGGCTTTGTAGCTCAGCGCCATTTGCGCCTCCTTTCGATCAATCCGCGAACGGATCGGTCACGAGGATCGTGTCTTCCCGCTCGGGTGATGTGGAAAGTAGCGCGACCGGACACTCGATCAATTCCTCGATACGGCGGACGTACTTGATCGCTTCAGCAGGCAGATCGACCCAGGATCGCGCTCCTTCGGTCGATTGTGACCACCCCGGCATTTCCTCGTAGATCGGCGTACAACGCGCCTGCTCTTCGGCGGCGGTCGGTAGATAGTCATAGCGCTGACCGTCCAGTTCATACCCAACGCAGATCTTCAATGTCTCGAACCCGTCCAGCACGTCCAGCTTGGTCAGAGAGATACCGTTCACGCCGCTCGTCGCACAGGTCTGGCGCACAAGGCAGGCATCGAACCAGCCGCAGCGCCGTTTGCGCCCGGTGGTGGTGCCAAACTCGTGTCCGCGCTCACCAAGTCGCTGACCGTCGTCGTCGTCCAATTCGGTCGGGAACGGGCCCTCGCCCACTCGCGTCGTATAGGCTTTGACAATCCCAAGCACGTAATCGATCGCACCCGGCCCAAGGCCGACCCCAGTCGCAGCTTGCCCGGCGATCACGTTGGACGAGGTCACAAACGGATAGGTGCCAAAGTCGATATCCAAAAGCGCACCTTGTGCACCTTCGAACAGGATCCGCTTGCCCGCTTTGCGCTTCTCATTGAGCACCTTCCAAACCGGCGCCGCGAACGGCAGGATCTCGTCAGCAATTTCGGACAGCTGCGCGAGCAGCGCGTCACGATCCACCGGCTCAAACCCAAGACCCTTGCGCAACGGATCATGGTGCTGCAACGCCCGGTCGACCCGCGCTTCCAATGTTGCACGATCCGCCAGATCAGCCACCCGCACAGAGCGACGGCCGACCTTATCTTCATAAGCCGGGCCGATACCGCGCCCCGTGGTGCCGATTTTGGTGCCCTTGCTGGCCGCTTCTTCGCGCGCCCGATCCAATTCGCCGTGAATCGGCAGGATCAGCGGCGTATTCTCGGCGATCATCAATGTCTCTGGTGTGATTTCCACCCCTTGAGCGCGGATCGTCGCGATCTCTTTCATCAGGTGCCACGGGTCCAAGACGACGCCGTTACCGATCACCGACAGCTTGCCGCCGCGTACAACACCAGACGGCAACGCATGCAGTTTGTAGACCTTGCCATCGATTACCAGCGTGTGACCGGCATTGTGCCCCCCTTGAAAGCGGCAGATCACATCCGCGCGCTCCGAAAGCCAATCCACAATCTTGCCTTTGCCCTCGTCGCCCCACTGGGCTCCCACGACCACCACATTCGCCATGTCTATAGACCTTTGCTGGAGTTCCATCCGTCAAACCCGCGCCCGTATAGTGAACATTCTAGGCGGGGGGAACCGGTTTTCCGAACCATCGGCGCGACATTTCACCATTCGTCCCTCGGACAGCTAGGGAAACTGCCCATTTGCCACAGGAACAAGGGCCTAGTGCACAGCCCTCTGGACAGTCCACACCGCAGTGGGCGATCAAGCCATACCTGCGATGACGAAAGGCGTAAGATCATGGGATTCCTTCTGCGTTGGCTGTTCGCCTTTGCCCTTGTCGCCGCAACCTACAACCCGACGTCCTACAACTTCACCCGGTGGGCGATGGCCAACGGGCAAGAGCAATTGTCGATCACCGTGCTCGCAGGGCTGGTGCTTCTGGTCGGCTACATCATCTACCTGCGCGCCACGCTGCGCTCCATCGGCGCGTTCGGGATGATCTTGATCCTTGCTCTGGTAGGGGCACTGCTTTGGGTGGCATTTGATTTTGGCTTGCTCGACTTACAGAACCGCGCCCTGACCGTCTGGATCGGTATTTTCGCGCTGTCACTGGTGCTGGGCATTGGGCTCAGTTGGTCCATCGTGCGCCGCAAACTCTCGGGTCAAGCCGATGTGGATGATGTCGAGGAATAACAGGTTCTTCTTTTTGCAAATATGCAAATGCGGCGTGCCCCAACAGCGCACGGACGACTAACGCGACCCTGTGAACACGAGCTTTGATCCAAAGCACAGGCCGTAGGGTCTGAGCCACGACAAACACGCACGCGCCCGTGTGCAATCAGATCACCCATCACGGGTTGCACCACGCCGAACTTGCCCTTAGATACCCCCCATTCACGAAGAGATCCGGGACAGCCATGGAAAACGTCGTTCTCATCATCCACCTCCTTCTTGCGCTCGCGCTGATCGGCGCTGTTTTGCTGCAGCGCTCTGACGGCGGTGGGCTTGGCGCTATGGGCGGAGGCGGCGGTGGCGCGGTCAGCACGCGCAGCGCGGCAACAGGCTTGGGCAAATTGACCTGGGTTCTCGCAATCGCGTTTATCTGCACCTCGCTGACCCTGACCGTGATCGCGGCGCAGAACGCCTCTGGCAGTTCTATCATGGACCGTCTGACCACCGGTGGCGACACATCCGAGGAAACCGGAACAGACACGCTTGACGCGGATGGCCTTTTGCCGCCGCCGTCGTCGGTCGATCCGAACGCACCGCTTTTGCCGCGCGCCGACTAAACCGGCACCGGCTCCGAAACCAACGCGCGGCTTAATCCGGTCGCGCGTATTTCTTTGCGCAATAGGCCCACCACCCCTTGAGGCGCACCAATCTGACGTAACATCATCTGGGGTTCGGCCTTGCGTTTTGCCGCCGAATCCTCTACCGCTCAAATCCCGTGATGCTGTGTGCCCTGGGGCCCGCAGATTGCATGATTTGCAGCGCTTCGCGGGAGGTTTCCACACATGGCACGCTTTATCTTCATCACCGGCGGCGTGGTGTCTTCCCTCGGCAAAGGTCTCGCCTCGGCCGCTCTTGGTGCGCTCTTGCAGGCACGCGGCTTTTCTGTCCGCCTTCGCAAGCTTGACCCCTATCTGAACGTCGATCCCGGCACGATGTCGCCGTTTGAACATGGCGAAGTGTTCGTGACTGACGACGGCGCGGAGACCGATCTGGACCTCGGTCATTATGAACGCTTTACCGGCGTGCCCGCGCGCAAGACCGACAGCATCTCGTCGGGCCGCATTTACACAAACGTGCTCGAGAAGGAACGCCGAGGGGATTACCTTGGCAAAACGATCCAGGTGATCCCGCACGTCACCAATGAAATCAAAGACTTCATCTCCATCGGTGAGGATGAGGTCGATTTCATGCTCTGCGAAATCGGCGGGACCGTGGGCGACATCGAAGGCCTGCCCTTCTTTGAGGCCATTCGCCAGTTCTCTCAGGACAAACCGCGCGGCCAGTGTATCTTCATGCACCTCACGCTGCTGCCCTACATCAAGGCCTCGGGCGAGCTGAAAACCAAACCGACGCAGCACTCGGTCAAGGAACTTCGGTCCATTGGGCTCGCCCCCGACATCCTCGTGTGCCGTTCGGAAGGGCCGATCCCTGCCAAAGAACGCGAAAAACTGGCGCTGTTCTGCAACGTGCGCCCTGATTCCGTGATTGCCGCGCAAGACCTCAAGTCGATTTACGAAGCGCCATTGGCGTATCACCGCGAAGGACTGGATCAGGCGGTGCTTGATGCATTCCAGATCACCCCTGCTCCGAAACCCAATCTAGAGATTTGGGAAGACGTCGCCGACCGTATTTACAACCCCGAGGGCGAAGTGAAGGTCGCGATCGTGGGCAAGTACATCCAGCTTGAGGATGCCTACAAATCCATTGCCGAAGCGCTCACTCACGGCGGCATGGCCAACCGCGTCAAGGTCAACATCGAATGGGTCGATGCCGAGATCTTTGAACGCGAAGACCCCGCCCGCCATCTCGAAGGGTTCCATGCCATCCTCGTGCCCGGCGGCTTTGGCGAACGCGGCACCGAAGGCAAGATCAAGGCAGCGCAATTCGCCCGCGAACACAACGTCCCCTATCTGGGCATCTGTCTTGGCATGCAGATGGCGGTCATCGAAGCCGCCCGTAACGTCGCCAAACTGCCCGATGCCGGTTCCGAAGAATTTGACCACGAGGCGGGGAAAAAGCGTTTCACGCCGGTCGTTTACCACCTCAAGGAATGGGTACAGGGCAACCAGACCGTCAACCGCAGCGTTGCCGACGACAAGGGCGGCACCATGCGCCTTGGCGCCTATGACGCGGTTCTGAGCGAAGGCTCAAAGGTGGCGGGCGTCTATGGCTCCACCACCATCGACGAACGCCATCGCCACCGATACGAGGTCGACATCAAGTACCGCAAGGCGCTTGAAGAAGGCGGGCTCTGCTTCTCGGGCATGAGCCCCAACGGCCGCTTGCCCGAAATCGTCGAATGGCCTGACCACCCGTGGTTCATCGGCGTCCAGTTCCACCCGGAGCTGAAGTCGAAACCGTTTGACCCGCATCCGCTGTTCAAGGATTTCGTCCGGGCGGCGAAGGATGTGTCGCGGTTGGTTTGACCCGCCCTCGTAAAACCGCAGGATTGCGATCTCAGCCGCCAACCAAAGCACGCTATTCCAGCCACTCCTGCGCGCAGAACGAACGCAGCGCCCAGACCTGCCAAATCGCCAGCCCGTCCGGGCGGTCTGGCGATGGCGTGGCACCTGCGGTGCTATTCGCGCCAGGCGCATAACTCGAAACGCCGTAGGCTGCGTGCTCGCGCGTACCACCCAAACACAAATCCCCCTACCCGATCCACGCCAACTGGCCTATCAAAATCCCATGCTGTCCTATCAACACCTCTATCACGCGGGCAATGCCGCCGATGTCCACAAACACGCGGCTCTTGCGCTGGCTCTGGACTACCTGACCCAAAAGCCCAAACCGTTGAGCTATATCGAAACCCATGCCGGACGCGGGCGCTATAACCTGACTGCGCCCGAAGCGGTCAAGACAGGTGAAGCGGCGCAGGGCATCGCCCGACTGCGCAACGGATTTGCCAAGGACCACCCATACATCAAGGCGCTGTCGGCCCAACCCGAAGACCTCTATCCCGGTTCGCCCGCCGTCGCACAGGCGCTGCTGCGGCCCGAGGATTCGCTGCATCTGGCCGAACTTCACCCGCAGGAATACGCGGCGCTGCGCACCAATCTGCGCGCACCAAACACCCATATTTACCATCAGGACGGACTGGAACTGGCACAAAGCCTCTGCCCGCCGACCCCGCGCCGAGGACTGATGTTGGTGGACCCCAGCTACGAGATCAAAGCCGAATACGCCCAGATCCCCAAATGGCTGTCTGCGATCACCCGCAAATGGAATGTCGGTGTCGTGGTGATCTGGTATCCGATCCTCACGTCCGGTGCACATCGGTCCATGCTGCGCGCGTTGCAAGCCGACCACCCTGAGGCGCTGACCCACGAGGTCCGCTTCCCCCCTGCGCGCGAGGGACACCGCATGGTCGGATCCGGCCTTTTCGTGGTAAACCCGCCCTTCGGGCTAGAGGCCGGGCTGAAACCGCTGTCCGCTGCATTCCGTAAACTGGCATGATCCGCCTCTGCACAGCTTTGCTCTGCCTGCCCGGCCTTGCCGCCGCAGCCGACCTGCGGGCGGTGCCCTACGACAACCTGCTTCACCAGCTGCACCGGATCGAACGGTTCGACACATTGCCCAGCGCTACCGAACCCGGACACCGCATAGACCAGCACTGGCGTGCACCGGGACTCACCATCGGGGAACGGCTTGCCGGGCAAGACGTTCAGGATGCCGATGGGTTCGATGCGGTGACCGGCACACCGGCAGCCCCACTTCGCGCCATCCCCGGCGCACCGGGCCAGACATTTGCTATCGCGCATCACGCAGGCTTTGGATCAAACGCACTGTTCCCCGTCGGCCCTACTGGAGCAGAACAGCCCGAAGGCCGGGGCGAAGGCAGCGCCGCGTTCGTGTTTGACGCACCGCAAATCGCCATCGGCATGCGCCTGCACGCCGAATACTCCGATCCGCTGGGCCAACGCCCCGCACCCGGCAGCGCAGTGCTGACGTTCCACGATGCAGCTGGACAAACCACCCAAATCACGCTGCCGCTGGCACACGGCGTCCTGTCTTACGGGTGGTTAAGCGATGTCGGGATCATCGGTTTGACCATACAGAACACCGATCCCGGCGGCATCGCCATAGATGACATCCTGTATGATGTGACCGCGCTATCTGGATAACCCATTGGCGAAGCGCGCCGCGCGGCATATATCCACGCTATGTTTGCTGATTTCCTCAAGCGCCTGACCGCGCCCGACCCCGCCCCGCTTCCCGACACCGACGCACGCCTTGCGCTGACCGCTCTACTGGTCCGGGTCGCCCGCACCGATGGCCATTACGACGAGAGCGAGAAAACCCGCATCGATAGGATTGCCGCGTCCCGCTATGGCCTATCGCCCTTTGAAGCCGCCAAGCTGCGTGGCGAGGCCGAAGGACTGGAGGCCGAAGCCCCGGACACGGTGCGCTTTACCGGCGCGATCAAGGATGCCGTGCCCTACGAAGACCGCATCGCAGTGATCGAAGCGCTGTGGCAGGTGGTGCTGGCCGATGGTGTGCGCGAGGCCGAGGAAGATGCACTATTGCGCCTTGTGGCCAAGCTTCTGGGCGTGAACGACCGCGACAGCGCCTTGGCACGGCAACGCGTCGACACCGCATGACGATAGCCAGCCTGCCGATGTACTGGCGGGCCGAAAACGCGGAACTCTGGCGCGCTTTTTGGTCGGTGGTGCAGGACTGCGCGTGGGACGAAGGGATCAAGCTGCCTGATTTGACCCCTCCCGAAGACCTGCCCGCCGATTGGTACGCCCATTGGCTGTCCCCCGATCTTGCCCTGTCGATGACTTGCGGCCTGCCGTTTCGCACCGTTCTCAAAGGGAAAGTGCAATATATTGGCACACTGGACTTCGGCCTCGGCGGTCCACCCGGTTATTACCATTCTCAGATCATCACCCGCCGCGATTTGTCCGGCCCAGCGCAAAAGCTTGCCTTCAACAGCGCCGACAGCCAGTCTGGCTGGGCCGCGACCCAAGACATCCCGGACCGCGCGTCGATCA
Organism: uncultured Marivita sp.; assembly: GCA_947503115.1. Taxonomy (GTDB): domain Bacteria; phylum Pseudomonadota; class Alphaproteobacteria; order Rhodobacterales; family Rhodobacteraceae; genus Marivita. Next base: position 13,998 of record CANNCS010000003.1, read on the forward strand.
CTGCATATATAGAAACCGGTGCACATGCAGCCTCACTCGCTGCTGTGGCCAACGCCCGCGCCGACATCGCTTGCCTTGACACAGTCACATGGCGCATCCTGCAAAAGGTCGACCCCAACGTGGCCATGGTCGTGCCATCGGGCTCCACCCGGCCAACGCCCGGCCTGCCGTTGATTGCGGCGCATGGCACAGATCCCGCTCCGCTGCGCCGAGCACTGATCACAGCAATCGCAACCCACACACCCGCAGCGCCTGATCACATGGGCGGACCAATGACCTTCTGCGTGCTGGATCAGCAACGCTACTTCGGACAGCCCATTCCCGCGCCACCACCCGCTTGACGCAGGGTTATCGCACAGGTTCCGACAGGTTGCGTCGCTTTCCGCATTGCATCACACCTAGTTTTGCAGTCATCCTGCGCTCCATCTTTGACCCAACCCGCCAGAGCGTTACGTGACAGACACTCCAGTCCTGGAAATACGCAATCTGCACAAGCAGTACGGAAACCTTGAAGTCATCAAGGGTGTCGACATTACCGCGCATCGCGGCGACGTCGTCTCTCTGATCGGATCATCGGGGTCTGGCAAATCCACCATCCTGCGCTGCGCCAACCTGCTCGAGGACAGCCAGAAGGGGGATATTCTGTTCAAAGGTGAAGGTGTCCACTGGAAAGGCACCGGCCTGGGTCGGCACCCTGCCGACGCAAAACAGGTACTGCGCATCCGCACGAATCTGTCGATGGTGTTCCAGCAATTTAACCTCTGGTCCCACATGACGATCCTGCAGAATGTAATGGAAGCGCCGGTGACTGTACTTGGCCGAGACAAGGCCGAGGCCGAACAGGCAGCACGAGGGTATCTCGACAAAGTGGGCATCGGCGACAAATGCGACGTCTACCCCGCGATGCTGTCGGGTGGCCAGCAACAGCGCGCTGCCATCGCTCGGGCGCTTTGCATGGAGCCAGAGGCGCTTTTGTTCGACGAACCCACCTCGGCACTTGATCCGGAACTGGAACAGGAAGTCGTCAAAGTCATCAAGGATCTCGCCTCTGAAGGCCGAACGATGCTTATTGTCACCCATGACATGAAAATGGCACGCGACGTGAGCAACCACGTTGTATTCCTGCATCAAGGCCTAATCGAGGAAGAAGGCGCGCCGGATACGCTGTTCGGCGCACCGAAATCGGAACGTTTGCGGGGCTTCTTGTCCTCTACAATGGCCGATTAACAATCAAAAAAATTCGGGAGAAACAAACATGAAATCCATCCTTCTCGGCACAGCTGCACTGGCCATCACAGCCACTGTTGCATTCGCCGGCAGCCACTCTGTGGTCCGCATGGGCACCGAAGGCGCCTACCCTCCGTACAACTTCATCAACGATGCCGGCGAAGTCGACGGTTTCGAGCGTGAACTCGGCGACGAACTTTGTGCCCGCGCCGAACTGACCTGTGAGTGGGTCACAAACGAATGGGACAGCATCATCCCGAACCTCGTGTCTGGCAACTACGACACCATCATCGCGGGTATGTCGATCACCGACGAACGCGACGAGGTGATCGACTTCACCCAGAACTACACTCAGCCGGACCCGTCCTCTTACCTCGCTCTTGATGGCGCGGAAGTGGATTTTGACGGCGGCGTGATTGCAGCTCAGGCCAACACCATTCAAGCGGCGTTCATCGCTTCGAGCGGTGCGACCCTCGTGGAATTTGCCACACCGGACGAAACCATCGCCGCCGTGCGCAATGGCGAAGCCGACGCAGTTCTGGCCGATGACGCTTATCTGCGCCCAATCGCGGAAGAAAACGCCGACCTCGCGCTGCTCGACAAGCAGGAATTGATCGGCGGCGGCGTCGGCATGGGTGTCCGTGAATCTGACTCCGAGCTGAAAGACAAATTCAATGCGGCGATCCAGTCCATGAAGGACGATGGCACACTGAACGCGCTGCTCGCAAAGTGGGAAATCGGACCAGGATTCTGATCCGGCTGTACCCGAAACACCGAAGGGGTCGCCAACGCGACCCCTTCTCGTTTCTGATCAAGACGCAGGCGTAACCACGGTTTTCCTGAAACCACTCAAGACGTTACGCAACACGGGAATTGTCAAGCACATCAGGGACGTGCAAGACTTGCCCAACCCAAAGCCGCTCAGGGGAACAGATGTTCAGTTTTTGTGTCGATCCAGCGTCGCTCGACAGCATGGCATGGATGGCCTGCTACCTGACCACCGGCAAACACATGGCGATCTACACATCGCTGTTCACAGTTCTGTTGCTGCTTGCGATCACCGCGCCCACCGCGTTGGTCTTTGGCTTTCTCGGAGCCTCAAGCGCCCGTTCGGATTTCGCGCCACTTAGCTGGGTAGGCAAAGCCTATATTGCCATCGTGCGCGGTGTGCCCGACATCGCATTCTTCCTGTTCTTTGTAATCGCACTTGATCAGTTTTTCGAATGGATACGACACGAGATCAAATGCCCGGACTGGGAAGCCGATATCTGGCAAGGCAACGACTTCGTCGTTTGTGACATCGCCAAGCTGCCCTTGGGCAATTCACCTCAATGGATGCACGAAACATATGGGTTCCTGCTGGCGGTCCTGACCTTTGCCATCGTCTTTGGCGCATTTGCAGCCAACGTGCTCTACGGTGCAATGCGAGCTGTTCCACACAATCAACTTGAGACCGCTGAATCCTACGGCATGACCCGAAGTCAGGTGTTCTGGCGCATCCTCGTTCCGCAGATGTGGGTCTTTGCCCTGCCCGGCCTGTCGAACCTCTGGATGGTGTTGATCAAAGCTACACCGCTGCTGTTCCTGCTGGGGGTCGAAGACATCGTCTACTGGGCCCGCGAATTGGGCGGAGCCAAGACCGCGCGCTTTACCGACTATCCGCATGGTGACTGGCGTATGTGGTACTTTCTTGCATTGCTGGTGTTTTACCTGCTGTTCACCCGCATCTCTGAAATCGCGTTGGACAAATTGATGATCCGGCTCACCCATGGACAGGCCACCTTGGGCGGCGAAGCCCAGAGGAAAACGGCATGAGTTGCTGGGAAACCATCGCTGATTACGGACTGCGCTCCATCGGGATAGGCGAACGCGTCCTTCCGCGCGAAGGCTACACCCTATGTCAGCAATTTACCCTGATCGGGTCTGGCATGATCTGGAATATCTATTTCGGCGTACTTGCGCTCTGTTCAGGTTTTTTACTTGCGACCGCCGTGGCCTTGGGAAAAGCGTCTAAGAACCCGGTGCTGCAAAAGGCCAGCGCGTGGTTCATCTTCCTTTTCCGGGGCTCACCGCTGTTTATCCAGTTCTTCTTTGCCTATTTCGTCTTCTTGTCGCTCAAGCCAGTCTCGCCAATCTTCGATCCATTCACCTCGGCGTGGCTAGGGGCACTGATCGTATTGTTCCTAAACACCGCCGCCTATTCAGGCGAGATTTTCTACGGCGCGTTGCAATCGGTCCCCCGCGGCGACATGGAGGCTGCGGATGCCTATGGCATGTCTGGCTGGTCGCGCTTCAAACGGGTGACATGGCCCACCATGCTGCGGCTTGCCTGGCCGGCCTACACGAACGAGGCGATCTTTCTCTTCCATGCCACGACGCTGGTCTATTTCTCAGGTTTCCCTGCTTGGCAACAACGCGGCGACGCGCTGTACTACGCCAGTTTTTTTGCCGACAAGACGTTCAATCCGTTCATCCCTTACCCAATCCTTGCCTTCTATTTCATCTTGCTGACGCTGTGCGTTATCGGCCTGTTCGGTTTGATCAATCGTCGCCTCAACCGCCACCTGCCGCAAGAGTCGCGCACCAAGATGAAGCTTAAACTGAACATCATCCGCTGAATTTAGCTTGCTAAGTCGGGGTCACAAAGCCTATCTCTAAATTTGATCAAATTATTGAAAACGGCACTAAAATGGACTCGCACATTCGCAACTGGCTCCGCAAGAACCCGCAGGTCCGCACGATCCGCGTCGCGGCGTCTGACGTCAACGGACAAGCCCGCGGCAAACGCGTGCCTGCGCGCTTTGCCGACAAAGTGCTCGAGGGCGGCACCCGTTTTCCGCTCTCGGTTCTGAACCTCGATATCTGGGGCGAAGATATTGACGACAGCCCGCTGGTGTTCGAAGCCGGTGATGCCGATGGCGTGCTCTGGCCCACCGATCGTGGCTTCGTCCCGATGCCGTGGCTCGAAGCGCCTAGCGCCCTGCTGCCGCTCTGGATGTTCCGCGAAACGGGTGAACCTTACGAAGGCGACCCCCGCCACGCGCTCAACGCCGTGGTCCAACGATACAAAGCTCGCGGGCTGACTCCTGTGGTTGCAATGGAGCTTGAGTTTTTCTTGATCGACGACAGCACCCGCAACCTGCAAGTGCCCGCCTCCCCCCGATCAGGCAAACGTCGCAAGGCAGGCGAAATTCTGTCGATCCGCCTGATCGACCAGTTTGACCGCTTCTTCACCGATCTTTATGACGCCTGCGAAGCAATGGATATTCCCGCCGATACGGTGATCTCGGAAGCAGGTTTAGGGCAGTTCGAAATGAACCTGATGCATTGCGACGACGCCCTGCGCGCCGCCGACGATGCGTGGTTGTTCAAAATGCTGGTCAAAGGTCTGGCCCGCCGCCACGGCTTTGCCGCATCTTTCATGGCGAAACCCTATCCCGATTATGCCGGATCGGGAATGCACACCCATTTCTCGGTGCTCGACAAGAAGGGCAAGAACGTCTTCAACAATGGCAGCCCCGAAGGCACGCCGTTGCTGCACAATGCCATCGCCGGGTGCCTGAACGGCATGAATGACAGCACACTGCTCTTTGCTCCGCATATGAACAGCTATGACCGCCTTGTGCCCGAAGCGCACGCCCCGACCGGCATCGCATGGGCCTATGAAAACCGCACTGTCGCAATCCGCGTGCCTTCTGGTAGCCCGGCTGCGCGGCGCGTTGAACACCGCGTGGCGGGCGGCGATGTAAACCCCTACATGACGCTTGCCGCGATCCTTGGCGCGGCTCTGACCGGCATCGAAGACGGCGCGACTCCACCGCCTCCGGTCAAAGGAAACGCCTACGCACTTGATCTGCCGCAGGTTCCAGACGATTGGCCCGCTGCAGTTGCGGCCTTCGAGAAAAGTACGATCATGCCGCGCATTTTCCACGAAGAGCTGATCCGCAACCTGGTTCTGACCAAGAAGCAGGAAATTCGCTATATGCAAGAACTGACCCCGACCGAGCGGGTCGAAATATACCTCGACACGGTTTAGGCGCGTCCCTTGCTGTGCGCCGACAGAACGCATAGCTTGCACACACAAACACCTTGGTGCTTCATGAAAATCGGAATCTTGCAAACGGGTCTTGCTCCGGACGAACTTAAAGGGTCGTTCGGCGAGTATCCTGGTTTCTTCGAGCGTTTGCTCGCCAAAAAAGGGTTCACATTCCAAAGCTGGTCGGTCGTCGAAGACGTCTTTCCCGACGGACCAGAAGACGCCGATGGCTGGCTCATCACTGGTTCAAGGCACGGCGCCTACGAAGATCACCCTTGGATCCCACCGCTGGAGCAGCTCATCCGCGACATTGTCGCGGCCAACCGGCCCCTGATCGGTGTCTGCTTTGGCCACCAAATCATCGCGCAGGCGATGGGCGGTAAAGTCGAAAAGTTTAAGGGCGGCTGGGCCGTGGGCCAGCAAGAGTATGATTTCGGCGGTGAGACCATGACCATCAACGCGTGGCATCAGGACCAAGTGGTCGCAGTGCCAGACAGCGCGCAGGTTGTCGCCTCTAATGATCACTGCGCCAATGCAGCCCTTCTGTATCCCGGCAAGGCCTTCACCGTGCAACCACATCCCGAATATGGCGATGACTTTATCACGGGCCTGATCGACACGCGCGGCAAAGGCGTGGTCCCTGACGATCTGATGCAGGGTGCCCGTCGTCGTATGGGTCGACCGCTCGACAATAGCCGCATGGCCGACCAATTCGCCAAATTCTTCCGCGAAGGAACCATCGCATGACCGACTGGACAGACAGTCTCCCCGATTCCGCCCGTGCGTTTCTGGAAAACCGCAGACTAGACGAGGTCGAATGCATCATCGCCGACCTGCCCGGCATCGCCCGCGGCAAGGCCGTGCCCGCGTCGAAATTCGCGCGACAGGAATATTTTCACCTGCCGGATTCGATCTTCTTTCAGACAATCACCGGCGATTGGGGCGAAGCCGCTGACGAAGACGATGGCGGCTTTATCGAACGCGATATGATCCTGCGGCCTGACATGAGCACCGCCACCGCAGCGCCGTGGACCGGTGACTGGACCCTGCAGGTCATTCACGATGCCTATGACCGCAAGGGCAAACCGGTTCCATACGCCCCGCGCAACGTTCTCAAACAAGTGGTCGAACTGTACCGCCAGCAAGGCTGGGAGCCGGTGGTCGCCCCCGAGATGGAATTTTTCCTTACCGCGCGAAACCTTGATCCTGCCAAGCCGATCGAGCCAATGATGGGCCGCTCTGGCCGTCCCGCCGCTGCGCGGCAGGCATACAGCATGACCGCCGTCGACGAATTCGGCCCGGTCATCGACGACATCTACGACTTTGCCGAAGCCCAAGGCTTCGAGATCGACGGCATCACGCAGGAAGGCGGCGCAGGCCAGCTTGAAATCAACCTGCGACACGGAGATCCGGTCAAGCTTGCCGATGAGGTTTTCTATTTCAAACGCCTGATCCGCGAAGCCGCCCTGCGCCACGATTGCTTTGCAACCTTCATGGCCAAGCCGATCGAAAACGAACCCGGCAGCGCCATGCATATCCACCATTCGATCATGGATATCGAAACCGGGCGAAACATCTTCTCCGGGCCTCAAGGCGGCGAAACCGATGCGTTCTTCCACTTTATCGGTGGTTTGCAGACCTATACGCCAGCCGCCATCGCTGTGCTGGCACCTTACGTCAACAGCTACCGCCGCTACGTCAAGGAACACGCAGCCCCCATCAATCTTGCATGGGGCCGCGACAACCGCACCACCGGCATCCGTATTCCACTTTCGGGATCGGCCAGCCGCCGTGTGGAAAACCGGCTCGCCGGGATGGATTGCAACCCCTATCTGGGGATCGCGGCGTCTTTGGCCTGTGGCTATCTTGGCCTGATGAACGAAAAATGGCCGTCGAAGCCGCTCAAGAAAGACGCCTATGAAGGCGAGGCGGATATCCCGCAGGTTCTGGGTCAGGCGTTGCAGCTGTTTGAGGAAGCGACCGAGTTGCATGAAATTCTTGGCGCGGATTTCTGCCGCGTCTATTCGATCGTGAAACGAACTGAATACGAAGAATTCCTTCAGGTAATCAGCCCGTGGGAACGCGAGCACCTGCTGCTCAACGTCTGAACAAAAGGGGTCGGACTGGCTGCGCCAGTCCGACCGATGCGAGGGGCTCTGCCCCTCGCGCTCCCCGGCATATTTGGAAAAAGAAGAAGATCAGGACCGCGTTTTGAACCTGTTGTTCAGCAATGACACCCGAGGGGCCTATCCGCAAAGCTGGTATGCCTCAACGGCGACCCCACTTGCGCCTTTCGCCCCCTTACAGGGCGAAACACGCGCTGATGTTTGTATTGTCGGCGGTGGTTATACCGGGCTGTCTGCCGCGCTGCACCTGGCCGAAATGGGCGTGGACGTGGTGCTGCTGGAGGCGCATCGCGTCGGCTTTGGTGCATCAGGGCGCAATGGCGGGCAGTTGGGATCGGGGCAGCGGCAGGACCAGATCACACTGGAAAAAATGGTGGGCGCGGATACCGCCCGTCTGCTCTGGGATCTGGGCGAAGACGCAAAGGCGTTGGTGCGTGGATTGATCGCCAAGCATGGGATTGACTGCTCTCTCAAGGACGGTATCGCCTGGGCCGCATCGCGACCGTCAGACAGGACCGACCTGCATGACTATGCCGAGCATCTGCAAACACGCTACGGCTATAGCCAGATCAAACCGCTCGATCGCGACGCCTTCCACGCGCTTTGTCCGTCGCCTGACTATATCGGCGGAACGCTTGATATGGCGGCCGCACATCTGCATCCGCTGCGGCTGGCGCTGGGTCTGGCCAAGGCCGCCACCACGGCTGGCGCGCGCATTCACGAACGCAGCCATGTTCATGACATCCGGCACGGATCCAAAGTAATCATACGCACGGATGCAGGTCATGTGATCGCCGACCATGTCATCCTTGCCGGCAACGGTTATCTGGGTGGGCTCGACCGGCAGGTGACAGCGCGGGTCATGCCGATCAACAACTATGTCATTGCCACCGAGCCCTTGGGGGATGACGCTGCAAACGTGCTGACGCAGGACGTAGCCGTTGCGGATTCCCGCTTTGTCGTCAATTACTTCCGCCTGACCCATGATAAACGTCTTTTGTTCGGCGGCGGTGAAACCTACGGCTATCGTTTCCCATCAGACATCCCCGCGCTGGTGCGCAAACCGATGTCAGTGATCTTTCCACATCTGCACAATGTCCCTATCGACTATGCATGGGGCGGAACTCTGGCGATCACGATCAAGCGGATGCCGTATCTGGCGCGGGTGCGCCCCAACGTTCTTTCGGCTTCGGGCTATTCCGGGCATGGCGTCGGCAACGCGATCCAAGCGGGCAGACTGCTGGCCGAGGCAACACGCGGACCCTCGGAAGGGTTTGCAGCATTCAACACAGTGCCGCACTCCCCCTTTCCAGGCGGCGGCATAATGCGCACACCAATTCTGAAGCTCGCCATGTCCTGGTATGCGATGCGCGATCGGCTGGGTGTCTGACACACGAAACACGGTTGGCTTGTCATACCTCTGTCATAAAGACGTGACAGCGCGTATCTTAGAAATAGAATAGACAAGAGGCGCAGCCATGGCACATCTACCCAACATGCATGATGCAGAGCCCATCCCCGAAGCTGCGCGGCGCGAGATCGACCGCCTGTTACAAACGGGAGACCTGTTCCGCTACACCGCCCCGGAAGGTGCGCCCGTGTCTGTTCTCGAGGAAGAATTTGCCGCGATGATGGGCGCGAAATATGCGTTGGCTGTCAGCAGCTGTTCCGCCGCTTTATTCCTGTCACTCAAAGCACTTGGCCTACCCCGTGACGCCCGCGTCCTGATCCCGGCTTTCACCTTTGCCGCTGTTCCGTCCTCGATCGTCCACGCCGATTGTGTGCCGGTGCTTTGCGAAGTGGATGGCAGCTACCGCATCAACATGGCCGATTTCGAAGCCAAAATCGACGATGTTCAGGCGGTGATGATCAGCCATATGCGCGGGCACACTTCTGACATGGACGCGATCCTGTCGCTCGCCAATGATCGCGGCATTCCAGTGAGAGAAGACGCCGCGCATTCGCTTGGCACCCGCTGGAACGGGCAACGGATCGGAACGCTTGGCCATGTCGGCTGTTTCAGCTTTCAAAGCTACAAGATGCTCAATGCAGGCGAAGGGGGTATTCTGCTGACCGACGATGCAGATCTGATTGCCCGTGCAGTGATTCTTTCGGGTGCGTATGAACACAACTGGAAGAAACACCCCGTCCTGCACGACGCCTTTGCCAAGTGGCAGAACAAACTGCCGCTTTACAATCTGCGCTTATCAAACCTGTCAGCCGCCGTGATCCGCCCGCAATTGGTCGAGCTGGACCGCCGTGTCCGCGATGGCCGCCGCAACCATGATCACGTCGCCGCCCGGCTTGACCAATCGCCGTGGATCACGGTGCCTCCAGCACTTCCGCAAGAAGATCGGGCGCCGGATTCGCTCCAGTTCACCCTGTGCGACATGACCAACGCGGATGTGGATGTTTTTGTTGAGACCGCCAAAGCGATGGGCGTGTCAATCCAAGTCTTCGGTCGCAGCACCGACAATGCCCGCGCGTTCTGGAACTGGGAATTCCTTGGACCGGCCCCCGACCTGCCCAAGACACGAGAGATGTTGTCGCGCGCCTGCGATTGCCGTCTGCCCGCGCGACTGACTGTGGCAGAGTGCGATGCTGTGGCGGACGTCATCCTGTCCGCCATCAATCACGTCATGCACCCACCAGTTCAGGCAAGGGCCTGATCACTTGCCGAGTGTCGACAGCTTTTTCTGAAGCTCTGCAAGCTGGGTCTTGATTGCGTCCAGGTCATCAGCGCCCGACGAAGGCTCTGCCGATTTGGACGGCGGAACAGTCCCGTCCCCTTCTTGGGACGGACCCGACCATGACCCAGACATACCGCCCGTCATCGCCTTCAGAAATGCTTCTTGCTGCGCTTGAATGGCTTCGAACCCAGGCACACCCGACATCGGGTTCGCCTTGTTCATATTCTCCATCCATTTCGACTGACTGTCGCGAAACATCTCGAAACTCGCAGAAAGGAACTGCGGCACGGCGCTTGTCGCGGTGGTGGTGTAACTGCGGACCAGATCGTTCAGCACATTAGTCGGCAGCACGCTTTCGCCCCGGCTCTCGTGTTCTGCGATGATCTGCAACAGGTACTGACGCGTTAGGTCGTCGCCTGATTTAAGATCGACGATCTTGACCTCGCGCCCACCACGGATAAAGCCCGCAATATCTTCCAAGGTCACGTAATCGGATGTTTCGGTATTGTAGAGACGTCGGCTCGCGTAGCGCTTGATCAAAAGCGGATTTTGGTCTTCGGCCAAGGTGTCCCCTCCCCCGTTATCTTCGCTGCATTGCAGCCTAAGCACATGCAGCACAAAAAGAAAGCACTGGTGTCAGGGAGTAAGAACAAAAAAGGCCGGATCCACAAGGGACCCGGCCTAAGGATAGCGTTCCAATTTGGGAGGAGAGAACGCTAGTTCGTAAAAAGCTTACTTTGCAGCAGCAGTTGCCTTCTTGGCAGCTGTTGTCACGTCAGCCGTTGCTTTCTTGACTGCGGCAGTTGCGTCCTCGGAGAGGTCCTTGCCTGCGGCCATCATCAGCTCAACGGTGTCCATCTGGACTTTTTTCGCGATCTCGGCGAATGCGGCCATGTTTTCGGCAGCAACTTCAGCCTGAGCAGAAGCGAAATCAGTCATCGCCTTGGCGTAGTCTGCCGGCTCTGTTTTCGCTTTGGACATTTCGCCCAGCTTGGCGAGAGTGTCTTTGGTCCACTTTGCAGAGATCTCAGCAGACTTGTCAGCCGCTTCGATTGCAACGTTGGACAACTTCTCGTTCAGAGTTGCTGTTGTTTTGAAAGCGTCTTCCATTGCTTTCGTGTCAACCGGGAACGCGCCCATCATTTCTTTCAGGGTCGCTGTCATGTCGGGTGTCTTAGCCATTGTCTCAAATCCTTTCCTGCTCGGCGGGCCCACCCCGCTGTCTTGTGCAGATGCAGAATATATACATGCCGCACTGCAGCATTTCAAGTCTTTTTCTGCACTGCAGCAAAATTCCTTGACCAAGCGTCAATGACAGGTCAGGCGCGTGCCTTGATCCGAACATAGGTGCCCGGCGCCGGAGCTAATGACGGGTGGGATTTATCCCCTACTTCCCGCGCCTTAATCCATTTCCCCGATCGCTTCGCCAACCATTTTTCCCAGATCGCCCACCAAGAACCCTCGGTGAATTCCGCCGAGGACTTCCAGTCTTCAGGGGACAAAGACAGGTCATCATTTGTGTAATGACCGTATTTATTTTTGGTCGGCGGGTTCACGATCCCGGCGATGTGGCCCGACTCGGACAGGATGAAATTTTTGGATTTCGACCCCATCGCTTGAACCCCGCGATAACAATCCTTCCAAGCGGCGATGTGGTCGGTCTCACAGGCGATCGAACACAAAGGTACGTCCACATCACGCAGCGACAGGGTATGCCCCATCAACTCGAAATCGCCGTTTGCGAACCTGTTGGACTGGCACAGACCACGCAGGTACTGCATCGCCATGCGTCCCGGAAGGTTCGCACCGTCGCCGTTCCAATACAGCAAATCAAACGCGGGAGGCGTTTCACCCATCATGTAACTTTTGATCGCAGGACCGTAGATCAGGTCGTTGGATCGCAGGAAGCTGAACGTGCGGGCCATGATAAAGGACTTAAGAATCCCCGTGTCACCGATCTCGGCTTCGATCCCGTCGATGAAATCGTTCTGAAGGAAGGGTGTGAATTCCCCCTGATCCGAGAAATCGGTCAGCGTGGTAAAGAACGTAGCCGACTTGATGGAATCATCGCCCCGCTGTTTGAGCAGAGACAAAGTCAGGCTAAGCGTGGTGCCCGCGATGCAATACCCAATGGCGTTGACCTTATCGACACTGCAGATGGATTTAATCTCTTCGACCGCCTGCAGATAGCCATCTTCGATATAGGTATCGAGACCAACATCCTTGTAGGACTCGTCCGGGTTGATCCAGCTTACCACAAACAAAGTGTATCCCTGATCGACAACCCAGCGGATGAACGAATTCTCCGGTTTCAGATCGAGGATGTAGAACTTGTTGATCCAGGGCGGGAACAGCACGATAGGGGTCTCACGAACCTTTTCGGTGGTCGGCTTGTACTGGATCACTTCCATCATGTGGTTGCGATAGATCACCTCGCCCTCGGCGGTGGCAATGTTCGACCCGATCTCGAATGCGCCCTCGTCAGCCAGACGTACAACCAGCTCACCATTATTTGCTTCAAGATCTGCAACAAGGTTTTCGAGCCCTTTGACAAGGCTCTCGCCCTCGGTCTCAAGCGCTTTCTGCAATGCATCGGGGTTCGTGGCGAAAAAATTCGTCGGCGCGAACATATCGACGATCTGCTGCGCAAAGTAGCGCAGGCGCTTTTTCTCGATCTCGTCCATGTCTTCGACATCGTCCACCGCATGGCGGATGGCTTCGGCGTTGATCAGGTACTGCTGCTTGATAAAGTTGAAATAGGGATGTTCATCCCAAAGCGGGTTCTTGAACCGGCGGTCTTTGGGGCCCGGATCGGCAGGCGGTTGCAACTTACCCTTGGCCAACGCTTGCTGAGCCTCGACATAATGTGTGACGGACTTGCCCCAGAATTCGATCTGGTGCTCAAGGATTTTGGCCGGGTTTTGCAACCACTCCTGCCAATAAGCCTGCAACGCTTTGCCATAAAGCATTGTGTCCGGACCATGCAAAGACGGGTTGATCTGTCGCTTGTGCGACAGCGCCGACATCAGACGCTGCGACAGCGTCTCGATCTTTTGCAAATTGGCCTCCAGCTCCACGCTGATTTCCGGTGCGGCAACGTCGTTGGTTGTCATGGCCAACTTTCCCCCCTATTCATGCTGCCATGCAGAATACAGTCGCCTGCGGTGGGAGGCAAAGCGACGAATTGGCTCGGTTGTGCCGGCTTAAGCTTAAGGAGACGCCTCTATGCGCTACATGATGACCTACGACCTCATGGAAACAGTTCGCAATACAAATCAATGGCTTGGCGCAACAGCACGCACCATGGCGTCCTACCCCGCCTGGGCTATGCTGCCCAACCCTGCCATGCAGTGGATGGCGGCTTGGGGTGAAGTGACAGAACGCACTTTCGAACGGATGGTCACGAAACCTGACTGGGGGATTCGGACTTTCACCCACGAAGACGGCAAGGATCACCTTGTTGAGGTTAAGACTATAGTCGAACGTCCCTTCGGCGACTTGATCCACTTTGACGTCGTCGGCCGTGAAGAACAGCCGCGCAAAATCCTGCTGGTCGCACCGATGTCCGGCCACTATGCAACGCTCCTTCGCTCCACGGTTAAATCCCTAATCGTGAACTGCGAAGTTTACGTGACAGACTGGCACAACGCCCGCGACATTCCCGTCAGCGCCGGTAAGTTCGACGTTGAGGATTACACCCTCTACCTGATGGAATTCATGCGCGAGCTGGGCCCTGACACAAACGTCGTCGCCGTGTGTCAGCCGGTACCACTGACCTTGGCCGCCACCGCCTATCTGGCCGAACTGGACCCAGATGCGCAGCCGCGCACGCTGACGCTGATCGGCGGACCGGTCGACCCCGATGCGACCCCAACCGACGTGACCGACTTTGGCCGCCGCGTAACAATGGGTCAGCTCGAAGAAACCATGATCCAGCGCGTCGGCTTCAAGTACAAAGGCGTCGGCCGCATGGTCTATCCCGGCCTCTTGCAGCTTGCGTCGTTCATCTCGATGAACGGTGAACGTCACGCCAGCGCGTTCTCAGAGCAGATCCAGAACGTAATGCGCGGCGAAGCATCTGATCATGACCCGCACAATCGCTTCTATGACGAATATCTGGCCGTCATGGACATGCCCGCCGAATTCTACCTCTCCACTGTCGACCGCATCTTCAAAAAGCGCGAAATTGCGAAGAACGAATTTGTCGTCGCCGGACACAAGGTCGACATGGGTGCGATCACCAAAGTCGCTGTGAAGACCGTGGAAGGCGCGAATGATGACATTTCCGCCCCCGGCCAATGTATTGCCGCGCTTGGTCTGTGCACCGGTCTGCCCGATGACATGAAGGCCAGCCATGTAGAACCCGGAGCCGGTCACTACGGCATCTTCGCCGGCAAAAGCTGGCGCAACAACATCCGGCCCCTTGTGCTCGATTTCATCGACAGCAATGCGGGCGACCGCAACAAGGGCAAAAAAGCCAAACCGGCGAACACCAACGCCGCATAAATCAAAAGGGCTGATCTTCGGATCAGCCCTTTTTCTTTCTACCCAGTAAAACCTGCCCGGTCAGCGCTCCGCCGCCCAGATCATATCGATCAAGGCTTGCGTACCTTGGCTAAACTCCAGCGGACAGGGATACTCTGCCTCTCCACGCACCGCAGCGCCAAACGCTTCGACCTGCCGTACATACTGGTTCACACCAGGATAGCGACACATCTCCATCGGTCCAGACTTGCGCATCAGCCGCACCTCGGCATCGCCATAGCCCAGCGGATTGAACGGCACCGGCACCTCAATCACGCCATCCGTTCCTTGGAAGGTCACCGATTGATAGCGCAGCATCCGCATCGAGGTGAGCGAGGTAAGGGTGAACCCGTCGAACTGCACCAGCGCTTCGGCCCGCACCTCAACACCGTTCTCACGTCGAATGTCTGCAAACAGCACGGCATCAGGCTCCTGCCCGCTCACATACCGCGTGCAACCCAACGTATAGACCCCGATATCCGGCAGGCTACCACCGCCAGTCTTCACCGCGTTGCGAATGTTCGACGGATCACCGGAATTGTCATATGTGAAGGTGGCATTGACCCGCCTCAAATCTCCGATGGCCCCGCCTTGCACCCAGTCGCGCACCTGCTGCCATTGCGGATGATGCACAATCATATAGGCCTCGGCCGCCACCAACCCGGACTGGTTCCGCAGGGCAATCAACCCGTCTATCTCATCGGCCTGCATGGCGATCGGTTTCTCGCACAACACATGTTTGCCTGCCTCAAGCGCCTTGCGTGTCCACTCCACATGCAGCGAATTGGGCAGCGGAATATAGACCGCATCGATATCGGGATCGGCCAGCACCGCCTCATAGCTATCCACCACGCGCAAGGCACCATCCATCGCCTGAAACGGCGCGGCTTTCGCAGGATCGGATGTCGCAAGAACCGCCAAACGAGACTGCCGCGCGGCATGAATCGCCGGAGCCATCTGCTCGCGCGCGAACTTCGCCGCCCCAAGAATACCCCATCGCACCTCTGTCATGCCGGAACCCTCCTGTGTGTCTAACCCCGGCCTAACACGAAAAAACGCCGGACACAGGCCCGGCGTTTCCAATCTTAAACGGCGTCGATCGCTTAGACCGCTGCCAGCAAACCCTGTTCCTTCGCAAGGTCGCGCATGCGTTTCTGCAACTTCTCGAACGCACGCACTTCGATCTGACGAATACGCTCGCGGCTCACGTCATACTGGCCCGACAAATCTTCAAGAGTGACCGGCTTTTCCGACAAACGTCGCTGGGTCAGAATGTCCTTCTCGCGGTCATTCAACACATCCATCGCCTGCACCAGCATCGCCCGGCGCGCTTCCAACTCGTCACGTTCTTCGTAGTCACCAGCCTGATCCGCGCTCTCGTCCTCAAGCCAGTCCTGCCATTGCATTGTGCCTTCGCCTTCGGACCCGACCGTCGCGTTCAGCGACGCGTCACCGCCCGAAAGACGCCGGTTCATCGAAATCACTTCGGCTTCAGTCACACCCAGATCGGTGGCGATCTTGTGAACGTGCTCGGGGCGCAGATCGCCTTCTTCCAGCGCGCCGATACGCGACTTCGCCTTGCGAAGGTTGAAGAACAGCTTCTTCTGCGCACTTGTTGTGCCCAACTTCACCAGCGACCAGGACCGCAGGATGTATTCCTGAATCGAGGCGCGAATCCACCACATGGCATAGGTCGCCAGTCGGAAACCCTTTTCCGGGTCAAACCGTTTGACCGCCTGCATCAGACCGACATTTGCCTCCGAAATCACTTCGGCTTGCGGCAAACCATAGCCGCGATAGCCCATCGCAATCTTCGCAGCGAGGCGCAGGTGGCTTGTGACCATCTTGTGCGCGGCTTCTTTATCTTCTTGCTCGACCCAGCGCTTGGCGAGCATGTACTCTTCTTCCGGCTCCAGAAGCGGGAACTTCCGGATCTCTTGAAGATAGCGGCTCAGTCCAGCTTCCGGTGACGGGGCCGGGAGATTCGCGTAATTGGCCATACCCTTGTCCCTCCAATGTTTACGGGCTTAACATCCAATTTGGGAAGCAACCCGAGAATTTCAAGTATTTGCGTTTCGTTAAATCTAATTTAGCGCACACCGACGCGGTTGTAAGAGCCATGTCAGTGCGCTCACGCACATGGGACGATTGTTTCAGCCACGCAAATTCGTGATCAGATCATCCATGTCTTGGGGTAACGCGGCCTCGAAACGAATGGTTTCACCGGTCACGGGATGCTCAAACCCCAACACAGCGGCATGTAACGCCTGACGATCAAACCCCGCCAAAAGCGCCATCGCCGCATCCGACAAAGCGCCCTTGGCCACCTTGCGTCGTCCACCATAGACAGGGTCGCCAATCAGCCCATGCCCAGCATGCGCCATATGTACCCGAATCTGATGGGTGCGCCCTGTTTCAAGACGACACTCCAACAACGACACCTGCGCCGGAGTTCCATAAACCTCAAGCACTCGGGCCCGCGTGATCGCGTGTTTGCCATGCCCAAAGAACACCGCTTGCCGCTGCCGGTCGGTCTTGTGTCGCGCAAGATCACTGGTGATCTTGATCACCGCCCCCGGCTCAATCGAAACACCCCGCACACCGCGCAGCCGCGGATCACCTGGATCGGGATGCCCATGCACCAAAGCTTGATAAAGCCGCTCGACACTGTGCGCCGCAAACTGGTCCGCCAGCCCATGATGCGCCCTGTCTGATTTGGCGATCACCAACAACCCGCTTGTGTCCTTGTCGATCCGGTGCACGATGCCCGGCCGGCCAACGCCGCCCACACCAGACAGCTTGCCGTCAAAATGATGCAACAGTGCATTGACCAAGGTGCCAGACGGCGTCCCCGGCGCCGGATGTACAACCATGCCCGCAGGTTTCATGACCACGATCAGATCGTCATCTTCGAACCGCACGTCCAACGGCAGATCTTCTGCTTCGATATGGCTCTCCGTAGCCTTGGGCAAAGAAATCTCGATCACGTCACCCTCTGCCACACTGGCCTTGGGATTCGTAACCACCGCGCCCGCGTGCCGGACAGCACCCGCGTCGATCAACTTGGACAGCCGTGTTCGCGACAACGCCGCATCCTCTGGCACGTCGCGCGCCAAGGCCTTATCAAGACGCGGCGGCGGCTCGGCCCCGATGGTCACGCGCAAAATGGAGTCAGACATGGACAACGCCCCCGAAGATCAGGCCCCCGAACCGGCCAACCTGCGATTCCTGCGGCGGCTGGTGACGGTCCTGACCGCTACTATGATCGCGGGGGTCATACTCATCACCGCGCTGATTGTCATCCGTTACAATCAATCCAGCACACCCCTGCCCGATTCAATCACCCTGCCTGACGGGACAACCGCCACTGCGTTCACTCAAGCGCGCAATTGGTACGCCGTGGTGACTGAGGACGACCAAATCTTGATATTCGCCCGCGACTCAGGCCGCCTGCTCCAAACCATCAACATCGAAACAGAGTGAGAATGGTACCGACACCCCGGCTCGAACGGGGGACCTCTTGATCCACAATCAAGCGCTCTAACCTACTGAGCTATGTCGGCACTGAGGGGCGAAATAACGGGACGGTCCGGCCTTTGCAAGACCCATCTGCCGCTAGAATGTGACTTCCCACGCCTGTTCGACCAGATCGACCCCAAAGCTGTGTACAGGTTTGGACGATATGCAGTGCCAACCGTTGGCGCGGTACAGGGCGCACGCTGCCTGATGGCTTTCATGCGTCCAAAGTTGCATCCCGGCATAGCCACAATCCCGCGCGAATCTCATGCAGGCCTCCAGCATCCGCTTGCCCAAACCAATGCCCCGCGCCTCGGGCGACAAAATGAACAACCGCAGCTTGGCTGTCTGGTTGTCCTGTTTCACGCAAAAGACACTACCCAACCTCGTGCCGTTCTGAACCGCAACCCAACCCCGCTCGCAGGTCGGATCAAATTGCGCCTCGAAATCTCGAAGAATCGTCGCCACCAGAGGTGCAAACGTGGCATCAAAGCCCTCAGCCTCTGAGTAATAGCGACCATGTAGATCGACCAACCAGTCGAAATCGCCGGGGCCATAATCGCGCAAGATCACATCATCAGACATGGCCGCACTCTGCATCGGCTCGACCTTGCAAAACAAGCCCCCCGGCGCTATGGCGTCGCACCTGACCTGAAACCCGCCGGAGACCTGTCATGGGCATCAACACTGAACGCGACATCGAAGCCAACCTGCAAATCGGCCCGACCGATCAGGGCATGGTGCGCCTGTTCATTCTGGCAGACGGCATCGAGATTCCAATGGATTTCTCGCCCGAAGAAGCCGACGAAATCGCAGAAGAAATCAAGCTCGCCGCGACCGCTGCGCGCAAGGCCAAACCCAAGCGCAAATAACGGCGCTGTGCCGGTCACGTCCCAGCCAGTTCTAAACTTGGTTTGGCCACCTTTCTATTGAGCTTACCAAGCCAACTGCCAGACGGGTGCACCGCAGGCAGAACCTTTACTTGTTCGCGCTACATGCCTCGGGGCGCCCAAGCCCAGAAAACGCTGACCAGAACGCTCAGCCTTTGGTAATTCAGACCAATCCACTCAAGCCCATGCGCTCAGCAAAGCTTCAGGATCGCGTAACGCATGTAGCCGGCGCGCCGCATGTGTCGCAAATTTGCGGATCAACGCATTCCGCCGTGCCCCAGCAAGTTTATCTTCTGGCGACATTCGAACGATCTCTGCGTCATAGCCATCTGCAATGATCAATCCGGTTTCCTCTGGCAACAGCTCTGACGGAAAGTCCAAATCGACCGCCCAAAAATACCGGTCACACCAGTCGAGATATCCCTCCCATTTATGATCGGATTGGAAATCAGCCCGAGAGGACTTGCATTCCACGATCCAGATCTCACCTTTCGGCCCCAACGCCATCACATCGACCCGCAGACCGCGATCCGGCACGAATTCCTCGATCACCGAAAATCCGTGGCTGGCAAGGTGGCGGCACACCCCCCGCGCCAGAATTTGTCCGGGCTGCAAATCGGCGCCTGCGCCAATACGCTGATCAGGTAAGACTGTCATACCCAACACACATGAACAAAGTGTGAACAAAAATCAAGCCATCCGCGCGAATGACCCGAAATACCCCCTTGCCAGAGCCCCGTATCGCGCCTACCTGAGCAACAGGCGGGCTTCTACGCTTCTCGTGACAGGTTGCATTCCGGTGGCCTTAAGCAATTCCGAGGGAGTTGGCTCTGTCCGGGCCCTGGTCCGGTTACCCGACGCCCACCTGTATATACAGGTCCTCGGGAATGAGAGAACCGCACGGTTGCCGTGGTTCCCGCCGCTTATTTTCTTTGAAAATTCCGAACTCGACTGCGCGGAGCGGTCGCTTCAACGCGGATCGGGGTCAATCCAACCGGCATGCCGCGATGATCATCATCGTCGTCATCATCATCGTCATACTTCATCATCATGATAGTGATGCCGAACTGCACACCGGCAAAAACAATTCCGTTGAACAACCAAAGCAAAAAAACTGCCAACAACCCGACATCGGTATGCGTCACCAAATGCCAAAGATTGACGACGTTAAAATACAGCAAAAGCGCGACAAACACGGCTGAAAGGGCAAAACCTATGGCCGTCTGGCGGATATACATTTTGATCAGGTCGGGCATGAGCCACCTCGCGAGTCTATGATTAAAATAGGCCGCTTGGCTGGCATATCAAAGCGCTCAATCCGCGCACCCCTGACTCAGAACGCTTCTGGCCGTGCCTCACGCGCCATGTGGTCTAGAACCGCGTTCACGAATTGAGCTTCCTTGCCTTCAGGAAAGAACGCCCGCGCCACATCAACATATTCGTTGATGATCACTTTCGGCGGCGTTTCGGTCGCCACAAGTTCAGCCCCCGCGGCGCGGAACAGCGCCCGCAGAGTTGGGTCGATCCGCGCAATCGGCCATTTCGCCACCAGTCCACGATCGGTCATCTGGTCGATCTTGGCCTGCCAATTCACCGCCTCTTCCGAGATTCGGCGGAACAGGTCCACATCCCCTTCGACCAATTCTTCGTCGTCGACTTGCGCCAGACCGAACCGATGGTCTAGGAATTCCACCGCAACCTTGTCCACCGACTGGCCTGACTGTTCCATCTGAAACAGTGCTTGCACGGCATAAAGTCGCGAGGCAGACCGTTTTTGGCGTTTCTCATCCACCTTTTTTGGCGGCTTGGCAGCGTGGCTCATGCGATGTTCGGGTCCTTGGTGTCACCAGCGATCTGGTACTCGTCCTTTGCAGGAACAAATCCCACACCCTTGCGGGCAGAGCCCCATTTACGGCTGAGCGCGATCAGGTGCAAGGCAGCAGCCGCAGCCCCGCCGCCTTTGTTCTGACCATCCGCCTGCGCGCGGGCTTCTGCCTGTGCCATGTTCTCGACCGTCAAGATACCATTGCCGATGCAAAGCCCCTGTAAACCAAGCAGGGTCAACCCACGCGAGCTGTCATTACACACAGTGTCGTAATGCGTGGTTTCGCCCCGGATGATGCAGCCCAAGGCGACATAGCCATCGAAATTCGACATGCGTTCTGCAATGCCAATAGCCGTCGGAACCTCCAACGCGCCGGGGACTTCGACCAGTTCATGTGTACCGCCACACGCCTCGATCTCGGCCTGCGCCCCAGCGATCAGCTGATCCGCGATATCCTTGTAATAGGGCGCGACCACTATCAAAAGCTTAACGGGCTTATCGAAATTCGGCCGTGCTAGTGTGTAGTGCTCAACAGATGCCGCCATCAGCCCAACTCCGAAATTTTGCGTGTTCCAACGATTTGAAGGCCATAGGCGTCCAAGCCGACAACCTTGGGCGTCGGTGAATTCGTCAGCAGCGTCAGTTTCGACAGACCCAGCGACGACAAAATCTGCGCACCCAACCCATATTGGCGCAGCGTCTTGGGCGACACTTCGTCCCCGACATCCAGCTTCATCGATGTGTCCCGCAGCAGCACAACAACGCCCCTGCCCTCAGCCGCAACCGCCTGCATCGCATCTTGGAATTCGTCCGCACGCCCCTTTGGACCAGCGCCCACCACGTCCAGCATCGGATCCAAAGCGTGCATTCGCACCAGCACCGGATCATCGCCCGACAGATCACCCTTGGTCAGCACGATATGTTCGTCGCCATGGGTTTCGTCGGTGTAAATCCGCATCTGCCAGTCACCGCCAAATTCCGAGGTGATGGTCTCTTCCTTACGCACCCGAACAAGATTATCGTGGCGACGGCGATACGCGATCAGGTCGCTGATCGTCCCGATCTTGAGGTTATGCCGCTGCGCAAAGGCCACCAGTTCGGGCAAACGGGACATCGACCCGTCTTCGTTCATGATCTCGCAAATCACACCCGCTGAGTTCAGCCCCGCCAGACGCGACACATCCACTGCCGCTTCGGTATGACCTGCACGCACCAAGACACCGCCGTCTTTTGCCCGCAACGGGAACACATGCCCCGGTGTCGCAATGTCCTGCGCACCCTTCGTGCCGTCGATGGCCACAGACACGGTGCGCGCGCGATCCGCTGCCGAAATCCCTGTCGTTACACCTTCACGCGCCTCGATGGACACTGTGAACGCCGTTTCGTGCCGAGACGAATTGTTGGTCGACATGAGCTGCAGCCCAAGTTCCTCGATTCGACTTGAGGTCATCGCGAGGCAGATCAATCCACGGCCGTGCGTCGCCATAAAATTGATTACGTCCGGTGTCGCCCATTGCGCGGGAATCACCAGATCTCCTTCGTTCTCGCGATCTTCGTGATCGACAAGAATGAACATCTTACCGTTACGCGCATCGTCTATGATCTCTTCGACCGAAGAAATGGCGTCTTTCCAGTTTTCCTCAACCGGACCGGGGGTTTCAAATGTCGTCACGCGGACCTCCGTCATTGCCCTTGGGGGCTTAAAACACAGCGCCGGAATTGACCAGTGCAACGTCCCGTACGGACGCACCGTACGGTGCAACACAACTAACCGTACGGTTCACCCAAAACTGTGCCCAAATCGACGGAAAAGCTGCAAAAACCGCAATAATACCTCATGAACCGTACAAACCCGGCGGTCCAAACGTACGGATCAGTCAAAAATATCTTCAATCACGTCGAACGCTTCTTCGAAAAACCGCCGCGTCAGTGTCTTGCGCTTTTTTGGTTTTTTCTTCTTCGACCCTTTTGCCTCACGATCCCACGCGGGAAACGGGGTTGGCGCAGTCTTGGGTCGGCTGGCATGTCGATGCTTTGTTGCGATCGGTGCTTCCCCGACCTCAGCACGCAGCATCTTCATGTCATGCAACGGCGCACCACAGGCCGAACAGCTTAACTCGCGCCGCGTTTCCCCTTTTAAAACAAGGGCTGCACGGGTTCCGCAATAGCAGCAAGTAGCGATCTTCGTTCCATGGGGCATGACGTCTCCTTCGTCAGAGATATTGGCACGCCACCCCCTGACCGCAAGTTCACGCCCGTGCGGCGTATAGCGCCACCGCCGCCGCGTTCGACACGTTGAGAGACCCGAACGCCTGTGCAAAGGGGATCTTCACCAAGGCATCACAGGTTTCTTTTGTCTTCTGTCGCAAACCCGGCCCCTCGGCTCCAAGTACCAGCGCAATTGGTCTGTCACGCACCGGAGCGATGGCGTCATCTATCGACTGCTCGGCTTCACCATCAAGACCAAAGATGACGTAACCCATTGATCTTAAACGCTCCATCGACTCAGCAAGATTGCGTTCGCGCAGATACGGCTGCCGCTCCAATGCGCCAGAGGCAGTCTTCGCCAATGCGCCTGTTTCTGGTGCCGAATGATGCAACGTGCCCACAACAGCCGATGCACCAAACACTTCGGCAGACCGGAGAATCGCCCCCACATTGTGCGGATCTGTCACCCGATCGAGCATGACAATACGCGGAGGACCGTCCCCCGACCCAAGTGCCACATCCTCCAAGCGCCCCCAGTTCAACGGCTTCACTTCCAACGCCGCGCCTTGGTGTACGGATTGCGGATCAATCGGCGCTGCGAACTTTCGCGGATCACTCATTTCCGCTTCGATTCCAGCGACTTCAATGGCATCAGCCAATTTATCCATCGCATTGCGCGTCACCACCAACCGCAGCCGCTCGCGGTTCGGGTTGACCAGTGCATCGCGCACGGCATGCAAACCGAACAGCCAAACGGTTTCTGCAGCGGCCGCTTTCTTGGACTGCTCTTTGGCCACCACCCATTTCGGTTTTTTGACCATGACAGTCCCTTCCTTCCCGCAGTTTTTTGTACCTGTCGCTTGATGGGATTTTCCTGTTGACGCCGCAAGGGGGCAATTGTAATCACCCGCTCACGCCAAGGGCTAGGCCTTTGGGTAAGTGGGCGACAGGCCGCAAGGTGTGGCAGGGGACTGTAACTCCCTCGCGGAGACGCACGCCTGGTTCGATTCCAGGGTCGCCCACCACTTATCCCTAAATGTCAAAGTGAACGCGATGCATCAGCTAACCGATGCAAGCATTTGACTTTTATCGCAATTACAGCCCTAATCTTGGCATGACCGAGATCGACATGCTCCGCACCCAGGCCCGGCTATTGTTTGACGCTGCTGTGACAGCCGCAGATCCTGCGCATGCTGTGAGACGCGGATTGGGGCAATCCCCGCTGCCTCCGCAAGACCCCGCCGGAAGGACATTCCTGATCGCTATTGGCAAAGCCGCGCCCGCAATGTTGCGCGAAGCGCTGAAGGCATTGCCCCCCCCCTACGCCGCTCTTGCGGTCACGCACCACGAAAACGACGCAACGCTACAAGGTGCCGAGCTTTTACGCGCAGGACACCCCGTCCCCGACGAGGCTGGCGCACGGGCCGCGCAGCGTGTGATGGCTCTTTTGTCGGAAGCTACCGAAAAGGACAGGGTTATCGCGTTGATTTCTGGGGGCGGCTCTGCGCTGTTGCCCGCCCCGCCTGAGGGTGTCAGCCTGACAGACAAGGCACGGCTAAACGATCTGTTGCTTTCGGCCGGGCTCGACATTGTGCAAATGAACCTTGTGCGCCAACAGGTTAGCCTGCTCAAAGGCGGTGGCTTTGTGCGTCACGCCGCCCCTGCACCGGTCTATGCATACCTACTTTCGGACGTGATCGGTGACGACTTGCGCGCAATTGCGTCTGGCCCCACGGTCAGCGCGATCGGAACCGCAGCAGATGCGATCGAAACGCTCAAATCCGCCGTGATCTGGGACGCGACACCAACATCGATTCGCACTCATCTCGAAACAAACAAGCATAAAGAACCAGCGCCTTTGCCAAAGGTCAGCAATACGCTTGTCGGATCAAACCGCCTGTCGCTCGAAGCGATGCTGCACGAGGCGAGTAGCATTGGCCTGAACGCCCGCATCGTCAGCGATGCGCTGGTCGGGGATGTAGATGCCGCCGCACAAGAGGTGTTGGCCGAACTGATCGCACGCCCGGAACCCACCGCTCTGCTTTTTGGCGGCGAAACCACAGTGAAACTCACGGGCACCGGGCGCGGCGGACGCAATCAGGAACTCGCCCTTCGCGTCGCTATGCAAACATCTGAAATCACGGCGAAATGGGTTTTCCTGTCTGGAGGTACCGATGGCCGAGATGGCCCGACCGACGCCGCAGGCGGTGTGGTCGATGCTGGAACCCTAACCCGGATCAAGGCCGCAGGTCAGGACGTGACAACATTGTTGGCCAACAATGACAGCTATGCAGCGCTCGCCGCTGCGGGTGACCTGTTGATGACCCGCGCCACTGGCACCAATGTGGCCGATGTTCAGGTCTTGCTTATCGCGCCCTGACGCCCTTCAAACCGCTGCAACGTCACACCGGCACCAGCCAGCGCGCCGCGCACCGTGCGGGCGATCTGCACCGCCGTTGCGCCATCACCATGCAGGCAAATCGTGTCCACAGCCGCCGGGATATGTTTGCCGCTTTCGGTGATAATCGCGCCCGCCGTGACCATGTCGACCATGCGCTGCCCCGCAACGTCCGCGTCATGAATCACCGCCCCCGGCAGGCTTCGGTCCACCAAGGTTGCATCGTCATTATAGGCCCGATCCGCGAAGATCTCGCCCGCCCAACGACAGCCCAGCGCCTCGACCGCATCCTGTTGCTGAGTCGCGGCCAGCACCATGATGATAATATCCGGGTTCACCGACAGCGCGCCTTCGTAACACGCCGTCGCCATCGCGACATCCTCGGATGCCATGTTGGCCAGCGCGCCATGAAGCTTCAGATGCCGCACGTCTCCGCCAACCGAAGCCGCCATCGCTTGCGCCGCACCCAATTGATAACGCACGAGATTTCTCAAGGAGTCATGGCTCAGATGCATCCGGCGCCGACCAAATCCCTGCAAGTCAGGAAAGCCGGGATGTGCCCCGATTCCCACACCGTTGTTCACCGCAAGAGACATGGTTTCCGACATCACATCCCAGTCGCCCGCATGAAACCCGCAAGCCACATTGGCCGAGGTAATGACCTCAAGCAGCGCCGCATCCGATCCCATCGGCCACGGCCCAAAGCTTTCTCCCATATCGGCGTTCAGATCGACATGCATAGCTCACTCCTTTTCGTCACGGACGTCACCCGCTGTGACCCCGCTGATCAATTGATAGCTCAGCAGATCGCGAATCTGCGATGGATCGCGCACCAACGGCGCGCACAGTTTCGGCAAGGCGCGCAAATGGTCACGTCGCTTGCGTTCCGCCTCCAGCGCTTCAGTGCGTGAAACAAAGCGGAATCGCAGCACACCCCCCGCAGGTGTCTGTACCGCGCGAGGCAAATCAGCGGGAATCACAGTGGCGATTCTTGGATAGCCGCCGGTTGTCTGGCTTTCCCACAACAGCAGATAAGGTGTGCCATCACCGGTGACCTGAATATCACCAGGCAGAATCGATTCCGAAAGAATGTTCAGCCCCGCAGAAGTGGCAAACCCCTCCCCGTCGGAATTGAGTCGCATTCCCATACGGTTGGCCCGCGCATCGCGGGAAAACGCGGTCTCTGTGAACCGCTCCCGTGTCCTTGCGTCAAAAACCGCTGTCTGAAAGCTCTCGATCACACGCAGAACACCACCGTCGAACCGGGCGTCCTGCGGCAGACTTAGCCCAACAGCACTGCCGCGATCCTCGGCCACCGGAAGAACCTCACCCGCCTGCACGGCCCTGCCGATTCCGGCTGCCAAATGCGCCGACCGCGACCCAAGCTGTTTCGGCAGGTCAAACCCACCCCCCACATGCAGGTATCCATAGCTACCGGCCGAAGCACCTCCGACCTCGATCCGGGCGCCGGAATGCACTGTATGAGAGGCGTTCCAAACCAAAGGCGCACCATCCAGCATCGCCCGCATCGGCGCGCCCGTAAGGGCAATGCGCAAAGGTGCTGTCGCCTCGAACACGCCGCCTGAGCCCGGCAATTCCAAAGCCGCGCATTCGGTCGATTGCCCCAGCAAGGCTGCACCTTCGGCCAAGGCAAGCGGATCCGCCGCCCCACCCCGCGAAACGCCAAACGCGCGATATCCGGCACGGCCTTGGTCCTGCACCGTGGCACCCGGTGCGATGCGATGGACAGTCAGCGCACGGGTCATTGAATCGCCTCTATCAAGGCACCGCCATCGGGATCATTCTTGTGCCGCTCCAACACATCGGGGCTTGCCTGCACGAATTGCACCTCATCCCCTGGACGCAGGAAAAAGGGCGTATCGCTATCTTCTCGAAACAGCCGCAACGCGGTTTGCCCGATATGCCGCCAGCCCGTAGGGTTGGCCACCGAAAACAGAACGAACTGCCGGATCGCAACCACCAAAGCGCCTTCAGGCACAGCCTTGGTCAGCGCAGTTTGGCGCGGGATGTTCCACGCTTCGGGCAAAAGGCCAAGATACGGCTGACCAGGGGCGAATCCGATGGTCTGCACCCGCACGCGCGCCTCCGACATCTGGGCGATGGCTGCCTCGACAGTGAGGCCAGCCGCCTGTGCCGCTTCTTCCAGCTGCGGGGCCAGTTCGGTGCCATAGACCGTGGGCACCCTGATGAACCGCCGTCCATCGGGCATCGGCGCGGCATACCAATCCTGCTCGGCCAAAAGTTCAGTCAACCTACCAGTCAGAGCCTCAAGGCTCAGATGCAAAGGATCGAATTGAACGAAGACCGACACCAGAGACGGTGCGCATTCTTCGACGCCGTCGATTCCGGCGCGTGCGACCGCAGCGGTAAAGGCCAGTGCTGCCCGGTTGCCCGGTTCGGTCAGCGTATCGCCAAAGCTCACCAGTACTCCGTTCAAACCCGCAGAGCGGATAACGGGAGCAAAAGAAAGGAATGTCGTGCCAGTCATGATCAAGCGGTATCACGCAGGTCGCCTGAAACAAGTCGTTAGTGCAGCTTGTCCGTGGATGCCGCCACGTGTTGCGCAGCCTCGATCGCGGCTTCGATGTCCTCTGGATCGTCCGACGGCACCGCATAGTTGCCGTTCAACCAGCGCGCCAGATCGACATCGGCGCAGCGTTTGGAACAGAAAGGACGGGCGTCAGGGTTGGTCTCTTTACCACAGATGGGACAGCTCATGTCAGCACCTCGCTCAGGGAAAGTCGGTCACGCTTACGTTGTAACTCGATATGCCCAAGCGGCGTCCAGCCGACGAAAACGGTTTCTACACTGTCCCGCTTCAAAGCCGCCCGCAGCGCGCTTTCGATTTGACGGCGATCTTTCTTGGCTGTGGGGGCTGGATCAATCACGATCTGGCCACCAAGCCCGCGCAACCGCAATTGGCGTGGCAGGTCTTTCACCGCAGCAAGATTGGCCTTGAGACCCGCCGCAGGGCTGGTGTCGCCCCCAGTGTTCACATCCACCGCGACCAACGCCCGTGTCGGCTCAATTGCCATAGAGGCAGGGCCACCCAAAGGCACATCGCGGGCTTTCAACCCGTCAAGCACATCCAGAATACCGTGGCGGTCAAAACTGCCATCGGCGCTGTCAATTTCGGCTTTGTCCGTCCACTCACGCCATGCCAGCAGGTGCGGCCCGTCACCTTCGATCAACGTTTCCGCCTCACCAGTGGCGTCTGCCATCACCTTTGCAGCCAGATCAGACATCGCCGCGATGTCATCCGAAATCTCGTCCGCATCCGCGCCTTCGCACGAAGACCGCAGGATCAGGCCAAAATCGCCGCTATCCATGATCTCATGCGCAACCGCCAACAGCTCTTCGCGCGCATCTTCATCCTTGATCCGGCGCGACACGTTGATCCCCGGCGCATCCGGCGTGACAATGGCATAACGGCTCTTGAACAGCACCTTGTGTGTGACCGGAATCGCCTTGCCCGGCTCGGCATACCCCGTGACCTGCACAAGCAGCGTTTGACCGGGGGACAAACCCTTGACTTGCCGTACAAAGGCCGACCCGTCGGGCGTACGCAGAAACATCCCACCTTGCCCCTTCATCGGGCGCTCTACGATGGCACGATAAATGGTGCCGGGTGCAGGCTGGTCGGTGTCAAAAAACAGGTCTTCGACCAGTCCATCCACCATCAGCGCCGCCGCTTCACGATCCCCTATGTGATCAAGTGCGATCAACCGACCTTTCATGCCGTACCCCCATAAAGCGGATAGCCTGCCGCAACGAGCAGGTTCGCAGTTTCCGCCAAAGGCAGACCGACCACCGCGCTGAAACTGCCGTTGATCCATGGCACAAACGCGCCTGCAGGGCCTTGGATAGCATAGCCGCCTGCCTTGCCGCGCCAGTCTTCGCTGGCCAGATAGGCGTTCACTTCGGCATCGCTAAGTGACTTCATTTTCACCTGCGTGACCACGTCCCGTTCCCACAACTTGTCGCCTCGGCGCACGGCAACCGCCGTGACAACCCGGTGCCTGCGACCAGACAAGGCATACAGGAACTGCGCCGCTTCGGCCGCATCTTCGGGCTTGCCCAAAATGCGCCGTCCCAAAGCGACAGTGGTGTCCGCAGACAAAACGATCTCTTCGTCGCTGGCAGGAATCGCCAAAGCCTTCTCGCGCGCAAGACGCACACAATAGGGACGCGGCAATTCGCCGGGACGAGGATCTTCGTTGATATCGGGCGGGCGGATATCATCCGCCTCCACCCCGATCTGAGCCAAAAGCTCCCGCCGCCGGGGGCTGCCGGAGCCAAGGATCAGCTTCATGAACCGCTTACTTGAAGCGGTAATTGATCCGACCTTTGGTCAGATCGTAGGGCGTCATTTCGACTTGCACCTTGTCGCCTGCAAGAACACGGATGCGGTTCTTGCGCATCTTGCCTGCCGTGTGCGCGATAATCTCATGGCCGTTCTCAAGCTCGACCCGAAACGTCGCGTTAGGCAGGAGTTCCTTAACGACACCGGGAAATTCGAGCGTATCTTCCTTGGCCATGGTTTCTCCTTAACTAACCACCCCGTCATAGTGCGAGGCGCGCTACTAAATGGGGCCAAACGGCCAATTTATCAAGGCCTATTCAACCCAGTTTCCGCGTTGCGGCAATCACGTCACGTCCCATTTGATCGTCCCAATGCCGCCGGTTGAGCACAACACCATCCGCACGCACATGGGCAATCTGCCCCAGATCGACATCCGCATAGGTCCAACCGGGCTGGTTCAGCACACCTTCCGCGATCACGCCCGTGGGCGGGAAACCCGTGTCGGGCGGTCCAAATATACCCCCCATGCCGGTGTTTTCATCCACTGCCTCGGACCAATCGCACGCACCTACCGTTGAGGACATGACGGTAACACACTGATTTTCCAATGCCCGCGCCATCGACCCAATCCGCACCCGCGAATAACCGGTCAGCGCTTCGGTGCAGGACGGCACAAGGATCAGATCCGCCTCTGCCACCGCCCGCCCCAACAGCGGGAATTCGCTGTCATAGCAGATCAGGATGCCGATCTTGCCCAGCGCTGTGTCGAACAACTGCAACGGCCCACCGGCTACGACACCCCATTCCTCACGTTCGAATCGCGTCATGATCTGCTTGTCCTGATGCGCCATACTGCCATCCGGCGCAAAGAATCGGGCGCGATTCACTGGGCGGGCCCCTAGCTCTGGATCAAACACCGGTGCCGAGGCCGCCAGAATATGCACCCCAAACTCCTGCGCCAGATTCGCATGCAGCTCATCGGCCTTTGGGATTTGGTCTGACACCGCCCGAAGCGACGCCTCCAGATCCAGCGCCACATCGCGGCCCGCCAACGTTGCCAGCTCCATTGCGCCGTATTCCGGGAACACCAAAAGATCAGCCCCAGCACCCGCCGCATCGCTCACCCAACGCGTTAACTTTTCCTCATAACCACCCCAAGAAGATAGAAAATCCATAGGATAGGCAGCCGCCGCAACTTTCATCACTCATGCTCCGTCAATGCCCGCGTCCAAACCTGCAAAGGCTTTCGCGTCGGCTCTGCCTGGTCGATGTCTTTCCACGAAAACTGCGCCACCGCGCCCTCAAGTGGTGCATAGCCGCGCTTGCGCCAGAACGCATCCAGTGGCCTATACCCGCCTGGTCGCAACGGATGGTCCACCGACCGCACAACCCCACAAAAAGCAGCCAGTTTCGCCCCCAATTCGCGCGCATGCGCTTCGCGAAGATCAAAGAAGCGATGCCCAACCCCGCGCCCGCGATACTCTGGTAACAGCACTGACTCAGCACAGAAGAAGATGTCGTTCAGTGCTAATCCTGTACCATCAAACGCCGCCGCAAAGTCATCTGCATGATCTGCCATCGGTGTGCCGGTCGCAGCGCCCACCAGACGCGCTCCGTCAAAAGCACCAACAAGGATCGCCGCGTCCGAAGCGCGATAGGCTTCCAGATAGCCGCGCTCATATTCAAGATCACCGTCATAAAGATAAGGCCAGTCGCGGAACACCCGAATGCGCAACCCTGCCACATCATCCAAAGCCGCATCCAACGCCTCTCCGGTCAGCGCTTCGATCCGCATCACGAGACCTGTTTGATCCAGTCGCTCAGGTTGTAATAGGTTACCACACGACTGATCTTGCCATCCGTCAGCGAAAAGAACGACCCCGCAGGCAGACGATACCCCTGCCCTTTGGCCTCAGGCAAACCGGCATCTGTGACCAGATAGGTGCCATTGACCATGAACTCAGCTGCGCCGCGCGTGCTGTTTTCGGCCACGAAAACCACCATTTCGGTCAATGTCTCGTCGTAACAGCGCGCCATGTGCTTGCAGAATTCCTCAAAGGCCGCGCGCCCGATCCGCACATTGCCTTCGTTCACATGATGCGCAACATCATCGGTCAGACAGTCCAGCATGCCTTCAATGTCCTTGCGATTAAACGCATCGAAATACCGCTCGAGTGTTGCCCGGCTCATGGCTGCCTCTCCCATTTTCGTTTCAACTGGTCCACCAGCTGATCGCGCGTTTGCCGATAGGCGTTCAACTTCTGCTCGCGCGTTTCCCCCAAACCGGTCGGGTCCATGATCGGCCAGTATTCCACCGTCAGATGGTAAAACCGCGTCAAATCCAGCGCCCGCCTCTGTGATGCAGGCGACAAGGCCACCACCAGATCAAACCCCGACAAGGCCTCACCGTTCTCTTCCAACTCATCGAAAGACCGGGACCGATGGCGGCTCATTTCGACCCCGATCTCCTTGCAGACCGAGATCGCAAACCCGTCGATCTCAAGATCATTCACCACGCCGACCGACTGCACATAGGTCTCAAACCCATAGAGCTTTTTCATGATCCCTTCAGCCATCGGGGATCGCACGGCATTATGATCGCAGCAAAACAGAATCGACTGCGGCAGCGCTCTCAAAACTCAGCCCCCGAAATGCAGGACGCAGACCAGCGTGAAGAGACGCCGCGCTGTGTCGTCATCCACCGTCACCTTGCCCTCGAGCCGCTCTTGCAGGATGCGCGCACCTTCGTTGTGAATCCCGCGCCGCGCCATGTCGATGGTTTCAATCTGGCTCGGCGGCAGGGTTTTTACCGCATCGAAATAGGATTTACAGATCTGGAAATAGTCCTTCACCACCTGTCGAAACGGCGACAGTGACAGATGAAATTCCGCAGCCTTTTCATGGCTTTCGGCGGTTACATCAAAGACCAGACGCTTGTCCCGGATCGACAACCCCACGTTATAAGGCCCAGGCGGCACAGGTCGCCCGTCCCGGTCGGGCAGTTCAAACGTGTTGTGCTCCATCAAATCGAACATCGCCACACGGCGTTCCTGTTCGATCTCAGGTGTGGGCGGGGGCAGATTGCCGTCGTCCAGTTCTATATGGGCAATGCGTGTCATGGGCAGTCTTCCTTGATCTGCGCACCTCCCTAACGCGCGTTGATATTCCGCGCAATCTGACCTTTGGCCTAACCCCGCGTCTCGTCCTTATCCGGCAACAGACCATAACGGGCGGCGACACGCCAGACATGTGTTGGCACCATATTCTTGATCCGCGCAGGATGTGCCCGACGCAGATGCAAAATCGTCTCAATCGCTTTCATCTCAACCCGCGCACGGGCAAATTCTAAACCCCGTGGCCCGGTGCGCGGCTGCAACCACGCCACGATGGGCCGCACCCAGTCGGGCATCCGCCGCAACGGCAACCCACCGGCGGCACGCTCGGTGTTGGCCATGAATCCCTTGACCGCCGCCTCACGCCTGCCCTTGTCCGTCAAATCCCGCCGCACCACCCGGTCGCCCAAACGATCCAGCACCGCGGCCCCACGCGCATTGCGCACGATCAGCCATTGATCACCATCGCCGCCCATGTAGCCCACGGTAATGTCCGCCAGCCGGTTGGTGTAGTCGACACAGGTCTTGCAGGTCATGGGAAAGAAATCCGCCGGCAGGTCCGACAGAGGCAAATTGAGAAAGGGCACAAAGCGTGGCTTTCGCCCATCGTCAAACCGCAACTCCACTCGGTAATCCGCACGGAACTCAAGGTAGGACACGGTTTCCGGCCGATCATCAAGCCGCGCCAGAAACGCGTGGAAGTTCTCGGTTGTGGTATTGTCCGAACAGGGCGTACCGATCACAGTGATCTCGTCAAAGCCCAGCTCCACCTCAAGCGCGCGCAACGCATAGACCTGACAGGGCACACCAACCACTGCGATCCGCCGATACCCGGCCTCCCGCGCAGGTTCCAGCAGCGCCAAGAGCGGGCCATAACCCATCCGCATGCCCCGGCACTGGGCCATCTGCTCGGCGTCAGTCACGATCACCGGCAGCGGTTTCCAGCGATCCAGCGGATCAGGTGCCGTGGCCAATACCGCATCCACCGCCCCCGCACGCAACAACTCTGCGGCAAGCGCGGTGGTCAATCCGGTCCACTGCGCCCCCTCCGCCGCAGGCTCCAGCCGCGCGCGATACATGGCTTGAGATACCCCGAAAAACGCCTCATCCCCGGCACCGGCAACACGCCCGTGCACCGACGTCTCTAGGTTCTCGTAATCCGGTTGAATGAACTGACAGGCCTTGCCGCATCCACGGCCATCGCCCATCCGCGACACGCCGCAATCCGTACAAAGTCCCGACCGAGGAGCGCCGCCAATCTCGGGAACCGTCAGGCCAATGCGACCACCATCCATGTCAGCCTCTCCATGCAGCAACATGTCAACTTTAGTTGACAGGTACATGAAAAGCGAGTCTGCGCTTCTTCTTTTTCCAAATATGCCCGCGCACCGCAGACACAGGCACATTGCAAGCCAAAGGCGTCACAACACCCTTGGCCCGAGGACGTCGCCAAAGGCGTAAGGACAAGTCAAACTGCGCGCGTTAGCGCACCTTCAACGTCGCCAATCCGATCAATGCAAGGATCAAAGAAATGATCCAGAACCGGATCACGATCTGCGGCTCGGCCCAGCCCTTCTTCTCGTAATGGTGATGGATCGGCGCCATCAGGAACACGCGTTTGCCGGTGCGCTTGAAATACAGCACCTGAATGATCACCGACAGTGCCTCGACCACAAACAGACCGCCGACAATCGCCAGAACGATCTCGTGTTTGGTCGCCACCGCAATCGCTCCCAAAGCGCCCCCAAGCGCCAAAGAACCCGTGTCACCCATGAACACCGCCGCAGGCGGCGCGTTGTACCACAAAAAACCCAGACCGCCGCCAAACAACCCGGCAGTAAAGATCAGGATTTCGCCCGTACCCGGCACGTAATGCACGTCCAGATATTCGGTAAAGTCGACACGGCCCACAGCATAGGCAATCACACCCAACGCGCCTGCCGCGATCATCACCGGCATGATGGCCAGCCCGTCCAAACCGTCCGTCAGGTTCACCGCATTGGCCGCACCAACAATCACGATCACCGCAAAGGGAACGAACAAGTAACCCAGATTCAACAACGTGTCCTTAAACACCGGGAACGCCAATTGGTTGGTCAACTGCTCGGGATGGTATTGCGCGGCCCAATAGCCAGCGATGGCGGCAATCAGAAAGCCCAGCAAAAGCCGCACCTTACCTGACACACCGGCGGTGTTCTGCTTCTTCACCTTGGCATAATCATCGGCGAACCCGATCAGCGCGAAACTCATGGTGACGAACAGCACCATCCATACAAACGGGTTGTCCAACCGCGCCCACAAAAGCGTCGACGTCAGCAAGGCGCCGACGATCAACAACCCACCCATGGTAGGTGTGCCCGCCTTGGCGAAATGCCCCTCCGGCCCATCCGAGCGGATTGGTTGCCCCTTGCCCTGCCGCTTGCGCAACACGTTGATCAATGGTTTGCCGAACAGGAAGCCAAAGATCAGCGCAGTCAGAAACGCACCACCGGCGCGGAACGTGATATAGCGAAAGAGGTTGAAGAAATCCCCCCCGTCCGACAGTGCGGTTAACCAATACAACATGAACTTTTCATCCTTCCGCCTCGTCGCGCGCGCTGCCTTGGCTCATATTGCGGATGGCGTCAACCACACGCGCCAGCCGCATTGACAGAGATCCCTTAACCATCACCACATCCCCAGCGTCAAGCTGCCGTGGCAACCGCGCCGCCATGTCCTCGGAGGTCTCGAACCAAAGCCCCCGCCGGTTCTCAGGCAAGGCGTCAAAAAGGTTCCGCATCAGCGGCCCGACACAATAAACCTTGTCCAACGCTTGGGTCGCGTCCAGATCGGCCAAGGCTGCATGCAAATCCGGCCCGGTCGGCCCCAATTCCTTCATGTCACCCAGCACCGCGATCCGGCGCCCTTTGCTGACCCGTCCCACATCGTGCTGCACAGGCGCGGCTGCCAGAACAGCCATCGCGGCTGCCACCGAAGCCGGGTTGGCGTTGTAGGCGTCATCAAACAGCGCCAACGTCGCATTCGGATCCGCCTCGTCCAACTGGATCGTCACATGCGCGCCGCGCCCCGCACCTGGATGCCACCGCCCCATTGCCGCCAGCGACAGCGCCCGATCAAGCTCCAGCACCTCGCAGACCGCCAGAACGGCAGCCCCGTTGATCGCGAAATGCCGTCCCGGCGCATCGATCTTGTACAAAAGCTCGCCTCCGTCCAACACCGCCTGCGCCACGCTGTGCCCGTCGCTTTCCCGGACCGAGGTCACGCGCATGTCGCATTCCGCGTTCTCGCCAAATGACACGCTCACTGCGGCCAAGTTGGCGGCCCGAGATTGCAAAATCCCACTGGTCGGCAGATCACCGTTCCAGATCGCCACGCCTCCGGGCTCTAATCCCTCAAAAATCGACGCCTTTTCATGCGCGATCCCGTCAATACTGTCGAAGGCCTCAAGATGCGCTGGCGCCACGATGGTCACAATGGCCACATGTGGGCGCGCGATCCGGCTCAGCGGCGCAATCTCACCGGGATGGTTCATCCCAATTTCGATCACCGCGAATTCAGCATCACGCGGCATCCGCGCCAGCGTCAAAGGCACACCCCAATGGTTGTTGTAGCTGGCCTCGGCCGCATGCACGCTGCCATGGGCACTTAGAACCGTCCGCAGCATTTCCTTGGTCGAAGTCTTACCAACCGAACCGGTCACCCCAACCACCTTAGCCGACGACCGCGCGCGCGATGCACGCCCCAAGGCCTCAAGCCCGGACTGCACATCATCCACGATCACAAGCGGTGCATCCGCGGCCACACCTTCGGGCACGCGGGCCACCAATGCGGCAGCCGCACCCTTTTCCAGGGCCTGTGCGACAAAGTCATGCCCATCGCGCGCTGCGGTCAAAGCAATGAACAAATCCCCCGGCTGGATCGTGCGTGTGTCAATCGAGACACCCGTTGCCGTCCAATCCCCGGTCACGCGACCGCCTGTTGCTTCTGCTGCTTCTGCGCTTGTCCAAAGGGTCATGCCAATTTCCCGTCCAAAGCCGCGACTGCCACGCTGGCCTGCTCCACATCGTCAAACGGATAGACCGTGTCGCCCACGATCTGTCCGGTCTCGTGCCCCTTGCCACAGATCAGCAGCGCGTCACCCGGACCCACCGCATCCACCCCGCGCAAAATCGCCTCGGCGCGATCCCCCACTTCGACGGCCTCGGGCGCACCCTCCAATACCGCCGCCCGGATCAAGGCGGGGTCTTCGCTGCGCGGATTGTCGTCCGTGACAATCACCTGATCGGCAAACTCTGCCGCGGCGGCCCCCATCAGAGGTCGCTTGCCGGGATCACGATCGCCCCCCGCACCGACGATCGCCACCAGACGCCCCATGACATGCGGACGGATCGCCCGGCAGGCGGTCGCCACGGCATCGGGCGTGTGTGCGTAGTCGACATAAACCGCAGCGCCATTGTCGCGGGTCGCCGCAAGCTGCATCCGGCCGCGCACGGTTTCCAATTCAGGCAATACCGCAAACACCCGATCAGGCGCAGATCCGCTGGCAATCACCAGACCAGCTGCAACCATGACGTTTTCAGCCTGAAACCCGCCGACAAGGTTCAGCCGGGTCTGAAAGGTCTCGCCGCCAAACTTGATCCGCACGTCCTGACCTGTGGCGTCAAACCGCTGTCCCAGCAGCACCATGTCCGCACCGATGTCTCGACCGACGGTCATGGTCTCCTGCCCCCGCGCACGCGCGATGGCAAGCATGTCTACACCGCGCGCATCATCGATATTAATCACCGCAATACCATCTTCTGGCAGCACGCGTGCGAACAGCCCCGCCTTGGCATCGAAATACGCCTCAAAGCTTTCGTGATAGTCCAGATGGTCCTGCGTGAAGTTGGTAAACCCAGCCGCGCGAAGGTTCACACCATCCAAGCGCCGCTGCGCCAATCCATGCGAGGACGCCTCCATAGCCGCATGTTCAATCCCGGCCTCAGCCGCGCCTGCCAAAGCGCGGTGCAGCGTGATCGGTTCGGGCGTGGTGTGCATCAGCGGCGCTTGCCAATCGCCCTCAACACCGGTGGTGCCAAGGTTGACCGCTGGGATACCCAGCAATTGCCACATCCGTCGCACAAAACTGGCCACGCTGGTCTTGCCGTTGGTCCCGGTGACCGCAACCATCGTGTCGGGCTGCTGTTCAAACCAAAGCGCAGCGCAATACGCCAAGGTCTGGCGTGGATCGGCAGCAATCACCACCGCCGCAGGCGATCCCGCCAACTCATCCTTGGCGATCTCCGCACCTTCCATGTCGGTCAGGATGGCCGCAGCGCCCATACGCAGCGCATACTGGATGAACTCACCCCCATGCACCTTGGTGCCCGGCAACGCCGCAAACAGGTAGCCTTCTTTGACATCCCGACTGTCTACGGCAAGCCCGGTGACAATCGCATCCGCGCCGCCGCGCGCCGTCAGTCCCAGCTCGCTCAGGCTTTTGCCCTTTGCTGCCATGACGACCCCCTCGTGTCTGTGCCCCGCGACCGCGGCAATCGCCCTCAGTTCGAGGTGTTGATGATGCCCGTCAATTGCCGCGTTTCGACCTCTGGACGCAAGCCCAGAAGCGGCGCAACGCGACGGATCATTTCAGCCGCAACAGGCACAGCCGTCCAGCCAGCGGTGCGACGTGGTTTGGTGCCGCTGGTTTCCACCGGCTCGTCCAATGTCACGATCAGTACATATTTCGGATCATTGGTCGGGAAGATCGACGCAAAGGTGTTGATCACCTTGTCATCATAATACCCGCCGCCGCGCGGTTTCGGTTTGTCGGCGGTTCCAGTCTTTCCACCGACGAAATACCCCGGCACCTCACCAAAGCTGGCCGTGCCCTCGGTCACAACTTTTCGCAACATTTCAAGCGATTGCCGCGCCGTGCGCTCCGACATCAAACGCGGACCCAACTTGGCCCCGTTCCGTTTAAGAAGCGTCGGCTCGACCTTATAACCACCATTGGCAATCGCCGCATATCCGGCCGCCAGATGAAGTGGGCTCGACGACAGACCGTGACCATAGGAAATCGTCACACTCGACAAGTCGGTCCAACGCTGCGGCAACAACGGCTTGCCGCCTGCGGCTTCTACGATCTCCAAGGGCGTAGGTTCAAAGAACCCCAGCCCCTTCAGGAACTCTTGCTGACGCTGCGTGCCAATCGCCAACGCCATGCGCCCAGTGCCCCGGTTCGAGCTTTTGACAATAATGTCCGAGACCGA
This sequence comes from uncultured Marivita sp., assembly GCA_947503115.1. Classification (GTDB taxonomy): domain Bacteria; phylum Pseudomonadota; class Alphaproteobacteria; order Rhodobacterales; family Rhodobacteraceae; genus Marivita. Next base: position 53,126 of record CANNCS010000003.1, read on the forward strand.
CAAAGGCCCGTAATTCTTGTTGTTGAATTCACCGATCTTGAACCCGCCGACCTTCATGGGGCCGGTTGTGTCGATCACCGTTTCGGGATGCACCAGCCCCAACTCTAGCGCCTGCGCCGAGGTGAACACCTTGAAGGTCGACCCCAGCTCGTAAACACCCTGAACCGCGCGATTGAACAGCGGGCTGTCCGCTGCCTCGCCTTCGGTCAACGGGCGCGGGCGATCATTCGGATCAAAGTCCGGCAGGGACGCAATCGCGATCACCTCGCCGGTGTGCACATCCATCAATACGCTGGCCGCACCCTTGGCATTCATCAGCTTCATACCACCCAGAAGCACCCGCTCGGTCGCGGCCTGAATCGTCAGATCCAGGGACAGCTCCAAAGGTGCACCCTCGCGGGCCGGGTCGCGCAACTCTTCGTCAAAGAACTTCTCGATCCCTGCGGTGCCGATGACTTCTGCGGAATGAACCCCTTCACGACCAAAGCTCGCTCCACCAAGGATATGCGACGCAAGCGCCCCGTTGGGATAAAGGCGCATCTCCCGCGGCCCGAACAACAGCCCCGGCTCGCCAATATCATGCACCTTCTGCTTCTGCTCTGGGCTTAGTTTTTTACGCACCCACATGAACTTACGTTTGCCAGTGAAATCTTTACGCAAACGTTCTTCGCTAAGCTCCGGAAAAATTTTGGCCAATTCGACCGCAGTACGGATAGGATCGACCATCTGCTGCGGATGCGCATAAAGCGAGAACGTCTCCATATTGGTCGCCAGAATACGCCCCTGACGGTCCACAATATCCGCCCGGCTGGCGATGATCGACGCGCCCGTAGCCTGTGCGCGCGGCTCTTCTGCCTCAGAGGCTGCCAGCGTACCCATACGGGCGCCGATCACACCGAAGGCGCAAAAGAACATCACCGCCATGACCAACAAACGGCCCTCGGCCCGAGACCGCGCCTTGTCGCGCATCTGCTCGTGGCGAATACGCAGATTCTCGCGTTCGATGGCGTCGGGATTTTCGCCCTTTCGACGGGCATCAAGAATGCGCGCCAAAGGCCGAAGCGGCGTGCGGATCATGGCTCTTGCTCCTGTGCGCCTGCACTTGAAATTTCAATCGGATCGGTGATCGGCAATTCGGGAGGTTTCGGATAAGCGATCTGATCGACACGCCCGAACTGATCCGGCTCAAGCGGCATCAGACTCAGACGTTCGAAATTCACCTCGGCCAGATCGCGCAGCCGGTCAGGGCGGTTCAAATAGGCCCATTCCGCCCGCAAAACGGCCAGTCGCGCCCGCGCCTCGGCGATTTCCCCACGCACAGCTTGCGCATCACCCAACGCGGCCTGCGTCTTGTAATTCTCGTGATACGCCCAGAACGCCGCCCCGATAACGGTCAAAAATGTCAGGACATACAACAGGGAACGCATCAGCGATCCTCCTTCAGTTGAGGCAAAGCGATCTGGCCGGCGTCGATCTCACCAGCAGGTGCATCGGTGCGCCGCGCCACCCTCAGCTTGGCTGAACGTGACCGCGGGTTGATCGCCAACTCGTCATCATCCGGCCCAACGGCTTTGCGGGTCATGATCTCGAAGGCTGGGGTTTCCGCTTCGATTTCAGGCGCATAGCGGTTAGCGCGGCCCGCTTGCCCGCCACGGGCCTGCAAGAACCGCTTGACCATCCGATCCTCGACCGAATGAAAGCTGACAACAGCCAGCAAGCCACCGGGCTTTAGCGCCCGCTCAGCGGCCATCAACCCTTGCATCAGCGCGCCATATTCGTCGTTCACCGCAATCCGCAACGCCTGAAAACTGCGCGTGGCCGGGTGCGATTGGCCCGGCTTGGGACGCGGCAGGCAGCTTTCAACGATCCCGGCCAATTCCAAAGTCCGCGTGATTGGCGCAACCTTGCGCGCCGCGACAATCGATTTGGCGATCCGGCGCGACGCACGCTCTTCACCGTATGTGTAAAGAATATCCGCGATATCGAACTCATCCGCCGAGTTGACGATATCCGCTGCCGATGGGCCATCCTGCCCCATCCGCATATCCAACGGGCCGTCCTTCATGAACGAAAAGCCGCGCTCTGCCAGATCCAACTGCATCGATGATACACCAAGGTCCAACACAACGCCGTCGACGCCAGCCGCGATCTCGTCCATCTCGGCAAAATTCGCGCGGTGCAGTTCGATCCGGCCGCCAAACTCACCCAGCCACGTCGACGCCATCTCATACGCCAGCGGATCACGATCAATGCCGATGACCTTCTCGGCCCCGGCCTCGATCAGCCCGCGCGCATACCCACCCGCGCCAAAGGTGCCATCAACCCAAACACCTGCCACCGGCGCCACCGCCCGCAAGAGCGGAGCAAGAAGGACGGGGATGTGTGGGTCAGTCGAAGGGGAAGAAGCGGCAGCAGACATATCCAATCAGCCCCCCGGTTGCTGATCCAAGAAGATGAGCGGATCGACATCGTCGGGCAGATCATCCAACCATTCGTCGGTCGCAGACTGTTCCTCGGCCTCAAAGGTGTCAGGATCCCAGATTTGGAACGTGTCACCTGCACCGATGAAAAACGCCTCGGAGCTCAGGCCGATCTTCTCCCGCAACTTGGCGGGCAGCACCAGCCGCCCGGTCTCGTCGACGCTGGTCGCGTGGGATTGGCCATTGAACAAACGTTGCAGCATTTTGCGCTCAACCGATCCCCGTGGGAGCGCTTCGATCTTTTCGTCCACCTCTTCGATGGCCGCGACCGTATAACATTCAAGATATTTGCGGCGCTTGTCGCCGTAGACAATGACCAACTCGGGATTCAGACCATCAGTAAAGCCAGGATCGCCCGCCTCGAGGACACGACGAAACGAGGCCGGGATAGATACCCTGCCCTTGCCATCAACCTTGTGATGACTTTCGCCTCTGAACCTCAGTCTACGGGTCACTGCCCTACTGGTCCTTTCATTCCTATTGTCCCTGGAAACGGAAACGGCGGGTTGATCTGCTGCCACTGATCAACCCGCCGTCCGTGTCCCGTCTCCGGGAAGTCCGACTGCGCGCGCCACCTGGGGGGATGTCTGCTCGCCCGCGCGCCGGATCTCTGTGTTAGATGAAAGCGGGTGCCTGTATGAAACCTGCTTTTTTATTTATTTGGATACCGCGTCGAGGTCTGTGCCGCCTCGTTTGCTGTTCCTGCTCTCATCTCGTGCATTAGGGATGCCATGGGAAAGCATGGGTCGCAACAGTTTTTTATGGGAATTTGCGTCTATATACTGTCTGCGCACCCCATTCAGAACTGCATCTTGTGGATAAGTGATCGAATTTGAGCAAAATACGCCACAAGCCGAGAAAATAAACACAATATGTAGACGCTAACGACCCGAAGGAAAGTTGCCCATAATTTCCCACAAGCGAAACAAACAAACCAAGAACATCGAAATTCCGCAATGTCTCGAAGCCATGAAACGGGCGGTTTTTCCCAAATTTCCACCCGAATCAACCGATTGATTCGAGATGTCGCACGGGAACTGGGCAGTCCGTCCCATCTTTTCCCATGCACAATCCCACCTATTCCCATTTCGGCCCCATACCAACCCAACACGCGGCCCATGATCGCCCACCGATCGGCAAAGCTTGCAATGCGCCCTGCCCGGTTGTACGCCCAACACGTCATGGTCCGGGCCAAACCCGGTGAAAAGGGAACGTGGTGAAACCCCACGACTGCCCCCGCAACTGTAAGCGGCGAGCGTGTTCGGCACATGCCACTGGGAAACCGGGAAGGCCCGACGCACGCAACGACCCGCAAGTCAGGAGACCTGCCGTGACAGATCACCCTACACTCGCGCGGGGTGCGTGGGCTGTGACGGTACTCCGGTGTGGTGACAGTCACCGCCTTTGGGCACGCCCGAAGGCTTGATATGTTCGATGCGCGGGAGGCAGGGCGGTGAAGCTCTTTAGTGCGCTAGTTATTTTGACCGGAGTGATGTTCCTTGCATCCCTCTTTGTCGGCTATGCTGCGATCTCTATCCCGGAAGGACTGTCGGCGCTGATTGGCCGGGGCAATCCGCTTTACGTCACCATTATGCAAGACATACGCCTGCCTCGCGCGCTTCTGGCGGCGATGGTTGGTATGTCGCTCGGACTTGCCGGTGCGGCGATGCAGGGCTTCCTGCGGAACCCGCTGGCCGAACCCGGCCTGATCGGCGTATCCGGCTCCGCGGCCCTCGGCGCGGTGATTGCCCTCCAAACCGGATTGGCCGCTGCGTTCACCTTGGCCCTGCCCGTCGCCGCGCTGGCCTTCGCCGCACTCGCTGTCGGGCTGATTCTGCTGCTCGCCGGTCCGCGCGGGTCGTCCTTGACCCTCATACTCGCCGGGATCGCCGTATCTGCTTTCGCGGCAGCCCTGACCTCCCTGACCCTGAACCTTTCGCCCAACCCCTACGCCGCGTCCGAGATCATGTTCTGGATGATGGGGTCAGTCGCCAACCGCGCCATGAGCCATGTCTGGTTGGCGCTGCCGATCATGGCACTTGGCTGGATCGCACTGGCCGGTCTGGGCCGGGGCCTCGACGCGCTGACGTTGGGCGAAGACGCCGCCGAGGCATTGGGCATCTCGCTCTCTCGACTGCGCTTGCAACTGCTGTTTGGCACCGCTGCCGCCGTGGGCGCAGCCACGGCAATAGCCGGAGCGGTGGGCTTTGTCGGGCTTGTGGTGCCGCACATCCTGCGCCGCTTTGCCCATGGTCGTCCCTCGACCCTGCTCTGGGCCTCGGCCCTTGGCGGAGCGGCAATGGTGCTGGCGGCCGACTTGACCACCCGCCTTGTCCTGCCGGACCGCGACCTGAAACTTGGCGTTGTCATGGCTCTGATCGGCGCGCCGCTGTTCCTGCACCTTATATATAAGACACGGAGGGAAATCGCATGACCCTCCTTTCCGTGCAAAACCTTACCGTTCGACGCGGCGAATGCCCGGTGGTGGACGCCGCATCGCTCACCATTGGCCTCGGAGAATGTGTTGGCCTGATCGGTCCCAACGGCGCGGGCAAAACCTCGCTCCTGCGTGGTGCGCTGGGTCTCTTACCATATGAAGGCACCAGCAGCCTGGCCGCCCTGTCCCCAAAACAGCGTGCTGGCCAAGCCGCGTGGCTGCCCCAGACACGCGAAATCGCCTGGCCAATGAGCGTCGAGCGCATCGTGGCCCTTGGCCGTCTGCCTTACCTCGCCCGCGGCGCGCGCCTTAGTCCCGCCGACCAAAGCGCCGTTGACGCTGCACTGACACGCATGGGCCTGCAGAACTACCGCACCCGGCTGGCCACCGCCTTGTCGGGCGGCGAACAGGCTCGCGTGCTGATCGCCCGTACTCTGGCGCAGGACACGCCATTGCTGATGGCGGATGAACCCATCGCCGGGCTGGACCCGGCAGCACAGATCGCCACGCTACAGGTGTTCGAAACCCTCGCCCAAGAGGGCCGCGCGGTGCTGACGTCACTGCACGACCTGTCGTTGGCCGGGCGCTATTGCACCCGGCTCATCCTGATGGGTGCTGGCCAGATCATTGCGGATGGCACACCAGATCAGATCCTGACCGCCGAACGTTTGGAAGAGGTGTTTCACCTGCGCGCCAACGTCGTGCCAACGCCGCATGGCCCACTTGTGCAACCCTTGGGTGTGATCCAATGACCGCGCCCAACCGCATTGTGTGCCTGACCGAAGAAACGGTCGAAACGCTTTATCTCTTGGGTCAAGAGGACCGCATCGTCGGTGTCACAGGCTATGCCGTGCGCCCCAAACGCGTCCGTCAGGAAAAGCCGCGCGTTGGGGCATTCACCTCTGCCGACATCCCCAAGATCCTCGCCCTGCGGCCCGATCTGGTCCTTACCTTCTCGGACCTGCAAGCCGACATTGCCGCCGAGCTGATCCGTGCCGGGATCGAAGTGATGGCTTTCAACCAGCGCAACGTGGCAGGCATCCTGCGCATGATCCGAACGCTGGGCCGACTGACAGACTGCATTGAACAAGCCGAAGCTCTGGCGCAAAGCTATGAAGCCCGCATCACCACCCTACGAAACGCTACGCCAGCACACCGCCCCCGCGTCTATTTTGAAGAATGGGACGACCCGATGATCACCAGCATCGGCTGGGTGTCCGACCTGATCGACATCGCTGGCGGCACCGATTGCTTTGCCCACCTGCGGCACGAACAGTCGGCAAAGAACCGCATTGTGACGTCGCAAGACGTGATCGCCGCCGCACCCGAAGTGATTGTCGCCTCATGGTGTGGCAAAAAGGCGAGACCGGAAAAGATCGCCGCGCGCCCCGGATGGGATGTCATCCCAGCCGTCGCCCAAAACCGCATCATCGAAATCAAATCGCCGCTGATCCTGCAACCGGGACCAGCCGCCCTGAGCGACGGGCTTGACGCCCTGATCGCCGCCCTCTGCCCCAAGGACGTGCCCGCATGCTGACCCAGATCACCGATTTCCTGAACATCGGCGGCCCCGCCTTGTGGGTGATTGCTGGGCTAAGTGTGGTGACGCTGGGCCTGATCCTATGGAAATTATGGCGCTTGTCCCTGATGGGCGCTTGGCGGCGCGATGCAACCGACGCCGCCATCGGTCAGTGGCAGATTGGCCAATTTGACAATGCCGTTGTCAGTTTGCGCAATCGCAATGGCCTGCGCGCCCGCGTGGTCAGGGCCGCGATGCAAGCCAGCCAAACGCTCTCTTCCGAGGACGCCCGTGACGAAACCACCCGCGTCGCCCGAGGCGCGCTGATGGATGCAGGTAGCGGCCTGCGCGCGCTTGATCTGATTGCCACGATCGCCCCGCTTGTGGGCCTGCTGGGCACCGTCCTTGGCATGATCGACGCGTTTCAGGCGTTGCAAGACAGCGGCGCCCGCGCTGACCCATCAGCCCTTGCAGGCGGTATCTGGGAGGCGCTTTTGACCACCGCCGCCGGTATGGCCGTGGCGATCCCCGCCTCGATGGCGCTCAGCTGGTTCGACAGCATCAATGACCGACTCGCGCATGATTTCGACGACCTCGCCACCCGCGTTCTGACCAAAGGCAAACAGGGCTGACATGCTGAACCTTACGCATCAGTCACGCCGCCGCCGCATCGGGCTCACACCGATGATCGACGTCGTGTTCCTGTTGCTGGTGTTCTTCATGCTTGCCGCCCGCTTTGGCGTGACTGACGCGATCCCGGTCACTCTGTCGGGCGGCGCGGCACAACCCTATGACGGCCCACCACGACTGGTCACCGTCTTGCCTGACGCGCTGCGCGTAAACGGCATTGAAACCTCCGATCCGATTGCCAGCCTGACCCCCCTCATGGGCGTTGAATCCGACATCATCCTGCTGCGCGCCCGCGATGGGGCCTCGGTCCAGCACCTGCTCGATGTCATGGGCACGCTGCGCGGCGCGGGCTGGACCAACCTTGTGGTACTGGAATGAGACGCGCGCCGCTTGTTCCCCCACGTCCAAGACGGGCCGCGCGCGAACCGGTCGTGCCGATGATCAACGTGGTGTTCCTGCTGCTCATCTTCTTCCTGATGACCGCGCAGATCGTGCCACCTGCCCCTTTTGACCTTTCCTTGCCCAATGCCAGCGGCGACGAAGACACCGGCCAGACCGCTCTTTATATCAGCGCAGACGGCGAGATCGCGTTTGACGCCGCACGGGGCGATGCCGCGTTGGCGCAAGCGGTTGCCGCAACGCAGGACGTGCCACTGCGCCTCTACGCCGACGCAAACCTCCCTGCCGCGACTTTGGCGCAGCTGTTGACGCAACTTGCCACGCTCGGCGCCTCGCAGGTCGAGATCGTGACAGAGGGCAACTGATGCGGATCATCGAGTTCACCGCCTTCATTGCCCTTTCCGGCGCACTACATGCCGCATCGCTGGCCATTGCCCCGCTTCCCGGAGGCGGTAGCAGCGGCGGCCAAGGCGGCACAGCGGACGTTACACTGCAAGCGGCAACGCCAACTCTGGCCGCGATGGTGCAGGACTGGGACCGCCCACCCGAAGTAAGCGACGCCCCTGACTTGGTCACACCGGATGCCACCGCGGCACCGGATCGCCCCGCGCAGGACATAGCTCCGGCCCCGCATCCTCAGATCGCCGCCCTCGCGGCCCCTCAGGCAGAAGCCAATCTGCCACGAACCGACACCCGCCTGCCCGCGCCCCCTGTGCCGTTTGCAGCCCCGCCCCCCGAGGCACTGCCTTTGCCACAGGCCGACGCAACCGCGGTGCCGGATATGCCTCGCGCAGAACGGGACGCGCGCCCAAAAGTGCCCGCGCAACTGCATATGGCAGACGCCGCCCCCGCACTGCCAGAGGTGGACACCACGCCCGCCGCTCCGCGCATCGCGCCGCTGGCCTCGTTGCGCCCGGAAACCCGCCCTGAACGACGGGTCGCAGCACCAAGTGCCGCGCGCCCGGCGCAAACGGCCAAGGGGAGCGGGGCAAAAGCCACCACAGCCAAGGCACCAGCGCGGGCCGCGCCGGTGGCAAAAGGCCCTTCAACGGCGCAACTGGCGTTATTGGAACAGCAATGGGGGGCGCAGATCACAACCGCATTGCGACGCGCGCACCGACCTTCACGCGGGCCAAAGGGGACAGTGAAGCTGGTGATCTCAATCAGTCCAGCCGGGCGCGTCGCGAGCGTGTCTCTGGCTGCATCGTCGGGCAACAGCCGTCTGGATCAAGCTGCCCTCGCAGCAGTCAAACGCGCCCGGTTCCCTCGTGCGCCAGAGGGGCTGACAAAATCCAGCTACCGCTTCAGCCAACGTCTGACCGTGTCGCGGTGACGGCACATCACCGGCGCGCGGCGATGCGTTGGCGCATTGCGCGCAGGTTCAGGCCATACCGCCCTTGATCAGCCCGTCAGCGAGTTTGGCGTAGGCCTCGGCCATCGGTCCGTCACCCGCCGCAATAGGCTCCCCGCCATCGCCTGCAAGCCGCGTGTCCAGATCAAGCGGCAATTGCGCAAGCAGCGGCACCCCCCGCGCCGAGGCTTCGGCCACTGTTCCGCCAGAGCCGAAAATATGGCTTTGACCACCGCAATGCGGACAGGTGAAAACGGCCATGTTTTCGATCAACCCCAGCACCGGAGTTTTCAACGTTTCAAACATGTCGAGAGCCTTGCGCGCATCCAGTAGCGCCACATCCTGCGGTGTGGACACAACGATGGCCCCCGACACCTGCGCTTTTTGGCACAGCGTCATCGAAACGTCGCCCGTGCCTGGTGGCAGGTCAACCAACAGCACATCCAACGCGCCCCAAGCGACCTGACCCAGCATCTGTTGCAATGCCCCCATGAGCATGGGCCCGCGCCAGACCACGGCCTTTTCCTCGGGCAGCATCAGGCCGATGGACATAACCGTGACGCCATGCGCCTTCAGCGGTATGATCGTCTGACCATCTGGGCTCTCGGGTTTTTGCGACACGCCCATCATAAGCGGCTGACTGGGGCCGTAGATATCGGCATCCAACAATCCGACCCGGCGGCCCGCCCGCGCGAGGGCCACGGCAAGGTTCGAAGACACGGTGGATTTTCCCACGCCGCCCTTGCCTGATCCAATTGCCAGAATCCGCGCGACACCCGACGGCTTCAACGATCCGATCTGAGGCTTCATATGACCACCGATCTTGAGGCCGGACGGCGGTTTCGACGCCGGGCCATGCGCCGTAAGCGCCACAGTCACCTGCGATACTCCTGGCAAGTCGCCCACAACGGCCTCTGCGGCCTTGCGCACGGGCTCCATCAAGCGGGCGATTTCGGGCGATGGCGCTTCGATGACAAAGCGCACAACCGAACCATCGATCTGAATCGCCCTGACCAAATCCCCCGAGATCAAGTCTTTGCCATCGGGAATCGCCACGCGCGACAGAGCTGCGCGAATCTGTTCGGTCGTTATGGCCATGCTCAACCTTTCATCTTTGTGTCGCAGAGATGACAGTCAGATAGTCCGGTTTCAATCAGTTGCTGCGTAAACAGGCCCGTTAGCGCAAAACGCACAAATTTGAACCATCGGGCCTATGCAATTGCTGCATAGCAGCATTGAGGCGAATTTCCATTGTGCAATTGCAGCATTCGCCTATCTTTGGATCAAGCGAACGGAAACACACAAATTCGAACAGAGCAGACACATGGCATACGAAACAAACAGTATCGGCGCAGTCGGCAACACCATCATGGATCGGGTGAACAGCCTGATCGCAGATTACCGCGCCCAAGCGGCACGCCGCAAGGTCTACCGCGACACGCTGCGCGAACTCAACGCGCTGACGCACCGCGAATTGTGCGATCTTGGCTTGAACCATTCCGAGATCAAGCGCGTTGCATATCAGGCAGCTTACGAAAGCTGAACGAAATTCGGTGAGCATGGCCCGGTTCGGGCCCCTCGCCAAACCGGCTCGGACGTCCTCTCCTCCTCCCTGGACGTTCCGGACTTGACGGTGGCACCTCTCCTCCTCCCTGGTGCCACCGTCACAAAGTTTCGGGCTTCGGCCCACACGATCTCGGCATCCTCTCCTCCTCCCTGGATGCCGTGAACTGGAAGCGGTGGTGCCTCTCCTCCCTTGGCACCACCGTTTTTCTTGTCCGCCCCCCGCATCGTCCAGTTTTTCCAACAGCGCCAAAAAACGACCCAAAGCGGTCGCGTTCTTTTTGGATCAGAGCACCTCTGCATCGCACGCTTGCGCATCTTTCAAAGGTGCTTTCACAGTGCGACATGACCCTTTTTCAGACATGCTCGAAGCGCTCGCGGCGATCTATGATGGCGAAGCCGACCCGCAAGGTCCGCATACGGCGCACACGCTTCGAGTCACGCCGCCCCCCGTGGCCTTTGACGCGCGATCTGCCTGTTTGCTCGACACCGGGATTCGCAGCGTTCTAAGCAGCAGCCAGCTTGCGGCCGCGCAGGCCATTCTGGCAGTGCAGGATCGACTTCCGTGGGGATCAAACCCCGTTGAAGACAACACCGAAGCGAATATTGCCGCCATGATCAGCGTTGCGACACTGATGGGACCAGAGGGGCCGATTCCGGCGCCGGACGTGCGGCTGGGGTTGGTGTATATGCGGCCTGACTGTTACTACCCGCTTCACATTCACGATGCTGACGAAACTTATGTGATCCTTGGCGGTCAGGCGCTTTGGACGGCCGGGGACGATGTACAGATGCGCGGTTCCGGCGATATGGTGCATCATCCAAGCCTGATGCCGCACGCGTTCCGCACCGGGCCCGAAGGCTTTGTCGCGCTCTGGCGTTGGAGCGGTGACATCAACCTGCACTCTTATGCATTTGTCGAAGAGGACGCCGCCGAGTTACCCGCCTGACCGCCGAAAGATGCCCGAATCAAACGCGGGCCACCCAATGGCCACAAGACCGCAACCATTTTCCCACCTGCCTTGGGTTTTCCTTTCCCCGCCCATTCGCTAGATGAGGCGCAACGGAATTCATGCGGCCCCGTTGGGGCGGCGAAACAGCGGGAACAGACCCCATGGCGATGGAAAAGACATTCGACGCAGGCGAAGCCGAAGCGCGGCTTTACAAGGCGTGGGAAGACAGCGGTGCCTTCAAAGCGGGTGTCAATGCCTCGCGCGAGGACACGTTCTGCGTGATGATCCCGCCTCCCAACGTGACCGGGTCGCTGCACATGGGCCACGCGTTCAACAATACATTGCAGGACATTCTTGTCCGCTGGCACCGGATGCGCGGCTTCGACACGCTCTGGCAGCCGGGCACCGACCACGCGGGCATCGCGACCCAGATGGTCACGGAACGCGAGATGGCCGCCAATGGCGAGCCGTCGCGCCGCGAGATGGGGCGCGAGGCATTTCTGGACCGCGTGTGGCAACAGAAGGTCAAATCGCGCGGCACGATCATCGGGCAGCTCAAGCGCCTTGGCGCATCCGCCGACTGGTCGCGCGAGGCGTTCACCATGGGTGGGGCGGCAGGCGACCCGGATCGCGGCAATGGACCGAACTTCCACGACGCGGTGATCAAGGTCTTTGTCGACATGTACAACAAGGGCCTGATCTATCGCGGCAAGCGGTTGGTCAATTGGGACCCGCATTTCGAAACTGCGATCTCGGATCTCGAGGTCGAGAACATCGAAAACCCCGGCCATATGTGGCACTTCAAATACCCCCTCGCGGGGGGTGCCACCTATACCTATATCGAAAAGGACGAGGACGGAAATGTCGTGCTGGAAGAAGAGCGCGACTATATCTCCATCGCCACGACGCGCCCCGAAACCATGCTGGGCGACGGTGCCGTTGCGGTTCATCCGTCAGATGAACGCTATGCGCCAATCGTCGGGAAACTCTGCGAGATTCCGGTTGGTCCGAAAGAGCATCGCCGTCTGATCCCGATCATCACCGACGAATACCCCGATCCCACCTTCGGATCAGGCGCGGTGAAGATCACCGGCGCGCATGACTTCAACGACTACGGCGTCGCCAAGCGCGGGAGCATTCCGTGCTACCGCCTCATGGACACCAAGGCGCACATGCGCGACGACGGCGCGGCCTATGCCGAAACAGCATTGATCGCTGGTGCCGTTGCGCGCGGCGAACAGACCCTCACCGAAGCCGAGACTGACGCGCTGAACCTTGTGCCGGATCACCTGCGCGGGTTGGACCGGTTCGAAGCGCGCAAGGCCGTGATTGACGAGATCACCGAAGAAGGTCTGGCGGTGATGACCCGCGCCGACAACCCGGTTCTGGGCCGTAAGTTGGGCGAAGACGACGACCCGGCGGAACTGGTGCCGCTGGTCGAGGCCAAGCCGATCATGCAGCCGTTTGGTGATCGCTCTAAAGTGGTCATCGAACCGATGCTGACCGACCAATGGTTCGTGGACGCCGACAAGATCGTCGGCCCCGCGCTGGACGCCGTGCGCAATGGCGACGTCAAGATCGTGCCGGAATCGGGTGAGCGGACCTATTATCACTGGCTTGAAAACATCGAACCGTGGTGCATCTCGCGCCAGCTTTGGTGGGGGCATCAGATCCCGGTGTGGTTTGACGCAGACGGCAACCAGTACTGCGCGGCGACCGAAGCCGAGGCACAGGCGATGGCAGGAGATGGCGTTGCTCTGACCCGGGATCCCGATGTGCTCGACACCTGGTTCTCGTCCGGTCTCTGGCCCATCGGCACGCTGGGCTGGCCAGAGCAGACGCCGGAACTGAAAAAATACTTCCCGACCAGCGTTCTGGTGACCGGGCAGGATATCCTGTTCTTCTGGGTCGCGCGGATGATGATGATGCAACTGGCCGTGGTTGATCAGATCCCGTTCAAGGATGTTTACTTGCACGGTCTTGTCCGCGACGCCAAGGGCAAGAAGATGTCCAAGTCGCTTGGCAACGTCGTTGATCCGCTTGAGATCATTGACGAATACGGCGCGGATGCGCTGCGCTTCACAAATGCGGCGATGGCCTCGCTCGGTGGGGTGCTGAAGCTCGATATGCAGCGGATCGCGGGCTACCGGAACTTTGGCACGAAGCTTTGGAACGCGACGCGCTTTGCCGAGATGAACGGCGTGTTCGAGAACCGGACACCCAGCGCCGACATCCCCAAGGCCACCGCGACCGTGAACCAGTGGATCATCGGCGAGACCGCCCGCGTGCGCGGCGAAGTAGATGCGGCGCTGGCCGCCTACCGCTTCGACGATGCAGCAGCGGCGCTTTACCGTTTTGTCTGGGGCAAGGTCTGCGACTGGTATGTGGAATTCTCCAAACCGCTGTTGCTGGACGAAGGCCCGCAAACGGCAGAGACCAAGGCAACCATGGCCTGGGTCATTGACCAGTGTCTGATCCTGCTGCACCCGATCATGCCCTTCATGACGGAAGAGCTTTGGGCGGTAACAGGTCAGCGCGACAAGATGCTGGTCCATGCCGACTGGCCGACCTATGGCGATGATCTGATCGACGCAGAGGCCGACCGCGAAATGAACTGGGTGATCGGTCTGATCGAGGGCATCCGGTCCGCGCGACAGCAGATGCATGTTCCAGTGGGGCTGTATCTGCCGCTGGTGGTCAAGGATTACGGCGATGCCGCAAAGGCCGCATGGGACCGCAACGAGGTGCTGATCAAGCGTCTGGCGCGGATCGACGAGTTGACCGTGGTCGATGCCTTCCCCAAGGGCTGTGCAACAGTGCCGATGGAGGGCGCGACCTTTGGGTTGCCGCTGGCCGATATCATCGACGTGGCCGAAGAAAAGGCGCGGTTGGAAAAGTCGCTGCAAAAGCTCGCCAAAGAGATCGGCGGAATGAAGGGACGCTTGAGCAACCCGAAATTCGTCGAATCCGCGCCCGATGAGGTGGTCGAAGAAACCCGCGCCAACCTTGCGGCACGCGAGGATGAAGCGGCTAAGCTGCAAGAGGCAATGGACCGCCTGGCAGAACTGGGCTGATGCCCTGAATCGGTGCGTGGCATCACGCACCGTCCCGACAACCCGAAACGCGGAAGGGCCGGACAGAGCGAGATGCCCTGCCCGACCCACGCCGGACGCCCGGCCGGGCCAAAACCCGCCGGGAGCGATCGGTCATGTGGGATGCGTGTGATCCCTCTTCAAGTGGAAAGCGGCGCCGCCCCGAAGGTCTGACATGCTTTGCTCTGTCGGGCGTCGCCCGAACCCTGTGACCCTGCCAAGAGCCCTGTAGACCGGTCTTTCACGGGTGCCCCCTTTCGGGGTGTGAAAGCAATCATCAGCTTGGTGTCGCGGTGTGGGAGTGACCCTGTCCGCTCGATGCGCATCGTGCGGCGGGTTTTGGCGGTTGGGTGTTAAGACTTCGGAAAGGCACCGCGCGGCAGATGGGCTGCGCAATGCCCATCGAGCCCGCTCGAACGGGCTTGCCCAGACCTTCGAAGGACTGGATCAGCCTACGATGTCAGGTGTGACGCGGATGAGTGTCGGTCTGTCTGATTTGAACGCCGACAGCACCGCCTGTTGCAGCGCGTCCAGACTGTCGGATTGAACCGCTCCGGCCCCGTAGGCCTTTGCCAGCGCAAGGAAATCCGGGTTCCGTGCCACCACCGCATTGGGCGCGATCTGGCTCCGGACCATGCTATCCTCGATTTCGCCCAGTTTGCCATTATCCCAGACCAGAATGGGCAGTGGCAAGCCAAGTTCCACCGCAGTGCCCAGTTCCTGAATGGTGTATTGCAGCCCATAATCCCCGGCGATGGCCAGTGTCGGTTGATCTTTACGAGCCACCGCGCCACCTATCGAGGCCGGCAATGCATAGCCTAGCGTGCCGAAGCCATAGGGGTGGTGCCAATGACCAGGGCGCGGCATGTCCCAGATCTCTTTCGCGCCGTAGGCGAACTGGGTCATGTCCGAATAGATCATCGTGTCGTCGGGCAGCACATCGCGCAGCGCATCGCAAACCGCACCAATCCCCGGACGTTCGGCATCAACCTCGGCCCGCCACGCGGTCCGTTTGCGGGCGACTGTGGCAGCGTCCCATTTCGGCGGCTGATCAGCGGTGCGCGCAGGGATAGCGATCGTCATCGCTTTGAGAAACGCGCCCGCGTCGGCAAGGATGGCACGGTCCTGCGGACCCATGCCAGAGAACACCTCGGGGTCGATATCCACGCGGATCATTGGCGCAGTGTGACCCAGCGTAGGGCGCCAGAGATCAACCTCGGACAGCGTGGTGCCGACGGCGATCACCAGATCGGCTTGAGCTGCGATCTCGGCGCTGTCCGGGCGCGCAAGGGTGCTGCCGAAATAGAGTGGCTGGTCGGCGGGCACCACGCCGCGCGCGGCATAAGTGACGAAGGAGGCCGCGCCGGTCTGGCGCAGCAGGTCGGGGACCGCGTCAGCCCCGGCAATAGAGCCGCCCCCAAACACGAAAAGCGGTCTTTCTGCGGCAAGTACAGCGGCGACCACGTCATAGACATCGGCATGGGATGCCGTTGGCAGGCCGGGACGCACAGCGGGCGGTTGCGGTGCGGGATCTGCCACCGCGCCAAGCGTGTCGATGGACACCTGCATGTGGCACGGGCGTGCGCGGGCGCTGGCGAACTGGTCAAACGCGCGGTCGATGAGGGCATAGGCAGCAGATGCGCTGCGTGCCTCGTCGGACCAAGCGCAAACGGTTTCGGCTGCCATGCGCTGGTCGCGCATCTGGTGCAGCTGACCACGGCGGGCAGAGGTTTCGTCAAGGCAGGAGGAAATCGTCAGGATCGGCACAGAATCCGAATAGGCTTGGCCCAGCGGCGTCAGGATGTTGGTTAGCCCCGGCCCGGTGATCACATACGCCACGCCCGGCTTTCCTGTTGCTCGGGCATAGCCATCGGCCATGAACCCGGCCCCCTGTTCGTGGCGTGCCAATACATGGGTGATCCCGGCCTGTTCGATGCCACGATACAGCTCCACATTGTGGACACCCGGGATGCCGAAGATCGTATCAACGCCCCCGTCTTTGAGCATTTGCGAGATTTGGGCACCAAGTGGCTGACGGGACATCACGCTCTCCAGAAGCTGACAGTAAAGATGGCGTAGACCGCCAAAAGTTCGAGCCGCCCCAGCAACATGCCAACGGCGAGCATCCATTTCGCGGTATCGTTCAACCCAGCAAAATTGCCTGCGGGGCCAATCTCGGGCCCGAGGCCGGGGCCGATATTGGCCAGCGCCGTGGCCGCGCCCGACACCGAGGTGATGAGGTCGAGCCCTGTCATGCCCAAGGCCACAGACAGAACCCCCATCGAGATCACGAAGAACACGAAGAACGAGATCACCGAGTTCAGAACGTCATCGCCCACAGAGCGGCCCGCATAGCGCGGCAGGAACACACCGTGGGGCGAGCGGATTTTGCGCAACTGCACCTTGATCGACGCAAACAGCAGTTGGTAGCGGAAGATCTTGATCGAACAGGACGTCGATCCGGCGCAGCCGCCGATCAGGCCGATGAAGAAGAAAACAGAGATCAGGAACGGCCCCCAGCCCATGTAGTCAACGCTGGCATAGCCGGTGCCGGTCATGATCGACACGATGTTGAACAGCGCCTCGCGGAAGGCCTGTTCGGGGTGATGTGGAAAGATGTGCGTCAGGGTGAAGGCGGTGACAAAGACCAGAACCGCAATCGTGCCCAGGAACGCGCGAATCTGGCTATCCTTCCAGAACACTCGGGTGTTGCCCTTGGTCATCTGTACAAACCGCACAAAGGGCAACGCGGCGCAAATCATGAAGATCGACGCCACATATTCGGCCGGTCCCTGGAACATACCGAAGGACGCGTCGTAGTTCGAGAAACCACCTGTGGAGACGGTGGTCAGCGCGTGCACCGTGGCGTCAAAGAAATTCATGCCGACGATGTAATAACTGGTCGCGCAGGCAATGGTGATGGCGATGTAGATGGTCGAGATCGAGGCCGAGATTTCGGTCGCGCGGGGCAGGATTTTGCCCATTGTGTCAAAGGCTTCGGAGCGGAAAATCTGCATGCCGCCGACCCGCAGTTCAGGCAGGAACACCATAGCCACAACGATGATCCCGATGCCGCCCAGCCATTGCAGCAGTCCGCGCCAAAGCAAGATACCCTTTGGCAAATCATCCAGCCCGACAAACACTGTTGATCCTGTGGTTGTCAGCCCCGACATCGCCTCAAAGAACGCATCGACAAACCGCGCGTCGGTTTCGCCCAGCACGAACGGGATTGCGCCAAAGATCGGCAGCGCCACCCAGACCCCGGTGGTGAGCAAGAAGGTCTGCTGAATGGACAGCCCCTCTTTCACGCCATTGGCCGACGCCAACGCGATCAGGCCACCGGAAAACATTGTCAGCACAGAGCTTTGCAGGAAGACATGCCATTCGCCGCGCCCTTCGGCCAAATCGACCAGCATCGGCAGAAGCATTGTCGCCCCGAGAACAGCGACCAAAAGGCCGATCACATAGGCTACGGGACGGATGTCGAACATGGGGCGAAGCGTTGAACCCAGAGCGCCGGGGTGTCAAGCCATTGGACGCTGCTTTGGCCCCTCTGGATCAGCAAAACAATCTTCGAACACGAAGGGCAGAATGTCGGCGCGGGTCAGCCCGCAGGCTGCCAGATCCGCATCGCTCATGGCGTCGAGCCTGAGAATGCTGGGAAGGCGCGCACGCACATAGCTGGCCGCGTTGAACCCCTGCCCCTTCTCGGCAAAGAAAAGGTCGATCCGGGTGCATAATCCGGGGCGGACAAATTGAAGGTGAAGTGGTTCGATCAACATTGGAAACCTCGTTAAGACAAATGGTTTCCTCCCGGTGGTCACTATAGCGCGGGTCTTTGGCCAGTTTTGCAACAAGCCTGTGATGCAGGCACTTGGTCTGCGACCTGTGGATTTGCAACGACACCCATTGATGCGGCGTGCTTGATCGATGGGCGAAGCGGTCAGGAATTCATCGTCTGGCGGATGTTTTGCGATGGAATGCACAAACGGAGAACGGCGACCGAAGCCGCCGTTGGTCGTTTCTCTAGGTCGTCAGGGAACCTTAACCGACGTGGAACAGCGTCGAGAACAGCTTGGGATCAAGGCTCTGCGCCGCGAACAGATCGCCTTCGGTCAGCACGGACACAGCATCATGGCTGTGCAGGCTTTCCTGATGGCTGGCCAGCACGCGGTAATCACCGATGCGTGGGTCAGCCTGTAGCTGCTCGGCAAACAGACGTGCGGCGTCTTCAACAAATATGGGATTGGCAGCGTTCAGTTCTGCAAACGCCTGTTCATCTTCACGTTTGACCATAACCTGAGTTTCTGTCGGCACGGCGCGACGACACATATCGATCAGGTCCTCGAACCAAAGGCACTTGCCATCCTTCACTTCAATCGAGATCCGGGCGACTGAACGCTGCGAATGCGGCGTCGCCAATTGTCCCCGCTCGCGGCGCGCATGTTCGCTGAGTTCCAACGAGCACGGGCAGGTCGAGCTGTACACATAATCAAGATGCATGATCTTACGCCGCACACCGTCGATTTCGACCAGTTCCAGTGCGATGTCGTAATACTGGTAGCCCGACAAGCCAGAGCGGAGGCTATCCACCTTCATCGGGAAGGACAGACGCATGTTGATACGCGCGTCAAAGGATTCAAGGTCCGATTTGTAATCGTCCAACGCCGCTTCTATCACATTGAAACTGAACGTCTTTTCGGCATGCACATAGAACGACCGCATGATGCGGCTCATGTTGATGCCCTTTTTGTCGGCATCAAGGCTGACGGTACCAGTCACGCTGGTTTCAAGCGTCAGATCGCCATTATCGCGGGAATGATAGCTGATCGGCAGGCGGAAATTGGAAATGCCGACATGCTGAATGCCCCGGTTCGCGCCACGGATGAGGGCGGACGGGCCATTCTGCAAATCAGGCAACGTGTCCTTGTAAGCGGAATCGACAACAAACCCTTCGGGATAAGTCCGCGACAACTCAGGATAGCCATCTGTTGCACCATCAACCAAACGGCGCAGTTCCGGGGCGATAATATCAATCTCACCATCATGAGCCTTGCTTGCCCATTGCCGCAGCAAGGCCAAAGCGGCCTCTGCCTCTTCGCGGCTGGGCTTGCGGTCAATCTCAGGTGTATGGATATTCATACTCAGGCCCCCTCGCCTGTTGGACATGCCTTAAAGATAGGCACCTATCCGTTCATTTCCACTCACCTTATATACGGTGCCCCCCCGCAAATGGTTCATTCTCCGCGGGGAATTTTCTTCGCCATTTCGCCATCATACAGCATTCAGCGCGTTTAGGATATCGTCGATAAGATCGTCCGTATCCTCGATTCCGACTGAAAGTCGCACCAAACCGTCGGTAATGCCCAATGTTTGGCGTTGTTCGGCAGTCAGTCGCTGGTGCGTTGTTGTTGCTGGATGGGTGACGATACTTTTTGCATCGCCAAGATTGTTGGAGATGACGATCACATCAAGTGCATTCAGAAAGGCGAACGCCGCATCTTTCCCACCGGCCAGTTCGATGGCGAGCATAGTTCCGCCGGACCCCATCTGACGCTGCGCCAAAGCAGCCTGTTTGTGTGACGGAAGGCCCGGATAAATCACCTGCTTCAGCTTGGCATGGCCTTCAAGCGCCTCGGCGATGGCTTGGCCCGATTGCGCCTGTGCGCGGACGCGCAGATCAAGCGTTTCAAGCCCCTTCACTTGCACCCAAGCCGTGAAGGGCGACATGGAGCCGCCTGTGTGCTTCATGTAGGGTTCAACCACCTTGCGGATATGTTCGCGCGTGCCAAGGATCACCCCTCCCAGCGTGCGGCCTTGTCCGTCGATATGCTTGGTCGAGGAGTAAATGATCACATCCGCGCCTTGCCCCAACGCATCCGAAAAGACCGGCGTGGAAAACACATTGTCCACCACCACCAGCGCGCCTTGGGCATGGGCAATCTCGGCAACCGCCTGAATATCAACCAGTTCCAGCGTCGGGTTGGACATCGATTCAAAGAACACGGCCTTGGTGTCAGGCCGGACAGCGGCGCGCCACTGGTCCAGATCGGCGCCATCAACCAGCGTCACCTCGACGCCAAAGCGTGGTAAAATATCTTCAACGATATAGAGACACGATCCGAACAGGGCGCGCGCCGACACAAGGTGATCACCCGCCTTGAGCATAGACATCAGCGCACCATTGACCGCTGCCATGCCGCTTGCGGTGGCAAACGCGTCCTCTGCCCCTTCGAGCATCGCGATGCGTTCTTCGAACATTGCAACCGTCGGGTTACCATACCGGGCGTAGATGTATTCATCCGGTTCAGATTTGATGAACCGCTGTTCGGCTTGTTCGGCAGTGTCATAGACAAAGCCCTGGGTGAGGAAGATCGCTTCGCTGACCTCGCCCCACTGGCTGCGTTTGGTGCCGCCGTGGACCAATCGTGTACGTGGTTTTTTATCTTTCATGTCTTCACCTGTGTGGGCCTCGGCCCATCAAAAAAGCCCCGTTCCGGCCAAGCGAAAGGGGCTTTCGGCTGACCTTTTAGCGGCATATTTAACGTGGCCCGCAATCCGGTAACAAATCGCCACAAACGTGCTTTACGCCTTGGGTGACCATCGGTCAATATCCTGCGCCTTGCTTCATTGAGCGACCAAGAGCTTTGTCAGGGGTGTTGTGCCCGGGCTTTCAGACAACTGCCCCCGGACGCGTCGACGCATCCGCCACCTAGAACGGCACGTCATCCGCCGCACAGATGAAACGCGCCACCACTTTCTTGGTCCCGGCCTTTTCAAAGGCGATCTCAAGTTTATCACCCTCGATCCCGATCACCTCGCCATAGCCGAATTTCTGATGGAATACGCGTTCCCCCAATGCGTGAGAACTGACCGCCGTGGCGTCGATGATCGTGTTGCGCGCCTCGGATGGCTGACTGACCGGGCGCTGCTGGGACCGCGCCTGCAAACGCCGCCATCCCGGTGAATTGTAGACATTGGCATCCGCCGCCTTCTGGTGCAGGTCGGACCCTGCCATCATCTGCGCTGCCGGGGGTGCCATACCCGCCGCGCCATAGCCGCCACCATAAAGACCGGGGGGTGTGAGCACCTCTACATGTTCTTCGGGCAGTTCATCAACAAACCGCGACGGCAGCGCCGATTGCCATTGTCCGAACACCCGACGGTTAGCGGCAAACGAAATCGTGCAGATCTCTTCAGCGCGGGTGATGCCGACATAGGCCAGACGGCGTTCCTCTTCCAAACCCTTGAGGCCGCTTTCGTCCATCGACCGCTGCGACGGGAACAAACCATCTTCCCAGCCCGGCAGGAACACGGCCGGAAACTCAAGACCTTTGGCGGCGTGCAGCGTCATGATAGACACTTTCTCGCCATCGCCGCCTTTGTCATTGTCCATGATCAGGCTGACATGCTCAAGGAACCCTTGCAGGTTCTCGAACTCTTCCAGCGCCTTGACCAGTTCTTTGAGGTTCTCAAGCCGCCCCGGCGCTTCTGGCGTTTTGTCGTTCTGCCACATGGTTGTGTAGCCGCTCTCATCGAGCACAACGCCCGCCAGTTCGGAATGCTCTGTGTCCTCGGCCATGCGGCCCCAGCGATCAAGATCGCGCACAAGCTGACCCAGTTGCGACCCACCCTTACCCTTGATCAGACCTTGTTCGACCGCCAACCGCGCGCCTTCGACAAGGGACACACCATTGGCGCGGGCGATGGTTTGAATGGTCTGCTGTGCCTTGTCGCCCAAGCCCCGCTTGGGGGTGTTGACGATCCGTTCAAACGCCAGATCATCATCCGGGCTGGTCACGACGCGGAAATAGGCCATCGCATCGCGGATCTCCATCCGTTCGTAAAAGCGCGGGCCACCGATCACGCGGTAAGGCAGACCAATGGTCAGAAAGCGGTCCTCGAAGGCGCGCATCTGGTGCGAGGCGCGTACGAGGATTGCCATATGATCCAGTGAAACCGGCGCCATCCCGCGGGTGCCAGACTGCATCGCTTCAACCTCTTCGCCGATCCAGCGGGCCTCTTCCTCACCGTCCCAATGGCCGATCAGTCGAACCTTTTCGCCCTCCTGCGCGTCGGTCCAAAGGGTCTTGCCCAAACGCCCTTGGTTGCCGGCGATCACACCCGATGCAGCGGCCAGAATATGCGGTGTGGAGCGGTAGTTCTGTTCAAGCCGCACGACATGCGCGCCCTCAAAATCTTTCTCGAACCGCAGGATGTTGCCCACTTCGGCCCCACGCCAGCCATAGATTGACTGGTCATCGTCGCCGACGCAGCAGATGTTTTTATGCCCCGACGCCAGAAGGCGCAGCCACAGGTACTGCGCAACGTTGGTATCCTGATATTCGTCGACAAGGATATATTTAAACCAGCGCTGATACTGGTCGAGCACATCCGGATGTGCCTGAAAGATGGTGACCACATGCAAAAGCAGGTCGCCAAAATCGACTGCATTCAGTTCTTTCAGCCGCGCTTGATAGAGCGCGTAAAGCTTTGGGCCCTGATGGTTGTATGCCCCCGCATCTGCTGCGGGCACCTTGTCAGGCGTGATCGCGCGGTTCTTCCAGCCGTCGATGATCCCGGCCAATTGCCGCGCGGGCCAGCGTTTGTCGTCGATCCCGGCGGCAGACACGAGTTGCTTGAGCAGGCGCAACTGATCGTCGGTGTCCAGAATCGTGAAGTTCGATTTCAGCCCGACAAGTTCGGCATGGCGACGCAGCAGCTTCACGCAGATCGAATGGAAGGTACCAAGCCATGGCATGCCTTCAACAGTTTGGCCCAGCAGCCGCCCCACCCGTTCCTTCATCTCGCGCGCGGCCTTGTTGGTGAAAGTCACCGCAAGAACCTCGTTCGGGCGGGCGCGCCCAGTGTTTAGGAGGTGTACAATCCGGGTGGTCAGCGCCTTGGTCTTGCCGGTGCCCGCCCCTGCCAGCATCAGGACAGGACCATCCATCGTCTCGACCGCTTGGCGCTGTGCCGGGTTGAGATCGTCCAGATAGGGCTGCGGGCGCGCGGCCATCGCGCGGGCGGACAGCGAGGCGTTTTCAAACGCCTCCATTTCATCGAAACTGCTCATGCGGACCAAGATAGCGCCGCAACCAACAGAGATAAAGATGTTCTGATAATGTTCACATTGCCACGGGTCGACTTCCTTTGGCGGAAATCGTCGAATTTTTCGATAAATCGGCTTCTGGACAAATCCCGGGAACTGTCCACAAATGCGGATCTATGGATCATCATGCAAAATACCCCGCCATTTCGGACCTCAAGGCGCGTGCGCGTCGGCGTATCCCCAAATTCGTCTGGGAATACCTCGATTCCGCCACCGGAAAAGAGGCGACGCTGCACCGCAATCGGTCGGCGCTGGACCGGGTTTTGTTCACCCCATCGATTCTGCATGGCGAATTGCCGGTTGACCTGAGCACATCGCTTTGCGGTCGCGACTATCCTCTGCCCTTTGGCATCAGTCCGGTGGGCATGTCAGGTCTGATCTGGCCCGATGCGGAACGCAAACTGGCCCGCGCAGCCACGAAGGCGGGTATTCCTTACAGCATCTCTACCGTCGCCACCCGCACCCCCGAAGAGGTGGCGCCCCGGCTAGACGGCAATGGCTGGTTCCAGATGTACCCGCCGCGCGATGAGGGCATCCGTACGGATATGCTCAAACGGGCCAAGGATGCTGGATTCACCACGTTGATCCTGACCGTTGACGTTCCCGTGCCGTCGCGCCGCGAACGGCAGGTACGGTCGGGTCTCACCACGCCGCCGAAACTGACGCCACGCTTGCTGGCGCAGGTCGCGACGTGCCCGACATGGGCGATGGGGACAGCGCAACTCGGAATGCCGCGTATGCGCTTGATTGATGATTACGCGGGCAAGGTGACGGGCCTCAGTTCGACCCAGCACGCGGGATATATGCTTCGGACCTCGCCCGATTGGGACTATGTCGACTGGTTGCGCAATGCGTGGGATGGGGCGTTCTTCGTCAAGGGTGTGCTAAACCCCGACGATGCGCCGAGACTGGAAAAGGCCGGTGTCGACGCGATTTGGCTGTCGAACCATGCCGGTCGGCAGTTTGACGCCTCGCCCGCACCGATCGAAGTTTTGCCCAAATTCCGAGCCACAACCGATTTGCCGCTGATTTTCGACAGCGGCATTGAAGGCGGTCTGGATATTCTGCGGGCCATCGCTCTGGGGGCGGATTTTGTCATGTTGGGTCGGGCATGGCATTATGCGCTTGGGGCGCTGGATGGCGACGGCCCTGACCATCTGGTTGAGATCCTGCAAAAAGATATGGCGGCGAATTTGGGCCAGCTTGGCGTCGTAAAACCCACTGATTTACGCGGCAAAGCGTGGTTTGACGGCCCCACTTAGTAGCGCCTTGCCAAATCAACAGGTTGAGAATGTAACGAATTCTTACTAAGCCTCGCGCAACGTCAAAACGTCAGGACTGCTGCCATGTCAGATTTCAAGAAAATTCTCGTCGCCAACCGGGGCGAGATCGCCATCCGCATCATGCGGGCCGCCAACGAGATGGGTAAGGCAACAGTCGCCGTCTATGCCGAAGAGGACAAGCTGGGCCTGCACCGTTTCAAAGCAGACGAAGCTTACCGGATCGGCGAAGGCATGGGGCCAGTTGCTGCCTATCTCAGCATCGACGAGATCATCCGCGTCGCAAAAGAATCGGGCGCTGATGCGATCCATCCCGGTTACGGTCTACTGTCAGAAAACCCCGATTTGGTGGATGCCTGCGTTGCCAACGGTATCACCTTCATCGGCCCCCGCGCCGAAACGATGCGCGCTCTTGGAGACAAGGCCAGCGCGCGACGGGTCGCCATTGAGGCCGATGTCCCGGTGATCCCGGCGACCGAAGTTCTGGGCGACGATTTCGACGCCATCACCAAAGAAGCGGCCGAAATTGGCTATCCGCTGATGCTCAAGGCGTCCTGGGGCGGCGGCGGGCGCGGCATGCGTCCGATCAACGGCCCGAAAGAGCTCAAGGAAAAAGTCCTTGAAGGCCGCCGCGAAGCCGAAGCCGCTTTTGGCAATGGTGAAGGTTATCTGGAAAAGATGATCATCCGCGCCCGCCACGTTGAGGTGCAGATCCTCGGTGACAAACAGGGCAACATATACCACCTGTATGAACGCGATTGCTCGGTCCAGCGCCGCAACCAGAAAGTCGTGGAACGCGCCCCTGCCCCTTACCTGTCCGAGGCGCAGCGCGAAGAGCTGTGCGAACTGGGCCGCAAGATTTGCGCCCATGTGAATTACGAATGTGCAGGCACCGTCGAATTCCTGATGGATATGGACGACGGCAAATTCTACTTCATCGAAGTGAACCCGCGCGTGCAGGTGGAACACACCGTCACCGAAGAAGTAACCGGAATCGACATCGTTCAGGCGCAGATCATGATCGCCGAGGGCAAGTCGCTGTCCGAGGCGACCGGCAAAGCCTCGCAGTACGACATCCGTCTGAACGGCCATGCGTTGCAGACACGCGTCACAACCGAAGACCCGCAGAACAACTTTATTCCCGATTATGGCCGCATCACGGCCTACCGTTCGGCCACTGGCATGGGCATCCGTCTGGATGGCGGCACCGCGTATGCGGGTGGTGTGATCACGCGCTACTACGATTCTCTGCTGACCAAGGTCACCGCTTGGGCGCCGACACCGGAAAAGGCCATTGCGCGCATGGACCGTGCATTGCGCGAATTCCGCGTGCGCGGCGTGTCCACCAACATCGCGTTTGTGGAAAACCTGCTCAAGCATCCAACCTTCCTGAACAACCAGTACACCACCAAGTTCATCGACGAGACCCCCGAGCTGTTCCAGTTCCGCAAGCGTCGCGACCGGGGCACCAAGGTTCTGACCTATATCGCCGACATCACAGTGAACGGGCACCCCGAAGTGCAGGGCCGCGCGATGCCGCATCCTGATCTGAAACCGGCCAAAGCGCCGAAAACCCGGGTCGAGACACCACCCGCCGGAACCAAGACGCTGCTGGACGAAAAAGGCCCGCAGGCTGTGGCCGATTGGATGGCAGCACAAAAAGAAGTGCTGATCACCGACACCACAATGCGTGACGGGCACCAATCGTTGCTGGCCACGCGGATGCGGTCGATTGACATGATCAAGGTGGCGCCGACTTACGCCGCGAACCTGCCGCAGCTGTTCAGCGTGGAATGCTGGGGCGGCGCGACCTTTGATGTGGCCTACCGGTTCCTGCAGGAATGCCCGTGGCAGCGTCTGCGGGATCTGCGCGCGGCGATGCCGAACATCATGACCCAGATGCTGCTGCGCGGGGCGAACGGTGTCGGCTACACCAACTACCCCGACAACGTGGTGCAGTTCTTTGTCAAACAGGCGGCAGAGACCGGCGTTGACGTGTTCCGCGTGTTCGACAGCCTCAACTGGGTTGAGAACATGCGCGTCGCGATGGATGCGGTGCTCGAGACCAACAAAGTGCTGGAAGGCACGATCTGTTACACCGGTGATCTGAACGATCCGGCGCGGTCTAAATACAACCTGAAATACTACGTCGCCATGGGCCAAGAGCTGAAGGCAGCAGGTGCGCACATCCTTGGCCTCAAGGACATGGCGGGGCTGCTGAAGCCCGCTGCGGCTGGCCCGTTGGTTAAGGCGCTGAAGGAAGAGGTCGGCCTGCCCGTCCACTTCCACACGCATGACACTTCGGGAGCTGGCATTGCCACGATCATGGCCGCCGCTGCGGCGGGTGTGGATGCGGTCGATGCGGCGATGGATGCGCTGTCGGGGAACACCTCGCAACCGACGCTTGGATCGGTCGTCGAGGCGCTACGCCACACCGAGCGCGAAACCGGGCTGGACATCAGCGCGATCCGCGAGGTTTCCAACTACTGGGAAGCGGTGCGCGGGCAGTATGCGGCGTTCGAGTCGGGCCAACAAGCGCCTGCCTCTGAAGTGTACCTGCACGAAATGCCCGGCGGGCAGTTCACCAACCTCAAGGCGCAGGCGCGCAGCCTTGGTCTGGAGGAACGTTGGCACGAGGTCGCGCAGACCTATGCGGATGTGAACCAGATGTTCGGCGATATCGTGAAGGTTACGCCGTCCTCCAAGGTGGTGGGCGACATGGCGTTGATGATGGTGTCCCAAGGCCTGACCCGCGCAGATGTAGAGAACCCCGAGACCGACCTGTCTTTCCCCGACTCTGTCGTGGACATGATGCGCGGCTCGTTGGGTCAGCCTCCGGGCGGATGGCCTGCGGCGATCCAGAAGAAGATCCTCAAAGGCGAGAAAGCCTTTACCGACCGCCCCGGTCTGCACGCGGCCCCGATGGGGATCGAGGAAACCCGCGCCAAGCTGGTCAAAGAACTGGAAGGCAAAGCGATCGATGACGAGGATCTGAACGGGTACCTCATGTATCCGAAGGTCTTCCTCGATTACATGGGCCGCCACCGGACATACGGCCCGGTGCGGGTGCTGCCGACGCGGACGTTCTTTTATGGCATGGAACAAGGCGAGGAAATCAGCGCCGAGATCGACCCCGGCAAGACGCTCGAAATCCGCCTGATCGCGGTCGGCGAGACGCAGGACGATGGCGAAGTGCGTGTGTTCTTTGAACTCAACGGTCAGCCGCGCACGATCCGTGTGCCCGACCGCAAGGCCAAGGCCACCACAGCGGCGCGGCCCAAGGCGGAGGTCGGCAACCCGAACCACATCGGCGCGCCGATGCCGGGCGTTGTTGCCTCTATCGCAGTTTCCGCGGGTCAGAAGATCAAAGAGGGCGACCTGCTTTTGACTATCGAAGCGATGAAGATGGAAACCGGCCTGCACGCCGAACGCGATGCGGTGGTGAAGGCTGTGCATGTGTCCCCTGCGGCGCAGATCGACGCGAAGGACTTGTTGATCGAGTTGGAGTAATTTCGGGATTGGTGCGGGGCGGGCCTTTCGGCCTGCCCGTCTATTTGCCGAAATTCGACCCTAGAGCGGACCTACTTCACAGATTGAGATACTGCGTTGTCGCTTCGTAGACACGGACGTTTTCGCTTCGGGCGGCAGCGCGTGATAGTCGCGGGAGACGAAGGCCAAGCCCTGATGATCTTTGTGGATGCAGTTGCAAACACAATACGGGCATTTGATCCGGTCAGGTTCCGTGGGGGTGTGCATCCATTTGCGGGGACGACACAACGCCCCCGCCCCCATCGCAGGCGACCCAATAGCAATTCACGAACATGGTCTCAGGCGATTCAATGGTCATGCGATGTGATCCCGTCCACTTATACCAAGGGCTGCGATCATTGACCCACTTTCGCCCAATCTCTGGTTCCGATTGACGTGATGACGTCCGGTAGGGCG